>NZ_JCACKA010000069.1:0-114050 GCF_059505145.1 Mojavia sp.
TGCAGAACCGCTCCCATACGTTGGCGCTAGCGCGCTGCTGTAAGGTTGCTGTCATGGTTTTATGATTGCGATTAATTATTTATGAATCAGACAAGTTTTGTTTGCCTGTGATAGTACTTTACATTAGTTTACAAAAAGTCATCAAGGACTAACCGATTTGTAAAATTAATATCAAGTATTAGCTATACTTATTTAAAAGTAATAATTTATGACTTTGTTTTACATCCAAGGAATTTGGCTCAACCATATTCGAGTGCAGGATACTTTGGCGATCGCACCCAGTAAATAGCAAGCAAAAGGGTAAAGGATTTACCCCTTACCCTTTTCTCGAACGCTAAAAGCTCAAACTAAATGAATGTTGTTAACCTGCCTCAACAAGGTCTCTTTGAGGCAGAGCTTCTTTGTTAAGCAAGCAGTAGCGCAAATCTACTTTAGTTAGGTCTACTTCCGTAAAGTCTACATAACTTAGATTAGTTTTAAACAAGAGGGCTTTAGCGAGATTAGTATAGCTTAAGTCTGCCTTGCTCAAGTCTGCCCCAGTCAGGTTTGCACCGTTGAGATTTGCCCCAGCCAAAAAAGCGCCACTGAGGTTGGCGTAACGCAAGTCTGCCCCAGTCAAATCTGCACCACTGAGGTCAGCATCGCGTAGGTTTGCTAAACGCAGGTCGGCTTTCGCTAAGGAAGCTTTGTGCAAATCCACTTTAGTTAGAGTTGCCCGAATCAGATTAGCACGCTTCAGGTTAGCCCAAATTAAGGTTGCTCCACTTAAGTCAGTTCTCCAGAGCGACGCCGCACTTAGATTTGCTTCAATCAAGTTTGCTCCACGTAGGTTAGCTTGCGATAAGCTTGATTGAGCTAGGTTAGCTCGATCCAAGTTGATTCCAGCTAAACATACCTCGCTCAAGTTGGTTGAATGCAGGCTTACCTGCGTGAAATTTCTCTCTCCTGCACAGTAGCGTTTGAGAAGTTCATCAGCATCCATATAGCCTGTCTCCCAAATCTTCATTAATCATGCGGAAATTAACTGCCGTAGATAGCGCTTCTGAAGAGACTTTTAAAAACACTCAACCTTCGCTCTGTTAAATACATAGTGAGTTTGTTGCTGTTAAGTTAGATACTCGGCAAAGTACGTGTACACCCAACTGCACGTTTATTCAGAATGCAGTGGTGTAACAAATTATGTAACTTAATATAAATTAATATAACAATTTTGTTACAAAAAGGCAATTATTTCTCAGTTAAGTGCGAATTGTTGCTATTTATATCGAAAATAAGATTTGTTTAATACCAATTCCTCGTTTACAGCAACGTATACAAAATCGATGGTAGGAGCGATGACGGATAAAAAGCCCCTCCACATCGAAGTATGCTTGTAGTAACTACAATAGTTTTTTCAACGTAAACAGCGAATAGCTTCTAAAAGTCCTCTAGCTTTATTGAGTGTCTCTTCGTATTCTTTTTCTGGTTCAGAATCAGCCACCAAACCTGCACCAGCTTGCACAGTTACTGTATTATCACGTACTACCATTGTACGTATTGCTATCGCGCTATTTAATTGACCTTCAAAATCGTAATAACCGTAAACACCAGAATAAACACCGCGACGGCTAGGTTCTAACTCGTGGATAATTTCCATCGCGCGGATTTTAGGTGCGCCGCTTACTGTACCCGCAGGGAAGCAAGCTTTGAGTAAATCCCATGCAGTTTTGCTGTGTGCTAATTTACCTACGACATTGCTAACAATGTGCATGACATGGGAATAGCGCTCAACTACCATTAATTCATCAACTCTAACGCTACCGTTTTGACAAACGCGACCCAAATCATTACGCCCTAAATCAACAAGCATGACGTGTTCAGCGACTTCTTTAGGGTCGTGGAGTAGATCTTCAGCTAAGGCTGCATCTTCTTTGGTAGTTTTACCCCGTGGACGTGTCCCTGCAATTGGACGGACTGTTGCTATCACGTCATCGTCGCGATCGCGTTCTGCTTTTACCATAACTTCAGGGCTAGAACCAATAATTTGCCAATCTTCAAAGTTAAAGTAAGCCATATATGGCGACGGATTTATTTGGCGCAGGGAGCGATAAAGCGCAAAGGGATCGCCTGTGTATTGTGTTGATAGGCGCTGAGAAATAACAACTTGAAAGATATCTCCAGCTTTGATGTAGTCTTTTGCTTTTTGAACGCTGGCGCAGAATTCTGAGCGCGTAAAGTTACTGGTGTATTCCTCTGCTGCTGCTTTGTTACTGCTTGGGGGCTTCCATTCAAATATAGTTTTCTCTGGTGACAAAGGCAGAGATAGCTTGCTGACCATCTGAGTGACGCGATCGCACGCTTGTTGATAAGCTGCCTGTATATCTACTTTGGGGTCGCGCAAATCCGCATAGGCGACCGCCCAAATTTTCCGTTTCACCTGATCAAAAATCAACAGGTGATCTACCTGCATCCACAACCCATCAGGAATATTTCTCTCATCCTGTGCATGAATTGGGACACGAGGTTCTATCCAGTGAATCAATTCATAGCCCCAAAAACCAAACAAACCGCCAATTCCTGGTGGTAGTTGTGGTAACTTTATTGGTTTATAAGGTTCTAGACAGTTGGCTAAAGCTGTAAAGGGGTCACCTTCAAACGTGACTTGGGAACCATCGCGGTGTGTCTGGGTCGTAGTATTACCCCATGCTTGCAACACCCACAGCGGGTCGCAACCTAATAAACTATAACGTCCTAGTTTTTCCCCACCTTCTACAGATTCTAATAAGAAGCTATAGGGTTGACCAGCACAGACCTTATACCAAGCAGATACTGGCGTATCTAAATCAGCTACCCATTCTTGATAAACCGGAACAAAGTTGCCTTGTAAAGCTAGCTGGGCAAATTGGGAAAAATTGGGAAAAATCATAAACAGCTAAGGGATTGGAATTGGGGATTGGGGATTGGGGATTGGGGATTGGAGATTGGGGATTGGGGATTGGATATTAAGTAAATTGCCCAGTCCCTAGTCCCCTTGTCCCTAGTCCCTAGCCCCCAATACCCAGTCCCTAGTACCTAATCACTAGGCGTCGTAAGTATATTTACCGCTGAACTTTAGTTTTGCTTGGCTGGGGTTTTTACCGATGTTACGTGGTACAAAACGCACTTTCTCCCGACCTTGGTTTACCTTTTCTGGGAATACACCATCAGCTGGGTGAATAAAAGCAGTTTCACCACTGGGGAAAATGCGGTAAATTTTGTAGTTTGTAATTTTGAATTTCCGGAGCTGACCGCCCAAAGCAATGCATTGTTCTTTGCGAGACATATAAAGCAGGTTGTCGCCTTGTTTCATAACGGCTGCGCCACCTGTAGGCAATTCAAACACTTGCTCTTTGGGGCTAGTCCAGGTGATAGCGTGCTTTTCTTCCTCGTTTGCTTTTGCTAGCAAGCCGCCAGTGTTGCCAGCATAGATTGGAGTTTGTCCAGAAAGTGTTTCTGCCATAAATTACTCTCTCAACGTTTTTAGGGCATCCTAACACCGTCAACTGGATCATATTGCGATCGCGTCATAGTCTGTAACAGTTTGTAGCCAGTTTTTAGGAATTAATTGGCATCAACTATCGGCGCTTGGCGGTTGGCCGCTTTTCCTCTTGGCTGCTTTGAACAATGGGAATGGTAAAGTGAAACTGACTACCCTGGTCTTTGCCAGTTGACTCTGCCCAAATTTCACCACCCCAGCCGTTGACAATTTGGCGACAAATTGCTAAACCCAATCCAGTACCGCCGGTGGTACGCCGCAGCGCTCCCTCCTCTTGATAAAATCTATCGAAAACTATTTCTAAGCGATTGGGTTCAATGCCCCGTCCGGTATCAGCTACAGTAACTTCAACCATCTGCTGGCTATTACGAGTACCAATAATGCTGATTTTTCCTTGTGAAGGTGTAAATTTACAAGCGTTGTCTATGAGTTTTGCTAGAACTTCCACCAGCCAATCACCGTCAGCCCTAACTAAAGGCAGATTTTTGTCAATTTGAGTCTTGATTTGGGGTGGCTTTTCTATACTGGAGCGTGTCCGAAGCCTGCTCAGTGCTAAATCTACACACTCTTGTAAAGTAAGGGACTCTGGATGCCATTCCACCCGACCACTTTCCAGGTTGGAAAGTGTGAGAAAATCTTGCACCAGTTTCCGCATCCGTTCTGAATCAGAAAGAGCAGTACTGAGCATAACCTGCTGTAGATCCTGGGGCATATCCGGTTCGCTGGCAAGACTTTCCAGACAAACTTGAATAGTGGATAAAGGAGTACGGAGCTCGTGTCCTGTGATTGCTATGAGGTTGCTGCGGGTGCGGTCAAGGGCTTCTAACTGCTGGTTGAGTTCTTCTAAATTGGCGTAAGCTTCCGCTTGAATCAAAGCAGCACCGACTTGGGTGGCGATCGCTTCTACCAAATCCAATTCCCCTGGTTGGCATTCATGGGGTGGCATACTGCAATAGTGTAACTCTACTATGCCTAGCAATCGTCCCTGATAAAACACTGGTTCCATCACCCAAGAACGAATGGCAAACTTTTTAGCGAGCGAAGAAAGCGCCTCCGAACTGGTAACACGAAAATCAGTCAGAGTATTAGTTACATAGACACCCTCACCCTGTTTGACGATTTCCCGAAATAACGGATTGTTCTCTAAATCCCAGGTTTGCCCCCAAACAGATAAAATACCAGGGGTCAAAAATTCGTGTTCAATAATAGCTTTGGCTTCTGTGGCTTGAACACGGTAAATTAAACAGCGACCAGCCCCCATGTGCTGTCCTAATTCTTGTGCTGCTATCTGAAGCACTTGATGCGGATCGAGCGATCGCCGAATCGCAGTGCTGATTGAGTTGATTAAGCGTTCTTTACGTGCTTGAGCTGCGATCGAACGATAAGCTTTGTGCAATTTGTACTGACTAGCTTGCAGGTAAGTCACTAAGCGTTGCACAAAAGGGTCAGTATCTATGTCACAAGCATATTCACTGATTTGCTCGGCTCCAGAGTAACTTCTTGGTTTTCCTATGCCAAACCTCTGGCGTGCTTCCTCAATTTTATTTACTAAACTCGGTCTATAAATCACAATCCTATCTAACAGCAATTGTGCTGCCTTCAGACTGACTCCCCGTTCAGATGTCCAAACCCCTTCAAACCTTCGTGCTGTATCCATATCCAGGCTAGGACTAATTTCTGGGATTTGCTGATTTTTAGCAATAGAGCCTAGACTTTCCCGACAAACTAAGCAAGTCGCATAGTTTTCGGCAATTACTACCAAATGCCACTCTTGACTTAAAGCGTCGTCTGGCTCAAAAGCTATTTTTTCATAGTATTGCGAACTGTTGGTAAAATCTGTTTCTGGTGCAGACAACACGTATACTTGACTACTTCGCTCGGACAGTCGCTGGTATCGATGAGCTTCTTGGCGGTAGAATCGCTCTCGTTGAAAGCTAGCAATTACCAGAGGCTGGACTAGTGTTGCCGCCAAAACCTGGTCTTCCATCGCATGGGAGAGCGCCGTTAGTGAAGCCTTAAAATATAGTTGTGGCCGTAGGTAGGGGAGGGACTGTAGCAGATCACTCAGCACAGAAGTCGAAATGCTCATGAATATCGTTAAAAGAAGCCCAATCTGGACAAGATCGAAGTCACAGCTGCATTTTACAAATTACAACGGACTATCAAGTTAAGTAGACAGTTGCAATATGTAAAGAATTCTGAAAAGGATGTTCTACAGAAGCAAATGCAGCACTTTGCTCCCATTGAGCAGGAGCTTTTACAGCTTTGTTGACAAAATTAAAAGCTTTGACTAGCAAATAAACTAACAAACGGCTATGCCTGCGTTGTTCGCGCCTTAGCGTGCCGTAAGCATAAACATAGTTTAGCCTTTCGCCAGAACTACTTTGTTCTTCACTCAATTCTTCTTTATCCATTTGCTGGCATTGTGATGTTTCAAGTAATAGGCTACTACGCCCAATATACATTCTCGACTAGATTCGCCACTTCCTACCCTGCCTTAAGCCACCCTGCGGGTGTCTACAAGTCTGGCGACCGAACGGAGTGGCTACCCTACCCGTGTACTTCATTCACCTGAAAAACGCTGTGAGTTTTTTGTTACCTCTAATGTTACCTGCTACACTCTAGTAGCCAGTTGTACTCGCTACTAATACGAATTTCCTTTTTTAGCACTACAAATTATTTCTAGCGACTTTAAAGTTAGATAATATAACTACTGGCTCTTTTAGTTAGTATACCTATACCTTTATAAATATTTAATTGTGTAGATTTTATAGCTTCCCTGTTGCCAAGAGTATGTAAGTATTATTATTTTGCTTTGCATGGCTCAACTGAGCTGGCTAAAGCGTCTTTTTCTGATTGACGCTGATGCGATTGCGCGGAGCGCAGTGCTGTAGGCAATCGCGTAGGACGCCCTACTGCCCAAACCCACTCCCTGCGGTTGCCTCAAAGCTTCGCTTTGAGCAAGCTTGTTCTTTCTGAACAAGCTTGGCAGTATACGGGCGATCGCGTGAATGTAAATATAGAACTGTACACGGAACTTTGGTTAATGACACCGGATACATTAATGACACCGGAAAAAATTTTCCTAGACGGAAAAACTTTTATTCCTGCTGAACAATTACCTATCCCGGAGTGGCCTTGTGTTGTCAGTGAAAGACCACAACTAACACTGACGGTTAAAGATGATGATTTATTTCTAGTAACAGATACGATAGGGAACATTTCTGGCTGTTCCCTCAACGATAGCAATCCCAGTATGGGACTGTTTTGCTGCGATACGCGATTTCTCAGTCGCCTAGAGTTACAGATCGAGGGGCGATCGCCTGTGCTTCTCAGTAGTACAGCCGAAAAAGGATTTGCGCTTTCAGTTCTATGTACTAATCCCAGGATTGATGAGCGACTCAAAGCCGATACTGTAGGGATTCGCCGGGAACTCGTACTCAATGGGGCACTTTTTGAAGATATAGAAATATCTAATTATAGCACAACTACAATCATTTTTGAGCTTAGTATCAGCTTTGATGCAGATTTTGTGGATTTATTTGAAGTCCGGGGCTATGGCAGAGATAAACGCGGTAGACTTCTACGCTTAGTGGAACCAACACCAGAGGAAGGAGCATCTTCAGCAACTGATAATGTTTCATTTATGCAAACTCATTCCTTTGCCCATAGGGAAGAATCCTTAACACTCGCCTACGAAGGTTTGGATGGCTTGTTAATGGAATCTCGTATCCAATTCCAGCATCATCAACCAGACTATTTTAAGGGTTACACTGCGGTCTGGCAGCTAGAGTTGGCTCCTCACGAAACCCAAAAATTAGGTTATCGGTTGAATATGTTGAGAAACAACCAATCTAGTTCTACCGTGAGTGCAGCTGTCACTTTAGCACAAGCGAAAGCTGCTGAGTTGATGGAAGAACAACACTGGGTGCAACAGATTACCAGGATCAGCTCAGATAAAAGCATTTTCAATCGAGTGATTGAGCGGGCTGAACAAGATATGTATTTGTTACGCCAGTCTTTTGGCAAGTATAAAACACTTTCTGCTGGAGTACCGTGGTTTTCGGCGCTGTTTGGGCGGGATTCATTAATTACAGCTTCCCAAACTCTGATGTTAAACTCCCGAATCGCTAAAGAAACCTTACTGTTATTAGCGACATACCAAGGCAAAACTGAGGATGATTGGCGCGAAGAAGAACCAGGCAAAATTTTGCACGAGTTGCGGCTAGGGGAAATGGCCCGTTGCCAGGAAATTCCCCATACACCCTACTACGGTACAGTTGATGCTACTCCTCTTTGGCTGATGCTGTATGCCGAATATTATGCTTGGACTCACGATCAAGAAACTTTAGAGCAACTTTGGCCTAATGCTCTGGCAGCTATGGAGTGGATTGATCGCAACAGTAAACAAAATGGCTACCTAAGCTACTATCGTAAGTCTAAACGCGGTCTTGCTAACCAAGGCTGGAAAGACTCAGGAGACTGTATTGTAGATCGCAAAGGAGAGCTAGCCAATGGGCCGATCGCCCTTTGTGAGGTGCAAGCTTATGTCTATGCTGCGAAAATACGCCTCGCAGAAATTGCGCGGATGAAAAAGCGGCTTGATTTAGCAGATCGTTGGCAAGAAGAAGCCAGAAATCTCAAGGTGCGTTTCAATAGAGACTTTTGGATGGAAGACCAAGATTTTTGCGCCCTGGCTTTGGATGGTGACGGCAAGCAAGTAGACAGTATTACCTCAAATCCCGGCCATTGTCTGCATTTGGGCATCTTTACACCTGAAAAAGCCTACAGTGTAGCAGAACGGTTGCGCGCCCCGGATATGTTTAATGGTTGGGGTATTCGGACTTTGAGTAGTTTATCCCCAGCCTACAATCCAATGGGTTATCACATTGGTTCAGTTTGGCCGCACGACAACGCCATCATTGCTATGGGGTTGCGATCGCTTGGTTTAATAGATCAAGCACTGGAAATCTTCCAAGGGTTGTTTGATATGACTAGTCAGCAGCCATATCAACGTCCTCCAGAACTCTTCTGTGGCTACGAACGTAACGGTGATCATTCGCCTGTACAGTATCCAGTTGCCTGTACTCCACAAGCTTGGGCTACTGGTAGTGTCTTCCAACTTCTGCAAATGATGATCAACCTAGTACCTGATGCTCAAAACAACTGTTTGCGAATTATCGATCCGGCTTTACCAGAATCGATTAATCGCTTGTCCTTGCACAATTTGCAAGTTGGCCCTACTATCTTAGATTTAGAATTCGAGCGTTCTGGTAGCACAACCGCTTGCCGTGTTGCTAAAAAACGCGGCAATCTCAGGGTAGTGATTGAAGCTTAATTTAATGCTGAGTGCTGAGGCAGGAAGAAAAACAAAAAAGAAAGAAGATCCAATAATTTCTCCTTTCTTCATCATCTAATATTGATTTGTTATCTTCGCTTAGAACTCAGCACTCGTTTTATTTTTCTTCTTGATTCTCAATTTTCTGACCTGGAGAAGCTTCATATAAAGCATCTAATTGGTGACGCGCATCATCAACGTTAATTGAACGCATTACCAATAATGGCTCTTTGATTACGTTTCCGGCGTTATCTAATAACTCTGGATGTGGTACAAACTGCTTTCTTGATGAAGAGCCATATTTGCCCTGATTGTTCATTGCTGAGTATTTTGCTGGATAAGTTCGCTCTCGATCAAAACTGAACATGATCAAGTTACGAATTAAATTAGCAACGGCTATAAAAGCAAGGATAGTAAAAGCGAGAATGTAAAGCAGATGTAGCATCGGTTTTTCCTCCAGGAGAAGCAAGTTTTAAAACTTTATAATCTAACGTTTTGGTTTGCTGACACCGTGACTCACGGCTAGAGCAGATAATTAACGTACTATTTGTACATCTATGTTTCTAATGGGCAATTTATTAACTGTTGTTCAGTTGTTCACATGACGGTAGCATGGGATACATTATTTTCTTGGTAAATTCAAATTTTATTAAAGATTTAGTACTATCTCTCGAACATACATAGTGAATCGCCATTACTAATCTGCATACTGAACTTAATTAGCAACAAGGCTATCAAAGTTCTCGTTCTTGACGGAAGCGCATTGCCACATTCCAGCATTTTGTTACCAATTCATGCCAAGGCATTAATGTCGCCATATCAATCCCAACTTGCCCATCAGTTGCACTAAACAGCATCTTCGCCGTATTTAGTTCATCTTGCGCTTGTTTGACTTGCAACAGCAAGTCAGTTTGCTCTTGCTCACTCATAAATGTGATCTGCTCAGTTTCTAGAAAATTGCGCGATCGCGCAAACCAATATTGAAAATCATCCAACAGTGGTTCTAAAACCGTTTTCAGCAGATCAGTCCCTGGTAAATTTGAGTCTCGCATAAATGAGAAGCATACTTCTAACTTTCTTTATAATATTAACGTTTTTTACAATTCTTAACATATTTTCTTATTATGTCTTAGGTTAGAAGCAATAAATAGTGTGTAGCTAAATATACATTTTTATATATTATAGTCTTGCTAGATGATTTGTACAGATCCCATCGATAGAGTATCCGTAGTGGGATCATTATAAATGCAGCCAAACACAAGCGGCGATGATTTGAGTGATAGTTCATTCTATAGATAGATTATTGTTAAAAATATATTGAAAATTATTTAGTTTTTAAATTAAATTGTACTAATAATAAACTTAATGCACAAACTCTCATTAACTCAATCATCTCTAACCAAAGTAAATCTGACTGTCTCTAAAAAACATTATAATTTTATTAACTATCTCTATAGACAGAATTTATTTCAGGTAGTTCTCAACTTTAAAATCAAATAGATTACAAACCTTTACAATTGAAAATATCTAGTGATGTTTTCCAATCAGTTGCTCACTTCTAGACTAGTTACCATGGAGCCACAAAAGCACACCAGCAAAAAACATTTGCAATTAACAGGTACTCGAAACAATCTAAGTACAAAGATAAATTTTAGGTAAAAATTTATCTTCAGTCACGCTGTATATAGCAGTAAAAAGCTTTTTACTAGTGGCATAATTAACTCCCTGAGACTAACTTCAATTTTAAAGTTGGTATATCTGACTATGATGAAGTGAGGTTAGTTCGCTTGTAATAACTTACAAATTTGAAAATACTCTGCATTGAATCATGAATGAGTTAAAGTACCGAACACTAATCTAGACCAAAGTATTACAAGAGGCATCTTCAGATAGCCACAAGCAAATTAATCAATGTTGATGTTAAGGCTCATTAAACATTGGTAGAACAGTAATTTAAAATGGGTAAAACACTAATCCTATAAAAGATGCGAAAGTCCATCTAGTAAAGGAAAAAGTGTATGAAGTTGGAAAATAAACCCATGTTATATTTGGGTAGATTTTTCAGAACTCTAACTGATAAATTACTTTTGCAATCACTTCGCCAATGGTTCAACAGCCGATGTCGCCTAATCAAGTTCCCAACCAACCAGAACAATCTGCAAAAATGTATTTACCTCGTAGCAGCGAATCGGAAAATTTAAAAAAAATCCGCCACACCGCTTCCCATGTGATGGCGATGGCTGTACAAAAGCTGTTTCCCAAGGCGCAAGTAACAATTGGCCCCTGGATTGATAATGGCTTCTATTATGATTTTGACAATCCAGAGCCATTTAGCGACAAGGATTTAAAAGCCATCCAGAAAGAGATGGTAAAAATTATTAATCGCAAACTGCCAGTAATTCGGGAAGAAGTCAGCCGGGAAGAAGCCCAAGGCCGAATTCAAAAAATTCATGAGCCTTATAAGTTAGAAATCCTAGCAGATATCAAAAAGGAACCAATTACTATTTACCATTTAGGAAATGAATGGTGGGATTTGTGCGCGGGGCCTCATTTAGAAAACACCAGTGAACTCAACCCAAAAGCAATTGAGTTAGAAAGTGTTGCTGGTGCTTATTGGCGTGGGGACGAAACCAAAGCCCAATTGCAACGCATCTACGCGACTGCTTGGGAAACCCCAGAACAACTCGCTGAGTACAAGCGGCGTAAAGAAGAAGCGCTGCGACGAGATCACAGGAAACTGGGTAAAGAACTTGGACTGTTTATATTTTCTGACCAAGTAGGGCCGGGTTTACCTTTGTGGACGCCCAAAGGTACTCTATTGCGGAGTATTTTGGAAGACTTTCTGAAACAAGAACAGCTAAAACGCGGTTATCAGCAGGTTGTTACTCCTCATATTGGCAGAGTAGATTTATTTAAAACCTCTGGACACTGGCAGAAATATAAAGAGGACTTATTCCCAATGATGGCAGAGGATGAGGAAGCAGCCGCTAAAGAACAAGGCTTTGTTCTCAAAGCTATGAATTGCCCTTTCCACATCCAAATATATAAAAGCGAGTTGCGTTCCTATCGGGAACTACCTATCCGGCTAGCGGAATTTGGTACTGTTTATCGCTACGAACAATCAGGGGAATTAGGCGGTTTAACGCGGGTGCGGGGTTTCACCCAGGATGATGCCCACATATTTGTCACCCCAGAACAGCTAGATAACGAATTCCTCAACGTGGTGGATTTAATATTATCAGTGATTAAAACTCTGCAACTTGGGAATTTCAAAGCGCGACTCAGTTTTCGCGATCCAGCTAGTGATAAGTACATTGGTTCTGATGAAGCTTGGAACCAAGCCGAAAATGCCATTCGTCGAGCAGTTGAAACCTTGGGGATGGATCACTTTGAAGGCATAGGGGAAGCAGCCTTCTATGGGCCAAAACTAGATTTCATTGTCAGTGATGCCCTAGAAAGAGAATGGCAGTTGGGAACTGTGCAAGTAGATTACAACTTGCCAGAACGCTTTGATTTGGAATATGTCGCTGAAGATGGTTCTCGCAAACGTCCGGTGATGATTCACCGTGCGCCTTTTGGTTCGCTGGAACGGCTGATTGGGATTTTAATTGAAGAGTATGCGGGTGATTTCCCTTTGTGGTTAGCGCCAGTGCAAGCCAGATTGTTGCCAGTTGGTGAAGCACAGCTAGATTTTACTCAAAATGTAGCGGCAAAAATGCGTGCTTTCGGCATCCGTGTCGAAGTTGATAACAGTGGCGATCGCCTGGGTAAGTTAATTCGCAATGCCGAAAAAGATAAAATACCCGTAATGGCAGTGGTGGGAGCTAAGGAAGTTGAAACCAACACCTTGAGTATTCGTACCCGCGCCTCTGGAGAGTTGGGCGCTATTTCTGTGGATGAGGTGCTAGATAAGTTGAAAACAGCGATCGCTAACTTCGATAACTTCTAGGTATCTTTCTGAGAACGAATAGAGCATTGATTAGTTTTATCCCAATGAATATCCAATATTTGATGGATAAGCTATCAATGCTATACACCATTATGATTCTTGCTGATGGCAAATAGTCTAGCTCTTCTGGGAAAACAAATCTTGATATGCTCCACAATACTCATCAATGAATGATAGGATGTTACTCTTCAACGAAAAGTAAGACTTAACTCCATGTAAATACTTATTTTGTGTTGAGATACTTTAATATTTTGCTTACATTGTATTCACAATTCTTACACCCCAAGCAGCTAAAGTTCATACTCTAGAATATACTTTACCTCTTCACTACAGGTAAGAAACTTGTAGCATTTTTCTTCATGACGTCTTGAATTTAATATCATTATTTATATCATTGTAGTAACAGCTTAAATGATTGATATTAAAAAAGTAGTTTAAAAACATAGGTTGTTTAATACATGAATAAAAAATGGGCTGTAAAACGACTTACAATCAATCTGACATCAGGCGAGGTAGAGAAGTTAGAAAAATACTGCTCAACCTCTGGGAGACCAGCAACTGATGTAATTCGGGAGTTAATTCGCTCTCTTTCAACTGAAGTAACACAGAAAGTAGATTGAGCAGTTCAACTAAATGCTGTTTAACAGAACCTACAGTAGGCTCTGACAGCCGCATTTGTGCTGGATTGAAAGATAAAGAGGCTAGGTGTCAAAGTAGAATACTTAGAACCCTCTTTTATTAATTATCTATGTTTGAACGAATTTTAATTTGTACAGATTTTTCTGACGGGTTGCATCGCCTTTCACATTTTGTTTCGAGTCTTAGGCTTGCAGGGATAAAGCAAATTGTTTTTCTGCACGTTGTTCCGTTGTGGGAAAAAGGCATTATTCCACGAGTCGACAGTGAGAAAATGGAACAAGCTCAAACTCGATTGGCAGAAGCTGTTGATGAAAGTCGTACTGATGTAGAAGTAAAAATAGAAGTTCAATCAGGAAAGCCAGTTGAGACAATCCTTAAGGTAGCTCAAACCTATCAGTCTGGATTGATTATACTGGGTTCTCAAAGTCGCAGCTTACTCACGGAAAAACTGGTGGGTAGTACGATGGCTGAATTATCCCGCCAGACAAGGATTCCTCTATTGGTAGTGCGTCCTCAGTTAATCTCTGCTTATACTTGTGAGGAATTAACACTGCGTTGTCAGCACCTTTTTCGCTCTTTGCTACTTCCCTATAACGATAGTAAAGCGGCAATTTATCTGGTGCAACAGGTAAAGCACTTGGCAGGGCAACAGTCTGGTAGATTTCTCCAACAGTGTAAGCTTTGCTGGGTTTTAGAAAACACTGGTCGCCGAGAAATACCAAGGAAAATCTTACCTCAGCAGGCTCACCAAACTCTATCTCAGATTAAAGCTGATTTGGAAGGGGTAAATTTACAAGTGGACATAGAAGTCCGGGAAGGAAACTCTGTCACTCAGGTTTTGGAAACAGCTGTAATGGCTGATATTAGCGCGATCGCCGTGTCTTCAGGAACAATAGGTAAGCTTCAAGAATGGTTAGTTTCGAGTTTTGCGGCTGAAATATTGCGTCAGAGTTGGTATCCTATACTCTTTTTTCCACCCCAAGGAGACTAAACCGGACTAATGGTACATTTAGCTGTTTTAAGGCAACTCTCAGTATTACCGTATTATTGAGGGTATTCGGTGCTTGGAACGCCTATGCTAGCAACGCGTTATGCAATCATATATGGCTTTTGGTGACGCGGTGCTAAAGGAATCTATGCGAGGCTCCGGGAGGTGGTTTGCTAACGCAAGAATTATCTATTACCCTAAGAATCCTGAAAACTCTGCTAATACTTACAAAAATGTGTGTTTGCAGATGAAATTTTGTTTCGCACTTAGTGAAATGTACCCAAAGTCCCATAGGCTCTAAGAATGCCGGACTTCAACCAGCTAGCTAGTCCGGAAAGGATAAGTACAGCTTGGCAAATTCAGTTAGCAAAATAACTAACTCGCATACCAAGAGAAAGCTTGTTGTAGTTGTAAATGAAATGATTCGAGTTCAGCCGCAGTTGAAGTCTGCTGTATGTTTGTGAATCAAATCAATAAGCAAGGTAGAACTATTTCACGTTTGAAACTTTAAAAGATATATGGGTAAAGGTAAGCGTATTGGTATTCTTACTAGTGGAGGAGATTGCTCTGGTTTGAATGCCGTAATTAGATCTGTTGTCCATTGTGCTGGTGGAAAAGGTTGGGAAGTATTAGGAATCCGTCAAGCAACTCTAGGATTAATGGCACGTCCGCCGCAATTCACAAAACTGGAAATCGACTTAGTTGACCCGCTGTTAACTTCTGGTGGAACAATGTTAGGAACCACCAATAAAGGCGATCCTTTTGCTTTTCCTATGCCTGATGGTAGTGTATGCGATCGCTCCCAAGAAATTATTGCAGGTTACCATCAACTGGGTTTAGACGCTTTGATTGGGATTGGTGGTGATGGTAGTTTAGCTATTCTCCGTCGCTTGGCACAACAAGGCGGCATTAATTTAGTGGGTATTCCCAAAACGATTGATAATGATATTGGCATTACCGAACACGCTATCGGTTTTGATACAGCAGTTAATATTGCGACAGAAGCACTTGATCGCTTGCATTTTACCGCTGCTTCTCACAGTCGAGTCATGATTTTAGAAGTGATGGGCCGTGATGCAGGACACATTGCTATAGCTGCGGGAATTGCTGGGGGAGCAGATGTGATTTTAATTCCAGAAATTCTCTACAATCTTGACCACATTTGCTACAAAATTAAACAGCGCCAAGAGGAAGGCAAAAACTATTGTTTAATTATTGTTTCTGAGGCAGTTCGTACTCAAGAGGGTGAAACTCTCACAATGACAAATCGTTTGGGCCAATCTCGATATGGCGGTATTGGTGAATATTTAGCCGATCAAATTAGCGATCGCATTGGTGCAGAAACGCGAGTCACAGTCTTAGGACACATCCAACGCGGTGGAACCGCTTCACCACTAGATCGACTAGTGGCAGCTGCCTTTGGTGTAGCAGCGGTAAATCTCATAGATGAAGGTAAATATGACTACATGGTGACCTGGCAAAATCGCCAAGTTTTTGCTGTGCCAATTGCTGAGGCGATCGCTCAATATAGAGCTGTAAATCCAGAGGATACGTTAGTCAAAACTGCTCGTGGTTTAGGTATTTATTTGGGAGATTGACATTTGTAACGGCCATATTCTTTTCTGAAATTGATATAACAACAAAAAAATGGGAGCGACTTATGTAGTAAAAGCCGCTCCCGGAAAGTGTGGTGTTAGCCGTAGCCTAAGAGGATATATGGTGGGTACCACTTACTGCCCACCTTTGGCAGGAGGTTGCAAAAATATTTAAATCTGATAATAGTTTAATTCATATTACCTGATAAAGCAAGCAAGTAAATAGCTATTTGCATAATAAGAAGTGATAGCTATGGGAGTGCTTATTAGATAGGACATCGCACATATCAGCAACAAAAAACCTCGGCAAAACTGTCCGAGGTGAAGCAGAGAAGAACAAATAGCGATGAAAGATACCGTTACCGAAGTTAAAAATCTTAGCTAACGCTAAAAGCAACTAAAACTAAAGTACTGACAATTAAAGTAGCAAAAGCGCTCTGTAAAAGGTATTTACGTTGCTGCCAAATAGCAGGGTATTCAGCGTAATACATCTGAGGTTCAGTTGCGTAGTTGTTAAGAACGCCGTCTTCGTTAATCGTGGTATACATAGCTGCTTTCCTTTATTTGTTACTTTATGTAAATAAATTTAACAATATTGTTACAAAAAGTCAATATAACTTGACAAGAAAAAGTAAATAGTCTATATAAGAACTGCTTATAAGAAAGCGTCAAGCAATTAAACGTTGAAAGTGAAAGCGATTAGGTTTATATCGCTCAGAACATAGCGATCGCTCTTGGTTAGTGAACCCAACCAAGCAGAAAAACTGTCCGAAAAGGCCTTGGACAAATTGAGAACAATCTATTACAACTTATAGAAAAATTGACACAAAGTTAGCAGCCTGATGATTAATTCAGGCTTAGGTACTTATTTTCTTAGAAAACAAGAGCCGTAAGGGTCAATTTGTATTCCCTAATATAAGGTTTACGGATGAGGTGAAAGTATAAACTGAAGTTAGTACTAACCTGATGAAAGAGAATCAAATGCTACTGCAATAGTTTAAATCTCAGCGTTTAATCAAAAATCATCTTAAAAAATCTAAAAAAACAATGTTAAGTGTTCCTGTTAATTTAGGTTTACCTCGTGTGCCCCGGTTGGTAACTTCCTTACCTGGCCCTCGTGCCCAAGCAATTATAGAACGCGATCGCGCTGTAACTTCTCCTTCCTACACTAGAGATTATCCTTTGGTAGTAGGTCGGGGTGAAGCTTGTATGGTGGAAGATGTTGACGGCAATGTGTTTTTGGATATGACCGCAGGGATTGCCGTTACCAACACTGGACACGCCCACCCGGAAATTGTCGAAGCAATTCAAGCACAGTCAGCACGTCTGCTGCATATGTCGGGGACTGATTTTTATTATGAACCGATGGTGGAACTAGCAGAAAAATTAGCTGTTCGCGCCCCCTTTCCCCAAGGTGCAAAAGTATTTTTCACTAACTCTGGGGCGGAATCTAACGAAGGGGCAATTAAACTAGCTCGATATTACACCAAGCGATCGCAAATTGTAGCCTTTTTGGGTGCATTTCACGGTCGCACCTATGGGGCAATGTCTTTAACTGGTTCCAAAGTAGTACAGCGAGCGAACTTTGGCCCTCTTGTACCAGGGATAACTCATATCCCTTACGGTACTCACGCTGCTCTAGATTACTTAGAAAAACAATTATTTTTGACAATGTTACCACCCCATGAGGTAGCGGCAATTGTTGTGGAAGCAATTCAAGGCGAGGGCGGCTATGTTGTACCAGAAGATGGTTTTTTGCAACGGATTCGGGATATATGCGATCGCCATGGCATCCTGATGATAGTGGATGAAGTGCAATCGGGGATGGGGCGCACAGGTCGTTTGTTTGCGATCGAGCATTGGGGCGTGATGCCGGATATTATTACCACAGCCAAAGGTCTCGCTAGTGGTCTACCTTTAGGAGCAATTCTCTCCCGACCTGAGTTAATGACTTGGCCTCCTGGTTCCCACGCCACCACATTCGGCGGAAATCCTGTTGCTTGTGTTGCTGGAATTGCTACTCTGCGACTGCTGGAAGGTGGTTTGATTGCCAACGCCTCCCTGATGGGAGAGTTATTACAAACTGGTCTGACTCAATTGCATGAAAGATTTCCTCAAATGTCCCTACCACGAGGAAAGGGTTTGATGGTAGCGGTGGATTTACTCGATGATGAGGGTAATCTTAATCCTAAGTTGCGCGATCGCATCATTCAAGAAGCTTTCTTGCGGGGTTTGTTGTTACTTGGTTGCGGTAAGGCAGCAATTCGTTTTTGCCCACCCTTGGTTATTGATAGCAACCAAATTCAAATTGCTCTAGATATTCTCTCGCATATCTTAAGTTCGTAGGGCTTTAATTTGAGTAGATAGAAAGATTATCCAGATAACTAATAATTAATAACTGATTTATGAAACCTGAAATTGCCCTTCATCTCTACTCATTACTTTGGAAACAATACAGCACTAGAGTAAGTTATGCCCGCACTTACCAGCAAATGATTACTGCTGCGGGTGGTAATGTTGCTAACGACCACATCGCCTTGCGGTCTTTGCGTTTGTCGATAGATAGCCCACAAAGTCAGATTAACTTGGGAATTAAATACCTGGAGAAAATTGCTGAAGCTTTAGGTTACGTAGCCGCTGGAGAGTATACTTTTCCCGAAACACATCTGTACGCCCGTCATTATAGCCATCCTCAACAAGCAGAATTCGATTTACCTAAGTTGTTTATCAGTGAGCTAATTGTAGATGAATTGCCTACCAATATTGCCCAACTGATCTATAAAACAGTCTCTTCAATTCAATACGAATTGACCTCTATTTTTACTCCTTTTATTCAAGGAGATGGCAACGTTGAAACTGTTGCCCAACAACTCCAGAAAGTTTTTACCCGTCCCTGGTTACCTCCCCAACGTTCGGTTGTAGAAGAGGTAAATAAAGCTACTCAATACGGAGCTTGGGTATTACTGCATGGTTATGCAGTAAATCATTTTACAGGCTACGTCAACCGTCAGAACACAGCAGCATATCCAGATATAGATACTACAGTTTGTGGTTTGGCAAATCTCGGCGTACCCATGAAAGCAGAGATAGAAGGCAATGTTGCCTGCGGTTTACGTCAAACAGCAACTCAAGCAGTTACGGAAATGGTCACAGTCTTAGATGATCATAGTGGTGCAGAAATTCAAATCCCTTGGACTTATGCTTACTATGAAATTGCCCAGCGCTATCTAGTAGAAGTAGAACCAGGGAAGTCTGAAATTTTTGATGCTTTTTTAGGCAAGAACGCCCAACAATTATTTGAAATGACCAGGTTGTCTAAATAAATATAGGACTCAGGTTTGATTTTTGAAAAAATGGCCTACACTTGAGCTTCGAGTTAGGGTGGGCATTGCCCGCCCTACCTGTATTTCAGAAAGTGAAATTGTGGTTCAACATACAAAACATTGATATTTTTATGTTGGATTAATTCTTCTCGCTATCCAATAAAACAATGACGGCAAGTACCTTTTTAAATACACCATTACAATATCAACACCACCAATATAAACCTCTCGCTTCTTTTGATAAATAGAGGTTACTATTTTTTGAGCGCAAATATCAGCACTCATCCCTTTATCTTGCCCTTCATCCATTTTTCCATATACACTACCATCATTATTTAACGCGTTAAGTGAAATATTTGTTTTAATTCTTCCTGGGCAAATAATAGTAATCGAAATATCACGATAAGCTTTTAATTCTAACTGTAATGTTTCAAAAAAACCATGTAATGCGTGCTTTGATGCTGCATAAGCTGAACGCAAGGGAAAACCAAATTTCCCAACCAAGCTGGAAATCACTACAATTTGCCCACTACCATTTTTTATCATGTGTGGCAGAATCTTTTTAGTAATGTTGATTGTACCAAAATAATTGACTTCCATAATTTTTCTGTCAACTAAGGCTTGAGTATCAACAGCTAAAGAACGTTGACTAATACCTGCATTATTTACCAACACATCAATTTTGCCATAATGCTCTATGGTATGATTTACCGCATTGTCTAACGATATAGAGTCTGTAATATCAATAGGAATTATCAAACATTCACCGTGTATATTTTGTTGGACTCTTTCTAATTCTTTTATCCTCCGCGATGAAATGATTAGCTTTGCACCTTCATTGGCAAATTGGTAAGCTAGGGCTTCACCTATACCAGATGATGCTCCGGTTAGCCAAACAACTTTATCTTGAAACCGCATTGATATAAAAACGATTCATTTTGAAACTTCTAATATACTATCCATGTTAAATTACTCATTCACTTCTTTAAATGTTGCTAATGCCGAAGGAGACAAACGACTTAAATAACGAAATATCCAGTATTTAAATATAGTGTCTAAAATTACAGGAAATGTGGCAATAAATAGAAATATAGCGTTTTTACTTGCTGGCAATCCTAAATGCTCTGCTAAACCTTCCAAAAGCACTTCCCAGCCATATGGTGAGTGGAATCCTACAAATGTATCTGTAAACAAAATAATTATAAAAGCCTTCGCGCTATCACTTAGACCATAGGCAACATTATCTATAAAAGACTTTACAATTACAATTTCTTTTTTGCTCATAGCAATTACTACGCCAAAAGCAACTAGTGATAGCAAATCAGCAGATACATTGCTGATAGCAATACTACTTTTATGGTAAAATACCTGGCTTATCTCAATTGCTTTATCTCGAAACTTCCCTTGGATTTCCTCAGAAGAAAGCGCTGGTGATTGCTGCAATAATATTTCAAATTTTAGTTTATTCTCATAGTTTTTAAATTCATGTAAAGCTTTATCTTCCATTTCTGAATTTAGGAAAAATTGAGTTACGTTTTCGTTTCTAGTTCTTTCTACTATAGGATTGATTAATATCTGCTTAGAAAAATGCTGGGTTATAAGTGGCACAAGAATTAAAAGTAGCAAAAATCTTATTGCAGCCCTTGTCCTATTTCTCGAAATTTGGTAACTTGCGACAAATTCTTCTTCTGCTTGCGGAGACAATTCTGCTTGTATTTTATTAATTGTTCTGCCAAAAGAACGAGGTAAAAAACCAGTTTTTTGATTTACGTGGGTAATTTTATTAATGCTTGTAGTAGATGTATCTGCTTTGTTATCAACTCCATTACCTGTAATTGGTAGCGGCTCAGAGATTTGTACTATAGGGCTGCTACCAATTTGTTTATTTGTTAAAGTATATGGAGATATTACATCGTCAATAAAGTGTAGCTTTTCTAAAATAACGTTATTGGAAGTATTCAGCATTGAACGACTGAGCCGAAATTCTGCTAGCCTTACATTGATAATAGTTAATTGTTTTTGCAGATATCCTTGCCAATAAGACATCACATTTTCTGTATAATTTGCTGAACTAGCAGAAATTTTTTCATTTCCAAAATGCTGAATTTCAATGTTTCTAATTGTCTGAGCTGCTTTGTAAGCTTCTAAAAGCGCTCTTTCTGGCGTATCTACAAACCATTGCTTCACTTTTTTGATGTAGACTATAATTTTTTGGCGTAATACACCTGTGTTTTTTGTGAAAAATGAAGCTTTCATTGCAGAAATTTAATATCTATATACTTCAATGGTGTGGCTAATTAACTTTAAAGAGTGATAATAGCTAAATAACAAAAAGTAATTTCATTAATTATTGACTATAAATTTTTATTCTCAGTGTACACCTATTAAAGGATTAGGTACAGGGAATGGGCGATTATCTAAAATTTTAAATTGACCGGTGTCAGCATCATAAGCAAATACTTCTCCACTCTCAATTTCATAAATCCAAGCGTGAAGATTGAGTTGGCCGCTATGGAGTCTAGAACGAATTATGGGGTGGGTTTCCAAATTTTCTATCTGTGTAAGAATGTTTTGTTCAATGGCTATTTTTAAAAGTTTCTCGCTGGGATAATCTTTGTAGTTATCCAGTACAAGGCGGCGGGTAGGTTCTGCATATTGCTTTAACCAATCGTAAACTAAAGGCATCTGTTGAGCTAAATTACCTATTTGTAATAGCCCCTTCATAGCCCCACAGTGGGAATGACCGCAAACAACAATATCCTTAATATTCAAAGCCTGAACAGCATATTCTATACCTGCGCCTTCACCTCCATTATGTGAGCCATAGGGTGGTATAATGTTGCCAATATTACGAATAACAAATAAGTCCCCTGGCTGGCTTTGAGTGATTAAAAACGGATCAATACGTGAGTCAGAACAAGTAATAATTAATACTTCTGGATTTTGTCCATGAGATAGATGCTCGAATAACTCGCGGTGTGTAACAAAATAGTTGTCATGAAACTCATTCAGCCCTGCAATTATTCGTTTGATTGGCACGATTAAAATCCCCTAAAAATAATATATTGTTACTTATAGTTTTCAGAATACTTAGCTAATTTTCTGTTTACAGTTCATTGAAAACTTGGCGATACATTAAGAGACGCATATACTTCTAAGCGTCTCTAAGTAGAATAATTTATATTGAGTTGCGTTGCGGTTTGTTTCCCTCCAGCACGCTTCGGTCGCAATGACAAATGCTACCCTACCTTTGATGGCAACTTAATATTAATTAATGTCGAATGCACTTGGCATCAGAAACAATACATACTCCTCCAAATTTCTTCAGCACAGGTTTGATTGCTTTTACTAATTCTTGCTCTTGTTGCTCTGTGCAAATACTTATAACATATCCATTGGTAAGCGTATGAGTTTCTAAATCGTTGAATACTCTACCTCTATCTCTGTTACCTGTCACATCTTCAATCACTGTATATCCAAAAACAGATCCTTTCTCTAAAATTTCTAGAACTCTTTGTAATTCTAAAGAATTCGTTACTATTTCGATTTTCTTGGCAGCTTCCATGACGTTAAACTCCCATAAGTTTGATGATATTGAAATACAAAGGAATGCCAACAATAATGTTAAATGGGAAAGTTAGCACTAATGCCATGGATACATACAAACTTGGGTTAGCTTCGGTAACTGTGATTCTCATAGCTGCTGGAACTGCAAACTTTTGGCGAGAATGTGTAGATTATGTGACAATAGTTACTTAGTTATAAAATATACTTATAATTTGATGCTGAGGATTTTAGAAAAATTTAGTTCGTCAAGATTCGCCAACATTATTTTTTATTCTTGTCAAGAAGCTAAAAGAGTTTGATTGAAGGATAATTAGATGCTGATATTGACATCTAATTAAATTTAGTTACTACAGTAAGAAAACTTGAAACCAAAATTAATCGGCAATATGAATCTCAGCCTGTGTATGATTGTGAAAAATGAGGCAGCAACATTGCCTAAATGTCTTAACAGTGTGGAGAATGTAGTAGACGAAATTGTAGTTTTAGATACAGGTTCTAGCGATCGCACTGTGGAAATAGCCAAAGCATATGGCGCAAAAGTCCATCGTTTTCAATGGTGTAATGACTTTAGTGCTGCTCGCAATGAAGCACTAAAATATGTCACAGGCAACTGGATTCTGGTATTAGATGCTGATGAAATTCTGACACCAGAAATTGTGCCACAGATGCGGTCGGTAATTCAAAGCGAAGAATACTTGTTAATTAACCTTGTCCGATATGAGGTAGGTGCAGAACAATCTCCATATTCGCTGGTTTCCAGGCTTTTTCGCAATCGCCCAGATATTCGCTTTTCTCGGCCTTATCATGCTTTGGTTGATGACAGCGTATCGGCAATTTTAACAAAAGAACCTCATTGGCAAATAGGCTATTTACAAGGAACGGCAATTCACCATAAAGGTTATCAAAAAAGCGCGATCGCTCAAGGTAACAAATATGCCAAAGCGCAAGCAGCCATGGAACAGTTTCTCGCTGCTAATCCTGATGACCCCTATGTTTGCAGTAAATTGGGGGCATTGTATGTAGAAACAGGAAAAATTGCCCAAGGTATGGCTTTATTGCATAAAGGCGTTAGTGTCTGCAAAGAAAACTACGAGATTTTGTACGAACTCCATTACCATTTAGCCATTGCCTACAATCGTTTAGAAAAGCCTCAAAAGGCTAGCGCCCATTACCAAGCTGCGATTAAGTTACCTATTTACCCTATCCTGAAGCTGGGAGCATATAACAATTTTGGCAACTTGCTCAAAGCAGCTGGAGACTTAAAAAATGCCAAAAAAGCTTATGAAATCACTTTAAAAATTGACCCGAATTTTGCTGCCGGACATTACAATCTAGGGATGACATTGAAAGCTTTGGGTTTGTTTACAGATGCGATCGCCTCTTACCAAAAAGCCATCAAGTTAAAACCCAACTATGCAGAAGCTTATCAAAATTTAGGGGTAGTGCAACTCAAAGTTGGTAATGTCCAAGCTAGTTTAACAGCTTTTAAAAATGCGATCGCCCTTCACCAAGAGCAAAACCCGGAAGAAGCAAAGAAACTGCGTCAGGGTTTGCAAGAGATGGGGTTGATGTGAGCGGGGGTGTGGTGATGAGGGGACAAGGGTACAAGGGGACAAGGGGAAAGAACTATGAATAACTCTTGCTCCTTGTCTCCCCGTCCCCCATGCTCCTTGTCCTCTTCTCCCAATGCCCAATGCCCGATGATACTAAATCCTAGATCGCACAAATTTCTCCAATCTATCCATTCCCTTTTCAATGGTTGCCATATCTGTGGCATAAGAAAGGCGAATATTGTCATCAGCACCAAAAGCAATTCCAGGAATTACTGCTACTTGATGTTCTTCTATGAGAGCATCACAGAATTTTAGCGATTTAAGACCTGTTTTGCTGATGTCAGGGAAAAGATAAAAAGCACCATCTGGTTTGGGACAACTTAATCCCGGAATGGCGTTGAGTCTGTCTAGCATCACCTGTCGCCGTTTGGCAAAGGCTTGACGCATTTCTTCTACACAGTCTTGGGAACTTTCTAAAGCGGCGATCGCGCCATATTGAGCAAAGGTACAGACATTAGATGTACTATGCCCTTGGATGGTGCTTGTGGCTTTAATGATTTCCACTGGCCCTGCCAAATAGCCAAGTCGCCACCCTGTCATTGAGTAAGCTTTAGCAAACCCGTTGCTAATCAAGGTGCGGTCGAAAATTTCTTTGCCTAAAGAACCAATGCTGATATGTTCTGCACCGTCGTAGAGAATTTTTTCATAAATCTCGTCAGACACAACAAAGATATCTGCATCAACTACTACCTTAGCTAATGCTTTAATTTCCTCTGGCGTGTACACCATCCCCGTGGGGTTGGATGGGGAATTGAGGATAAATAACTTCGTTTTTGGTGTAATCGCTTGACGCAGTTGTTCCGGGGTAACTTTATAACCCGTTGAAGCATCTGTGGGTACAATCACTGGTACTCCACCTACTAGGGTTACCATTTCGGGATAACTTAACCAGTAGGGAGCAGGGATAATGACTTCATCTCCCGGATCGATTAGGGCCACCATCAAGTTGTACAGAGAATGTTTACCGCCGTTGGTGACGATGACATTTTCTGCTTTATAATCTAGTCCATTGTCAGCTTTGAGCTTGCGGGCGATCGCTTCCCTTAACTTTGGTTCTCCTGCGGCTGGGCCATATTTGGTTTTGCCTTCATCCAAAGCTTTTGCTGCTGCTGCTTTGATATGCGCTGGGGTGTCAAAATCCGGTTCTCCAGCGCTAAAACTACAAACATCTATTCCCTCTGTCTTCATTGCCTTAGCTTTAGCTGCGATCGCTAAGGTTAAAGAGGGCGTCACCTTACTTACTCGTGCTGCCAGCTTCATTCTTAATTTGTTCGGCGAATTTCTAATCTATTTAAGAATATCCCACAATCCTAAGCGAGATATGTTTTTTCCAAATTCCTTAGTTAATCTAATCAGTAAATATTTGCACTTATAAATTCTTTAACTAATCGGGTTGACAAAATTTTTACTAACTATATAGATGCGCTCATCTAGCCCAGGTAAAGTCTCTTAGTCAAATTTGGTATGCACAGCGGTACAGAGGGCTAGATATTTATATTAAGTAAACAGTGAGTAATCATAATGGAAACCTACTGCCATATATTCATCCCACGCCTTGAAGGGATGAGATTCCTGTCGGCTTTATTGATGTAATTAATAAAAATTAACTAAATTTTTACTTGCTGTTATTAATATACATTTACTGTTATAAGATTTTACATTTTTAAAATAATTACTATATTGCTTCTAGCAAATAAGCCAAAATCATTAATATAATTTATGTTTAAACTATATTTTAAATAGATAAACTTTGAATCTGCTTTAGGGAATCTTGTGACAAGGCTGACTCTAACTCCATGAGTTCAGATGTGAGCTATAAATATGACACCAGTTTTAAGATTGGTGCCAAAAACCCAAAGAAGATTAGGTCAAAAAAAGTGAAAAATCAAGCATTAAAGCTAGCTGTAGGATTTGCATTTATATGTACTAGTGTAGCTATCAATACTGGTATAGCTAATCAAATAGTATTAGCAAAATCAAAGAGTCCACAAAAGTGTAATATTTATGCCTACGTCAATGTCTCAGATTCCCAACTTTTAAATGTGCGGAGTGGTGCAAGTACTAACAATAAAATTCTTGGACAAGTGCCTGTCAATGAGACGGTTCAGATTGTTGCTTTTGTACCAAATTGGGTAAAAATAACTAATGCGAGTGATGGCTTTAAAGGAACTGGGTGGGTATCTTTACCAAAGTTAGGCATATCGACAACAGGTTATGGTACTAGTGGTGTGAAGCTTTACGCTAAGACCAACAAAAAAAGCCAAATAGTGACAAAAGCTCCCCCACGTGAAAATGTCAAAATATTAAGCTGTCAGGGACAATGGGCACTAGTAGAATACAAGGGTGTTAAAGGTTGGTTGGCAAGGGAAGATCAGTGTGGTGCTGCCCTTACTAGCTGTTCGTGATGTCCTCTCACCGCTGTTAGATATTAAAGAATATGCACCCGAATTTATTTGGCTACGATGTGAAGTAGCATCCCACCCATAAGCCCCTACCTCACTTGAAGGAAGGGGCTTATACAAAGGGTTACCCTAATTTGATATGTTAATAAAATAATTTAATTGCAAGACTCGCAGAAATCTCAATGGACTGGATTATCTTACTGCGATCGCTACAGTCTGATTTTATTAAAAGGTTAACTACTGGTTGTCTGCTTCATTGTGAAACTGAAGGTCAATATAGCGAACTAACTATAATCTCTGGAGAGAGATTAAAGTCACTTAGAGAATTTTGCTGGCAGATGGCGGAAAAATATAAGCGCACTTCGCCAGTTCGTGACGTTTTTATCAATAACCTGAAAGGCAAATTAGGTGAAGAAGTTGTTAAAGAACGTTTAGCTGATTTTATTACAGAAGTCGATTATGAAAAGCGGTTCGGTGGCGATGGCAAAATTGATTTTACCTTGACTGCTGAACCATCGATAGGTGTAGAGGTAAAATCCCGTCATGGTAACATTGATAAAGTTAGATGGTCTGTTAGTTCCAAAGAAGTTGCCAAAAATGCAGTTGTAGTTTGCATTTTAATTCAGGAAGAAGTTAATGAAGCCCAACCTGAATATCACCTTTTTTTGGCTGGATTTCTGCCAACCCAAATGATTAAGCTAAAAACTGGTAGAATCTCCTTTGGAATCAACCAATTACTTTATGGTGGTGGCTTATGGTCTTATTTAGAACAGTTACAAGCTTCTAAAAATGACAGTTGTGTTAAGCCAGAATCTTCAATTTACAAATATAATCCTCAGCTAGAAGCAACCATCAATCAAACTAATAATCAACTAATCACAAACTCAGAACATCCTCAGCCGGAAAATAATTTATCTGAGCGGGGTACTGATTTCAACTCACTTTATATAAAACTAGGTGATAAATATTTTGAGCAAGGCGATTCTGATACTGCAATTACCAACTATAACCAAGCTTTGCAACTTAATTCTCTTGATGCCGATGCTTATTACAAATGTGGTCTGGCTCGTTATCAGCTAAAAGATTATCAGGGCGCAATTGCAGATTATACTCAGGTAATTCAGATTAATCTTAATTATGCTAAAGCTTATAATCAACGAGGGTTAGCTTATTATCAACTAGGGGATTATGCGGCAGCAATTGAAGATTATACTCAGGCAATTAGAATTAATCCCTATGTTGCTGTTGTTTATAGTAATCGTGCCGATGCTCGTTCTCATATAGGAGATCATCAAGGAGCAATTGAAGATTATACCCAAGCAATTAAAATCAATCCCAATTATGCGATCGCTGACAAAAACCGTAGTATTTTTCGTTATCTCTTAGGCGATCAGCAGAGATTCACTCAAGCTATTAAGATTGATCCTCTTGATGCCGTAGCTTATTACAACCGAGGTAATACGCGTTCTGAATTAGGTGATTATGAGGGTGCAATTGCAGATTATACTCAGGCAATCCAGATTAATTCTAACTATGCTGATGCATATTATAACTGTGGCAATGCGCGTTTTGACTTAGGAGATTATGAGGGCGCAATTACAGATTATACCCAGGTAATTAAAATTAATTCTAATTATGTCGATGCATATTACAATCGTGGTAATGCTTTTTTTGGAATAGGAGATAAACAGAGGGCGCTTGAAGATTTCCAGAAAGCGGCAGACCTTTATTGGAAAGAAGGCAAGATAGCAGAACACAAAGATGTCAGAGAGAGAATTCTAGATTTAGAAATTGAAGAATCTTTAGATGTTCTGAAGTTTTAACTATAATTAGAAGTTCCATAGTAATTAATACCAGTTCAAATAATGTTTACGACACATAAATTATTCGTAAGGGCACAACATTGTTGTGCCCTACTCATCTGTATCTGAGGGTTTTTATAACCTAAACTCCAGTTAACTGAACTGTATTGCTATTTAACCAAAGTGACGATCGCCTCTAACAACTCCTCTGGTTCAACCGGCTTTGCAATATGCCTGAGAAATCCTGCTGCTAATGCCTGTTGTTGATTAATCTCTCCAGCATAAGCAGTCAGAGCGATAGCCGGAATTTGTCCTATATTTTCTGGTGGTAAACTCCTCACTTGACGCATGAGTTCATAACCGTCCATCTCTGGCATCCCAATATCGCTGATCAAAAAATCTGGTTTGAATACATCCAATACTTCCAATGCTTCAACTGCGGATGCTGCTAATCTCACCTCTGCTCCAGTTTGTTGGAAAATAGTGAAAATTAATTCTCGCATATCGGCTTCATCATCCACCACTAAAATTCGCAAATTAGCGAGGGGGGAAGCTTCAGCCACAGCACTTGCAGAAACATCCGCATCTGTGTTTCCTCCGTTCTGGTGCTTGGGCTGTGGCAGAGAAACTGTAAACGTTGCCCCTAATCCTTCTCCAAGACTTTCTGCCTTAACGGTTCCGCCATGCAATTCAGTAAAATACCGGACGATCGCTAGCCCTAACCCCAAACCACCAAACTTTCGGGTAGTTGTGCTATCCTCCTGTCGGAAATACTCAAACACGTGCGGGAGAAACTCTGGCTTGATACCTTTCCCGGTATCTTTAACTTGAATTTGAGCATCAGTCCCAACTTGTTCTAGCCGGATTTCGATTTTTCCGCCATTGGGTGTGAATTTGACTGCATTAGAGAGTAAATTCCATACAATTTGCTGAAGGCGACCCGAATCACCTGACACTAGCCCAATATCACCAGCTACAACCTTATGAATTTCAATGCCCTTTGCCTCGGCTGATAGGCGCACAGTTTCTGAAGCTGCATCAACAACTTCCACCAAATTTACTGGGCAGACATTCAGCATCATTTTGCCGCGTAAGATGCGAGAAATATCAAGTAAATCGTCAATCAGTTGAATTTGCAACTTGGCATTGCGCTCGATTGTTTCCAAAGCTCGCTTTGTGCCTGATTGATCAAATTGACGAGTTTGCAACAGCTTTGCCCATCCCAAAATTGGGTTGAGGGGCGATCGCAACTCATGAGACAGTACAGCTAAAAACTCATCTTTGATTCGGTTTGCAGCTTCGGCTTGTTCTCGCGCGGTACGCTCCCGTTCTAGTAATTGCTCCCGTTCCTGTTCGGCTTGTTTGCGAGCGGTGATATCCTGTACCACGCCAAGCATTCCTAGAACCTGCCCAGACGGATCGTATTGAGCGCGTCCCTTGGCAGCAACCCATCGTAGTGTTCCATCAAGATGTATCACTCGGTATTCAATATCATAGTCTTCCTGCTTGGCAACCGCCTGTTCCACACGCAACTGCGCTTGCTCTCGGTCTTGCTCATGCAGTAGACTTTGCATCTGTGTCCAGGTGATATAGGGGCCTGGGGGAATTCCAAAAATTTCAGCGCCTCGTTCTGAGAACGTCACTATGTCTGTTGCTGCATTCCAACTCCAATCACCAAGTTTTGCAGCCGTCAACGCCACACTTAACCGTTCAGCACTGTTCCGCAAAGCTTCTTCTGCTTGTTTGCGATCGGTGATGTCGAGTGCAGTTCCCAAGAAGTCAATCGGTCGCCGATACTCCCCTTCGCCCTCAAATTGCACTTGTCCGTTAGCGGATACCCATCTTTCACTACCATCATCCCAAATAACTCGGTAATCCATCTCATAGGTTCCTGATGATTCAGGAGCAAGAGCAGCACCAATGGCGATCGCCACAGGTTCGCGATCATCAGGATGAATCCGCTCTATCACTCTTGGCAGAGGAATTGTTTGTGTATCATCTGGTTCACCCCAAATCTCCCGCATCCGCTCGTCTAGCTCAACTGAGTTTGTGTGGAGGTTATAACGCCAAGTCCCAAGTCGTCCTATTTTAATGGCAAGCCGCGCTTGCTCCTCATTCTGGCGTAAGATTTGTTCTGTGTGTTTGCGATCGGTAATATCAGTATGCGTACCCAGCATTCGCAAGGGTTGTCCGTTACTGTCCCATGAAACAATCTTGCCAATTGAAAGAATCCACTTCCAATCCCCCGATTTGGTTTGCTGTCTAAACTCGACTCGATACGTATCAAGTTTTCCGCTAATGTAATCTTCGTATGCCTGATAGACTACGGCTACATCGTCAGGATGAAGCCGCTCTCGCCATTTGGCATTGGTTTCTTCAAACTCATCAGGTTCATAACCAAGCATCAGTGCATATTCTAGGCTGACGATCGCATCTCCAGTTTGCACATTCAGGTCGTAAAGTCCCTGACTCGCTGCCATCAAAGCTAGGCGTAAGCGTTCTTCACTTTCTCGCAGGGCTGCTTCTGCTTGTTTGCGTTCAGTGATGTCATGCATTGTGACAATCGCCAAAATCATCTTCCCGTGTTTGTCATACACAGGAGTTCCACTAAAGCTACCAATCCAACGAGTATTTGTATCCAGACGATGAATATTAATTTCATAGTTTGAATAAGTTTCACCCCGTAGCACTTTAGCTAGTGGCCACTCCTCCAGAGGAATGGGGTTGCCTTGGAAATCGTACCCTTCAAAGGTATCTGGAAAATCATTTAAGTTCCGCCGAACCTGCTCAACCGATTTATACTCATGCAAAACTAGTGCTGCCGGATTAAACAACAGCACATTTCCCTGAGCATCGCTGACAAGTAAGCCTTCTGACATACTATTGATGACGGCTTCAAACTGTCCCAGGCTGGTTTCCAGCTGTTGCAGCAGTTGCTCACGCTCCATTTCTAACTGTTTGCGATTGGTGATATCTTCATTCATGCCAATCATCCGCAGGGGACGGTTTTTGGAATCGTAGAAAACCCTGCCTTTTGCTGTCAGCCAACGTATATCCCCATTAGGATGAATAATGCGAAACTCTGTGTTTAGATCGGCACCATTGACGACTGCATCTTGTACATCTTGTTCTGCCTGATGGCGATCTTCTGGATGAACCGCTTGCCGCCAATTCTCATACTGTCGTGTAAAACTTCCGGGTGGCAAGCCATACAAGGCTTCTTCTTCCGCCGTCCAAAAGAGTTCATTGGTCTGAATATTCCATTCAAAAGTTCCCACCTGTGCCGCCGCTGACGCTAGAGCTAACCGTTCTTCACTGCTACGAAGCGCATCTTCAGTTCGTTTGCGTTCATCAATATCAGTGCTGGTTCCCATGAATCGCAGCAGTTTTCCTTGCTCATCTCGAATGACAACCATACGTGCCAGAAACCAGCGGTAGCTGCCATCTGCCATGTGGTGGCGGTACTCTCGCTCTGTGACCGTGGCACCTGCCTGAACCTTTTCCCAATCCTCCAAGATGCAAGACAGATCGTCAGGATGAACAATTAAACTCCAACCCGCCTGATTGACTTGCTCAATTGTGACTCCTAAAGCCTGTCGCCATTGCTGGTTAACGTAGTCTAATTTACCTTCTGAAGTAAGTGTCCACACTAAATTCGGCAGAGCTTCGGCAAGCGTTTGGTAAAGTAGCTGACTTTCACGTAAGGCTTCTTCTGCCTGTTTACGATCGCTGATATCACGAGAAATACACAACAACCGTTCGGCTTGTCCATCTGCACCTTTAATAGGAGTCACCTTGACATCCCACCATTTCGGCTCACCAGTTAGGGTTGGACAATAGCCTTGAAATGTTCCCACTCCAACGGTTCTGGCTTTGTTGAGTGTTTCCTGAGCGGCTGGCTGGTCAGCTTCTTGCCAGAACTTGACCCATGAAGAGTTGATGAATGGAGTGATGTCTTCAATACAAAGCAGGGTTTTTCCCCCCGGATTCATGTACAGGAGCGATCCCTCTAAATCTAATACCTTGATACAATCCCCACTACTTTCAAGAATTTCCCGATTAAAAGCTTCACTTTGCCGCGATGCTGCTTCTGCTGTTTTGCGTTCGGTAATATCCAGCGCAATCCCTGTCATGCGCTGGGGCTGTCCGTTATCATCATAAAATGTCTGCCCGATCGCAGTCAGCCATCGCTCTCCCTGAGTTGGGTGGAGAATGCGAAATTCAACATTGAGGTCGGTGCGGTGTGCTAAAGCTTTTCGGGCTGCTTGATCGACGCGATCGCGGTCTTGCTCAAAAATTGACTTTAGCCAATTTTGATATGAGGGTTGAGTGGTTGCTCTCTCAAGCCCATACAAGCAGTAGTATTCCTCTGACCAAGTGACTTGGTTGGCGACAATATCCCAGTCCCACACACCAGCATTGGCAGCTTGTTGAGCAATCCTCAGCCGCTCTTCACTTTGGCGTAAGGTTTCCTCGGCTTGCTTGCGCTGGGTGATGTCGCTCACTAATGCCACAAAGCCTTCGACGTTTCCCTGGTGATCAAAACGAGGAACATATGTGGCAGTTACAAAGCGTGTGCCTCCATCTTTGTAAGGAATTTTGCTCTCAAAGGTAACTTCTTGCCCTGCCAATACCTGTTCAACGTAAGGACGAATCGTTGCATACGCTGCTTCGTCCAGTACTTCCCACAGATGCTTGCCATACACCTCAGTTGCTGGGTTTCCAAACCACTCTTCATATCTTTGATTATTGAAGCGGTAACGCTGTTGAGCATCGACAAAGGAAATCAGCACCGGAACAGCATTTGTGATCAGGCGCAGTTCGGCTTCTCGTTGCCGTAACTCCTCCTCAGCCCGCAGGCGTTCGCGCAGCGCAGCTTGCTGTTCGCTGACATCAAGCGCCACTCCAGCCAGAAGTTGTTGCCCAGCCGCATTGTGAATGGGGAACTTAAAGGACATATAACTGTGTTCCCCGTCCTGATGCTGAATGGTTTCCAGCATTTGCATCGGCTGTCCACTGGTCAGTACAGCCACATCATTCGTGTGAAACTGCTGGGCAATTGCCGGTGGCAGTAACTCAAAATCCGTTTTGCCGATGAAATCCGATTGCGATCGCTTGTTTGCTCGCTCTGCCCAGGCATTTACATACAGATATCGCCCAGATTCATCCTTAATAAAGGCTGCAATTGGGCTATGGTTCATAAAGCTTTGAAACAGTTCCTGACTCTCTTGTAGCGCGGCTTCTGTGCGCTTTCGCTCCATAAACTGACCAATCTGGCTACCGATCGCCGCCATCATGTCTAGCAAGTCTTCGTCTGCTTCTTGGATGCGATTGCTAAAGCACTCAATCACACCTAAGATTTCGTTACCTAGTAGAATAGGAAACCCAAACCCCGATTGTAATCCAACCACAGACGCAAGTACAATTCTGGGGAAGTTGCTGTCTTTACTTAATTCACAGATCCAGTGTGGTTGACGGCTTGCCCAAACGCGACCTGGAAGCCCAACTCCTTGTGCTAGGGTCATTTGCTGGGTTGCCTCAACAAATTCCTGCATATCCACATTTGCAGCTTGCCAGTAGTTGAGGCAACGCAAGATCGGAGGATGTGAGTCAATACTCCACAGCGCCCCAACTTGCCAGCCTAAATTTTCACACAGAGCCTGCAAAATGGTGGGGGTCGCTTCAGCAACCGTCTTTGCTTCAGCCAAGATACGCGCAATGGCATACTGAACATCCCGGCGTTGCTCTGCCCGTTTGCGATTGCTGATGTCTCGAAAATACATCGCTAATCCGTCTGATGAAGGAAAGAGCGAAACATCAACCCAGCGATTAATCAGCAGCGAAAACGCCTCAAACTTCACCGTTGTCTGCTCCGCCATTGCTCGCTCAAATTGCTGGACAATGACAGAATTTTGCTGGACAGCTTCGGGGAACACATCTTGCCAACGTTGACCGAGGAGTTCCTGAGGCGATCGCCCTAGCATCTGAGCGGCTTCCTGATTGACGTAGGTATAACGCCAGTCGCGATCAAAGGCGACGAAAGCATCAGTGATACTTTCAAGAATGTTAGAAATGCGTTGGTTGGCTGCTCTCAGCGATTCTTCAAATTGCTTACGTTCTGTAATGTCAAGCGTGACACCAACCATCCGAATCGGCGTGCCTTTGGAGTCATACACGAGTTGACCTCGGACAATCAGCCAGTGCAGGCTGCCATCAGGATGGTAACAGCGTTCCTCCACCTCATAATCTATTCGCTCTGCGATCGCACGCTCAATCGCAGCCTGGACAAGAAGGCGATCGTCAGGGTGCAATGCTGCAAATAGAGTTTCATGCGTAAATTCTGCATCGGGCAAAAAACCAAAGTTCGCCTTGCATTGATCTGAACAGGTGAGAACTCCTGTCCTCAGATCATGTTCCCAAGAACCAAGCTTTGCGGTTTGCAAGGCGATCCGAAAATGCTGCTGTTGTTGTTGCAGTGCCAATTCTGCTTGTTTGCGATCGGTAATATTGCTAAAGGAAACCGCTATTCCGTCGTTTAACTTCACAACAACGTTACGAAACCAGCCTGCCAATTCTTTGCTGTCGTAAAATGTTTCAAACGTTGTCGAAATGCCTGTTTCGGCAACTGTCACGTAGTGATCAAAAATATTGTTGCTTTTACAATCAGGAAATAGATGCAGTAGGTACTGACCGAATAACTCCTCTGGTGTACGGTTCACATTTCTTGCAGCGACTGGATTGGTGTATTCGATGATGAAGTCAGCAATTTCCCCTACTGCATCTCGGACGCTACGCAAAATGATGAATCCATCGGGTGATGCTTCTAGCACCAACCGAAATCGTTCCTCACTCTCTGATATTGGAACTGTTTGTGGGCTTTCTGCTGGAGAGGGATGATTAGAAATCGCAGCTTTCACCTTAGTCATCAAACACTCGACTCCGCTTCTAAAAAATATTGATCTAACAGAGTTTGGCTCTGCTGTTGAAGCTCAACGACAGGTGAACGGCTTAACTCACTGAGCATCGTTTTGATTTGCTTGAGTGCCAGAGGCGAAGGCTGCATGTGACCGTTTTCCCATCGATTAATTGTGCTAAAAGCAACTCCTAGTTTTTCTGCAAACTGCTCTTGGCTTAATCCAGTTAAGTGCCGAAGTTTGCGAATGAGATGGCTAACTTCTGGTCGTCCAAGCGCAACTGTCTTTTTAACCATGAGAACTTAATAGATGAAGCTATTGCATATAGCGTATGCTATATACCTTATTTTGAGGAGATGAATTTATAAACCTATCTACCCTAAGGGATAATTCTTGGGTTGCAGATTGCTTGATGCTTGATGTAATGCGAGTTTCCAACGAATGGTATTTGTTATGGCTTGCCAAAAGAGGCCTTAATCATGCTTTGAAAAGTCAGGCATAGTTGCCTCTTGAAGATTTGCACCAGTGAGGTTAGCTTCTTGAAGATTAGCCCCTCTCAGATCAGCGCCTCTAAGATTAGCTCCTGCCAAGTTAGCACCTCTTAGATTAGTCCATCTCAAGTTAGCGCCTCTTAAATCAGCCTCGCTTAAGTTAGCCTTGAATAGGTAAGCACCGCTGAAGTGAGCCTTGCTCAGATTAGCTTTGTATAATTCAGTTTGATAAAGGTAAGCGCCCATCGCTTCTGCTTCATACAGGTTTGCTTCGCTGAGATCAGCTGCAATCAAGTTAGCTGCGATGAGGTTTGCAAAACACAGGTTAGCCCGGATCAGCTTTGCTGTACCTAAATCGGCATCTTTGAGGTTAGCGCCTGTTAAGTCAGTTCCTATGAGATTAGCATTAGCGATCGCAGCGCCTCTAAGATCCGCCCCACTTAAGTTTGATCCAATCAAATGGGCATGAGTGAGATCTGCTTGGGTAAGTGTAGCGTCGCTCAAGTTAGCAACACTGAAGTTAGCACCGCTCAAGTTAGCTTCAATTAGCTTGGCACTGTGGAGATTAGCACTACTAAGATCAGCGTTGCTGAGGTTGGCTCGCACGAGTAAAGCATGACTTAGATCCACTTTGGTCAAGTTTACCCCACAGAGGTTTGCGCCTCTGAGGTTATCTCCAGAGAGATTTGCCGTGCTGAGGTCTGGTTCAATCTGGGGATTTTGATTTCTCCACTCAATCCATGTGACTGCACCAGCTTTTAGTAAAGCTAGATGCTCTCGATTGGCCATTGTCCCTCCTTTACTCCTGACGCCCACTGTTGGGGTTTACCCGACCAGCTACACCTTCAATCGCTGCTAACGCACCAGCTGCACCTGCAAGAATATCTCGTTCTTGTCCACCTAAGTACAGCCGTCCGAAACTACCTACAGCTTGAACCTCAAGGATATTAATTGACGCGGCTTTTTCTGCTTCATTTGCAGCCAGTGCAGCGTAAGCAGCCGGCTCAACTTCTAATACATATAGCGTTTGTCCTGCTAGTAATAGTTGTCCCCGTCGCGTGCGATTGATCAGTTGTGTTTGGTAAGCATCAATGTTACGGATAATTTGGCTAGAAACAACACGCGGTTTGATACATTCTTCTCTGCGGACTCCTAATGCTGCCAAAATCGCTTGACCAGCCGATCGCGTTTCACCTTGGGAGCTAGAATGAACTTCTAATAGTCCATAAAGCCGTTCAACTACCTGTACTCCCGGACGTACAGAAGCCGCTTTGAGGGCGATATCTGTAATTTTATTGATTTCAATCCCAGGAGAAATTTCAATCCAAAGTGATGTATCCCCTGGTAATGGTAAGAAACCTTGAGCTACTGTTCCCATATATGCTGCATGTTGAGGTTGCAGGTTGTCGAGAAATACGAAACTGCGTAGTTCTATTCCCAAGGTTTTGCTCTCCAATCATGGGGTACAAGTTATCTATTGCAATATAAAAGTTTACCCTTAAACTCGCTTCCCAAAATTCTAATTTACCAATTTTCCAATTCCAAAACCTTGTAAATTAAGCTCTTGAGGCATTTTGGGTGATATGCGATCGCTTTTTTCAAGTCGCTGTGAATTAAACCCTACAGAAACTTGTGTATAGCATTATTTTTGGCTGCGATTGCCTTTGGTACTGGCGGAGCCAATCGCAAATATTTTATTGTAGCGATTGTCTAAAAAGAAAGTAAAAAGCCATTTGACTTATTCAAAATGCCTTTTGACTTACTCAAAATGTCATTTTACTTTCTCATTTTGGTGTTTTCCGCAAGTAAAATGAGGTTTGACTTACTCAAAATGCCATTTTACTTATTCATTTTGGTGTTTTCCGCAAGTAAAATGAGGTTTGACTTACTCAAAATGCCATTTTACTTATTCATTTTGGTGTTTTCCGCAAGTAAATGGCAGTTTGCTAACTCCTTTAACTTAAATGCTTTCTCATGTCGGTAGATCGCGCATTTATTTTGATGTTTTCTGCAAGTAAACGGCAATCTCTTTTGTCAAAATGCCTGATTGCTTTTTCATTTCGTAGAAGTAGGGTATGATATGCCGTACTTGATAGCTTATACAGCAACAGGTGGATTTCCCTCACCAAAATTAGCCACTTCTACAGAACGTGCAACAGGTAAACTTTTCCTATTACTTTTAATTCTTTCAATTTCATGCAAAGTTTCTGCTGTTAGATAACTTTCTCCACACTCAGGACAACTGATGACAGGAATATTTTCAATTATTAGTAAATCTTTTCCTTTTCCATAAGTTCTTGCAACGTGACGAATATTTACCCCTTCGTTGCCGCAAAACTCACATTTCATATAATATTTACCTGCCTTATACTTGATATACTGTAATAATAACTAAATTTCCTGTCACACCTAGCTTGGCAACAACTTCAACTTCCACGCCATCTTCATTTGTACCTCGAATACAGTATTTTGATTCCGCAGTTACTTTATCTTTTTGACGTTCTAGTATTTAGCCTTAAAGGATAGTTTGTCCGATATCGTAAATTGTTAAATTGTCATAGTTCATTTCTTCTTCTGCGTGGAGTGTCATTACATACTGAAGTGATGTAATCTTCTCTCGCATTCTTTCGAGAATTTCATCGAACATCCTATGTGTTAGTTATGGATTTTACCAATTAAAAAATTGTACCCACAATAGGGAGAATGGCTAGTATTAACCCTGATGAATGGAATTCGTAGCTATACAAATAAAGCCCACTTTCGTGGGCTAATAGAAAATCAAGTTTTTTGCCTATGTAAATGTTAACTGCGGTTATCTATTTGGGCGCGTTGCAAGCTTCCAGAGAAGTCAACATAAACACTTTTCCATTCAGTGAAAATATCTAAAGCAGTAGTTCCAGCTTCCCTGTGACCATTACCTGTATGTTTCACACCACCAAAAGGCAAGTGTACTTCTGCACCGATAGTAGGGCCATTAATATAAGTGATACCTGCCTCAATATCGCGCATGGCAGCAAAAGCCCGGTTGATATCGCGGGTGTAAACTGAGGAAGAAAGACCATAATTAGTGTCGTTGAGAATGGCGATCGCTTCTTCAAAAGAACTAACCTCAATTAATGCCACTACTGGCCCAAATATCTCCTCACGGGCAACCCGCATTTTCGGAGTGACTTCATCCAAAATAGTTGGTTGAAAGAAGTAACCATTTTTTAGCTGCCCTTCGTTGGGAATATCCCCACCTATCAACACCTTTGCACCTTCCTCACGGGCAATCTCTAAATACTTGCTTACCCGTTGCAGTTGCAATTCATTGACCAATGGCCCAATATCAGTATTCGGGTCAGTGCCCGGCCCCAAGCGTAACTTGCTGGTACGCTCATAGAGCATGGCAGTAAATTTTTCTTTGATATCACGATGTAGAATCAGGCGACTCGTAGCCGTACACCGTTGACCGGTTGTGCCAAAGGCTCCCCACACAGCACCATCTAGGGCGAGTCCCAAGTCTGCATCTTCCATCACCACTTGGGCGTTTTTACCACCCAATTCCAAACAAACCCGCTTGTGAGTGCGTCCACAGGTAGCGCCAACAAAAGCACCAGTTTCTGAAGAGCCAGTAAAAGATACCAAATCAACATCAGGATGCTCGACTAAAGCTTTCCCTACTTCTTCACCCACACCATGCACCAAGTTAATTACCCCTGGTGGGAAACCTGCTTCGGCAAAAATTTCAATCAATTTAGTTGCACAGGCAGGGGTATCTTCAGCGGGTTTGAGAATGACTGTATTGCCACATACCAAGGCTGGCATAGCTTTCCAACAAGGAATCGCTACTGGAAAATTCCAAGGAGTAATTAAGGCGCAAACTCCTATGGGCATCCGTACCGTCATCGCAAATTTGTTGGGCATTTCCGAGGGTGTAGTTTGCCCAAATAATCGCCGCCCTTCACCAGCACTATAAAAGGCGCAGTCAATTGCTTCTTGTACATCTCCTCTGGCTTCAGTTAGAGGTTTACCCATTTCTCGGCTCATTAACTGGGCCAGTTCTTCTTTGTGCTGAAGTAAGATTTCCCCGACGCGAAAAACGTATTCTGCCCTAGCTGGAGCAGGGACTTTTCGCCAACTTTGGTAAGCTTGGCGGGCGGCGGTTACCGCTACATTTACATCATTTATTACGGAACGCGGAAAAGTAGCAACAACTTCACTTCTCAAAGCAGGGTTGCGACTTTCTAAGGTGGCTTCCCCTGTAGCACTCAACCATTGACCGTCGATGTAATTGCGGCAATTCAGCGGAGTAGTCATATTTAAGACCTCCGACTTTGTAGTCCACTAAAAATTTTGTACTAAGTGTGACGTGCTTTCAGGCTGCCGTCAAGTGCTGAATTAAGGGAAAAACTACTGTTGACTGGATAATGAGGCAAAGAAAGATTAATTACTTTTCCAAGGTCTGTTGTATTGAGTTTTACAGTTAATATTGAGTATTATTCACCTCTTAGACAGAGTAGTAGTTAAAACAGTATGCGCCATTGGTTAGAAGCAAGGTCATTTTTAGCTTTCTAGTATGAGATGAAATTGCTGCTGTTTTTTCCAGAGGTATGACTATGACAATGACAGGATTGGATGTCTTTGATGCAACTGTTCAAAAGAGTATCCTTTGGATCAATGATTTAGCACAAGAACTCGGTTGGGAAAATAAGCACCAAGTATTTCAAGGGTTGCGTGCGACATTGCACGCACTACGCGATCGCATGGCTGTAGAAGAAGCCGCTCATTTAGGCGCTCAGTTACCCATTTTACTAGGGGGATATTACTACGAAAGCTGGAGGCCTGGGGCAACTCCCACAAAGGAGCGGACTAAAGAAGACTTTCTCAACAATATCCGCGATCGCTTGCAAAATGTTAACCCGAATATTGACGCTGAAACTATTGTTCGTGCTGTCTTTAAAATTCTTGCTCAACGGGTTTCTCAAGGAGAGATTGAAGATGTAGTTCACATGATGCCTAAAGCATTAAAAGAACTTTGGCCTGAAGCAGTGCGTACTTAGTATTGCTTTGCATAAGTTCATAGCTTTTTAAACGCAGAGGCACGCAAAGTAAGCGCAGCGAAAAGTTGCGTGCGGGGGTTCCCCCCGTTGAGCAAACTTTTCAAGACAGAGTAACACAGAGTATTTTCAAAGCTAATTCGCTACGAATTACTTGCAAGCTATAAATAAACCCCCCAACACCCTAGATATTTCAAGCTGTTGGGGGGTTCAAATGTTGCAGCAAAAAGTGAATTAGTATTTAGTTAACAACCTTTAGGTTAATTTTTCAATAAAACTAGATTAATTTTTTATAAAAAATCTATCAAAGATTTATCAGACCCGACTATAGCAATCCTATCTAAAATATTAAAATTACCTCAATTATTGAACCGCCAACACCCTAACTCCTCATCATTCCGCACTAACAACTCACCACTCTTTCATTTCTCGGTGGCGATAATGTGTAAATCTATTTTTTGATGTCTGATTAGCTCCATCAATCGCTGGGTAAAGGAGCCTTTGAGCCATCTTCTCCAAGATGACTGCTGGCTTTCACCTATGACAATTTGGGTGATGTGATAAGTTACTGCGACCTGAGCAATTTCCTTGGCAACACTGTGGCTTTTGACGTGCAAAAATTGTCCCCCAAACTCTCGGCATAGTTTCTCGCAAGTATCAATGTGTAAACTTTCTTCTTTGGTAAGGAAACGTTCGGGATCTGCTACAAACACAGCGTAAAGTCGTGCATTCATGTAACTGGCAATACGCGCGCCCCGACGCAGCAATTGTACTGAGTTGGGATAGGTAGACACACAAACTAAAACTCGTTCGTGGATATTGCAAGTCTGTCCGGCCGAAGTTGAGGTGTTTGCTTCTTCCTCAACGGTATCTGCTACTTCTCGTAATGCCAGTTCTCGCAAAGCAATTAGATTACGACGTTGAAAAAAGTTTTCGAGGGATTGCTGGATTTTCTCAGGAGCGTAAATCTTGCCTTCTCGCAAGCGCTCTTCTAGTGTTTCTGGGGTGACATCAATGACAACAACAGCGTCAGCTTCATCAAGGAGGCGATCTGGAATGCGCTCTCGCACGATAACACCTGTAATTCTCGCTACTAAGTCATTTAAACTTTCTAAATGTTGAATATTGACAGTGGAGTAAACATCAATTCCAGCTGCCAAAATTACTTCTACGTCCTGATAACGCTTTTCTCTTAGTGAACCTGGCACATTAGTATGAGCGAGTTCATCAACTAACACCAGTTGGGGGGAGCGCAAGAGAATTGCATCTGTGTCCATTTCTTCTAGGGCGATGTTCTGGTGAACACAGGCTTTTCTGGTAATTACTTCTAGTCCGGCGGCTTTAAAAGCAGTGTCTTTGCGTCCATGAGTTTCTAAAAAGCCAATCACAACATCAATACCATCTTGCTTGAGAAGATGTGCTTCTTCCAGCATTTTGTAAGTTTTGCCGACACCGGGAGCCATACCAATAAAAATTTTATGCTTACCGCGTCGAGCAGGACGGATGTAAGAACTGTCAGGGGAGAGGTTAGAAGAAGGAAACATGAATGAGGTCTAAAGGTTGGGTTGCAAAGCGTCTAATGCCAGATTCAGCTTCAGGACATTAACTCCAGGTTCGCCAAAAATCCCCAGGAATCTGCCATCAGTGTTTTTGTCTATCAGCTTTTGAATTTGGTTTGGGCAATACGGCGAGTATTGGCGACACGCTGCACTTGTGCTTGGGCTGCTTCAGGGCTGATATGTGGATCTAGACCGGAGCCAGAGGTATAAACTAAATCGGCAGTAGGTTGAATATTAGCTTGTTTGAGCCGTGTGACTTCTTTTTGAATGCGTTTGAGGAGTTCAGGATTGCTAGGGGCGAGGTTGCTGGCTCCTGAAGTTCCTGTGGTGGCAACTTCGGATTTGGTACTATAGTCAATGGTACTGGGACGACTCCAAAAGTAGCGATCGCTCCTAAACGGTTGACCAATCAATGCCGAACCTATAACTGTTCCTTGAGAATTAGTCAGTAAACTGCCATTAGCCTGGAAGGAAAACGCTATCTGTCCAGACAGCAGCATGAACAGAGGATACAGCAATGCTGTTAGCACCCACAGAGCAACAGTAGAACGAATAGCTTTATTGATTTGGCGCAGCTGACTCATTTAAAATTTCTCCGGTAAGCATAACGGTTTTGATCCCCATACGCCGCATTTGATCAAACCGTTCTCGGATGCCCGGTTTAATAATGTCTTTAAGATAAATCACACCGGGAAGCTCCTTCTACTAGGGATATCATCCGGTCAATAAAGCCTTTGCCAGGGTCAGCCGTAACGCGAATTGTCAGTTCATCAGAACACCTGCAAATCCTCTAACCCACCGCGAACAGGAAATTCTGTCGCTGCTGGCAGCAGGAAAAACGAATCAAGAAATTGCTGTTGCACTCTACATTACACCTGGAACAGTCCGGGTGCATGTCCATGCGATTTTACATAAATTAGGAGTAGGCGATCGCTCTCAAGCTGTTGCTGTTGCTTTACAAAAGCGATTAATTAAAAGCGACACTCTTGTAGAAGAGTAAAATCCCTGCAACATCACGAAGTGGCATTATGGGCAAGGAAAACGCATTTTTTATGTTATAAAGCTCAAAGCAATTTATAATATTAAACCAAAAAATACTCTATGGATACTGAAAACCTAGAGCGTTTTAAAGAGTATGGTGAATTCATCCTTCAGAAAATAGACTCTGTACCTGAATATCCCTCCAAGCAAGAAGATTGGGTTCCAGCTAGTCTTGATGAGTGTCTGTTTCGTCTGCGAGAAACTGCTGATAAAACTGTAGAAATTGCCACTTCACCAGTCAAAATCGGGGTGATGGGTGAATTTAGTAGTGGTAAAACTTTGCTCTTAGGCAGTTTAATCGGATATGCAGATGCTTTACCAATTAGCGAAAATCCCACTACAGGAAACGTTACAGCGATTCACATCATACCACAAGAAGATTTTGCTACTACAGAATTAAGTAATTTTACAGTAGAGTATCTTTCTCACGACGGTGTAAGTGAGTGCCTGCGCTTCATGCTCGGAGAAGCCAACCGCCGCACTACAGCAGCTGGACTTCCACCTGTACTGCTCTCGAAGCTCAAAGATGGCAAAGATATTCTTAACTGGTGTGAGGAAACATGGAAAATTAGTAACAATTTGGAGTTACGTTACTTACTTCGGGAGTTGGTATTATTTGTTCGTGCTTATCACTCCTACGGTGAAGCGATGTGTGGTGAACGCTATCAAATTGATGCGGTTACTGCACGTGAGGGGTTGCAGCTAGCTGAACAGCCAATGGCAATCCAAACTATTAACTTTGAGGATTTACCACCAGCTCATATCAAATTACCAAATCCACCGCAGAAGTTAGCCACAAAGTTATTGCAGAATAGTTTTCCGTTGATTCGCCGCGTAGATATAGAAGTAAAAATCTCACGGGAAATTTGGGATGTTACAGGTGCTTCTGAATTTATTCTTCTAGATTTTCCGGGATTGGGTGCTGCTAATTCAGGAGCAAGAGATACATTTTTGTCACTGCGAGAATTAGCAGAAGTCCAAACAATTTTGGTACTGCTGAATGGTAAATCTCCAGGAAGCGATCGCGCCAATAAAATCTTTACAATGATGCAGCAACAGCGACCAGGACAAGACCTCAAAGATTTAATTCTTGTAGGTGTCGGTCGCTTCGATCAACTACCTTTAGAAAGTGAAGGTGGTGAACGAGAACTTGACCAACTCATTGACGATAACGCCAGCAATCATCCTTTGCAAGAAAGCAGTGTTTTGCAAAAACTGAAAGTTCTGCAAACAACGATTGACGGTGCTAACGCCTTTACAACTCAAAAAGACCGCATCGTTTTGCTGTCACCACTTTTAGGACTGGCCGATTTAGCAAAACGTTCGAGTACGGTGAAAGCAGGCTCACCAGAGTTTTTAGCTAACTTGGACTATCCCGATTACCTAGACCGTTCTAAGCGATTACAAGAGAAATGGGGACGGTTAAGCGATCGCTTACTCGCATCTGATTCACGCAATTATTTAGGCAGACAATTAGGATATTTTGCTCAAGATGGCGGTATTAGTAAGCTGCGGGAACTGATTCAAAACCATGTAGCTACTCACGGTTTGAAGCAACTGTATGAAGACACAAAAAGAGCTGCTGAGGCTGTGCGTCAACAACAAGATAACTTGAAAACTATCTTAGAAGAAATTCACGCGCAAGGTATGCCGACTTTAGACAGTCCAGCTTTGCTACAGTTGCGTGCTGCAATTGAAAATTTAGACAAAACTTACAGAAACTTCCAAAAAGATTTAGGCAAAGAACCGCTCAAAGACCGACGCGGAGTAGGTGTTAGTGATGTTGTCAAAGACGAATTAACATTTAAAATCCTCAATTGGAACCAATGGACTTTACTGTTTAACAAAGCCAACAATGGTACGATCGCTGTTGCTGAATCTAAAGGTGCAGCTGGCAAGTTATTTGATCGCGGAAATAGAGTTAATACTTCTATTCCTACAAAAAGCGATGATTTTTATCCACCATTTGCCCAGACTATCAAAGAAGTAGAAGATTTTGCCCGCGATCGCATTCGTGAAGCTATTCTAGATTTGCTCAACAAATTATCAAATCAGGTTGCTCAAGAACGTGATTATTTAAAAGCGATTCTGCAATCAGAAATGGAATCAGATATTGAGTCTACATTTGGTCTAGAAGAAGCCGACCTGTTTTATAAATTGCTCTTAGGTTGTGATCCTAATCAATGGCAAGAAGCACTCATCTCTGAAATTAGTAGTAAAGATAAAGCAAACGCACCAGAAATGATGTTTCCTTTGGCGCGTCAAGATGAAAAACATAGTATTGGGCAAATCTTTGATTGGGCACCAGAAAGAAGCCAAGGATTACCTAAATCTAACAATCATCAATTGTTCGTGCTGCGCTTGCGAGATGAAATTACTGCTAGTGCCAGTCTTCACCTTGTTCAGTATGTTAGTGAAGTTAACCAGCAAGTAAATTTAGAACTTGAAGGTATTTTGGATCAAATTATTCCGAGTTTACAAAATATTTCAAAAAAAGAATCATTGCTCAGATATATTGCGGCTGGAGAAACGCCATCACAGTTAGCAATTCCTACTTGGTTGCAGATTCTCTCAGATATCACCGCTATTTCTGTCGTTGCTGATTAATGGGATGATTTTTCTCACGCAGAGGCGCAGAGACGCAGAGAGAATAAGGAGTTTGAGATTTGGGAATCCCCTATTAACTGTGAGAAAGCAGATAGAGGCTTCGTGTAATTTGTGGTCATTACCAAATTTTGAGCCGCTACCAACTAAGCAAACAACAAAAATCAATACTAAAATGAACCCTTTTCAACTCAACAGCAATCAACAACCAAGCGAAAAACAAAAAAGATTTCCGGGATGGTTTGCCTTAGATTTTGGCACATCGAACTCTACAGTTACACTCTTCGATCCGATTGAAGTACCGATCGCAGAAATTTTACCTAAAGAACAAGAAATGCGATTGCGCGATCGCTTATCGAAATGGCTGAGTTCTCCCGCCGCAGTTGCTTTACCAGATGTCAGTATTAGTGAGTGGGAAAAGTTTATCAATGATATTAGTAAAAATCTGGAGATAGAACCGAGTCATTTGAGCGAAGTTTTTGAAAGCGATCATAAAGAGCGATTTTTAGAAGCTGTTCGCCAAATTGAACTTTGTTTAGGGACTAGCGATCGCTTCCGTCGTGCAGTTAGCAAAAAACTTTATCAAATCTATCATGAAGTATTCCGAGTTCCTACTTTAGAATCGCAAAATCTCATCCCAGTTGTACTAGATATTGATCGCCGGGAAACAGAAATTAAAAGTGAGTTAGAAGTTTCTACATTAGCGGCTTTAAAATTGAAGATGGGTAGAGAAGCTAGCGACAACAGAAAAAAAGCGATCGCTCAAGGTACAAGCAGTTCTTTAAAAGAAATTATTAGTCGATTTCATCACTCACCCAAACGCTATTTTGGTCAGGATCGTTCTTTCCCAGTAATTTTAGATGACGAAGAAGAAACAATTAACGTAAACCAGCTAGTTCAAGCCGCTTGGGGACATCTGATTGAGTTAACCGAAGACTACCGCCGACGCGCAAGACGGAGATTTTCTGAAGGAGAATTTTTAACAGCAGTTGTGACTTATCCAACTGTGGCCCCGCCAGTTGTGCGTAAAGAAGTTAAGGAACTGGTTGAACGATTGGGCATTGAAGATGTACAAACTGCTTACGATGAAGCCGTATCTGTAGCAATATTCTTTCTTTGGCGTGAATTCGGCGGCAATCTTAACATTGGCATTGAGTCTTTTAAAACTCGTTGTCGCCAAGCCGGAAATAAATGGTCACAAAATGTTCTCGTTTTAGATATTGGTGGCGGAACTACAGACTTAGCTTTAATTGAACTGACATTAGAAGATAAAACTCCCTTTTTTGCTGATAATGAAGACCGAGGTTTAGGTGGACGCTACTATAAACTGACTCCCAAACTATTAGGTTCTTCCGGTCATTTACAGTTAGGTGGTGAGTTAATTACTCTGCGAATATTTAGACTTTTAAAAGTAGCGATCGCTGATTTTCTTTTGAGTGCCGTTACAACAGGTGATTTAGAAAGCGAAAAGCTAGAAGATTTAATTAACTCCGAATTAAACGAGCGCTTTCTCGAACAAGGAAAATTTAAAAGCGGCAGTATTTTAAAATGTTTGGATAAAGAAAATCCCGAAGGTGATGCTGCTTATAAAGATGCCTTAGATACTGCGGAGAAAGTATTACCTACTCGTTGGCAACAAGCACCCCAACGCCTACAAACCTTTTATACTTTGTGGGATCATGCAGAAGCCGCCAAACTCAAACTTGGACAAAAGCCACCAGAAGACGGTTCTCCCTTAAACTTCACTCTTTCTGAGCAGCAAATTTCGGAATTGCTAACTCAAAGTGCTATTAAATACCAAATAACCGATCCTAGTAGTATCTCTCTTACCATAGATAGCCAGCAATTTAATCGAGCCGCATCATCAGCAATTAAAGAAGCGATCGGTATAGCTAAAGGCTTAATGGAAAGTCGTTTGCGTCCTCAAGATACCACTATAGATGCTTGGAATACACACAAAGTTGATTGGTTGATTTTATCTGGTAAAACTTGTAATCTCGACCTCGTACAGCGCTATATCTACCAAGAATTTAGTAAATCTCCTTATTTCGTCTGGAATCCAGAACGGATTACCTTCGTGCTGGAATTTACCAAGTTAGCCACATCTGCAGGAGCTTGCTATGCCGAGAAGTTACGCAGACTCAGATTCGATCCCGAAGAATCGAAAGGATTGCTACGTAAAGGAGCCAATCAACTAGAAATTGATGTCAAAAACCTTTTCTATTATTTGCCTTGTAACTTCAAACGCAAAACCCAAAGCAACGAACTGTTAACGATATTTAAAGCAGGACAAGAACTCTATCAGCTAACTGCTGAAGACACGGTAGCTAAGGTTCGTACTGAATGGCAAGGAATACAATTAACTAATATTGTTTACCGTCAAGATTACGAAGATGGAGACTTACGACTTTGGGGTAGCTTCGACGGCAAAAGCTTGATGGCGAAACTAGGGTTTTTAGAGTCAGATTTTCTCAAAAAAGTCAAAATCCAATTTGAAATTGATCAGACTCTCCAATTTAGCGTATTACTTTGTCATGGAAATCCTCATTATTTAATAGATGTTCCTGGTATAGATGTGAGTTCAATAATAGCCGCCACTTCAGAAACTTCGGCACTATTTGCTGATGGTAAATTGAAGTGGAACATTGCAGTTGAACGCCCCAATAAAGACTTAAATGATGGTGATATTGCCATCAACGTTCTAGAGTCTGCAACTGTTGATCAACCAGATGCTTACCATTTAGTATTTGAAGCAGATAAAGATGTAAGTAAATCGCTCCAAGAATTTCATTATTTGCGTGATGGTTCACCACAGCCAGGAACCGGATTAGTCAGTAATCCTTTACCTCCCTTCCCCCAAAATGGCCAACATACCTTTTATGTTGTGCAAACAGATGCCGAAACCAACACCAAAAAATGGATACGCATTGGCGCATTGAGTAAACCGGATGTTACAACAGATTACCCTTGTCAATATCGTGTCACTCTCGATAATCAAGGTATTCTGCGGATGCACGCTGGCGAAGTGCCTTACTGGGCATCAAACAATCAAGAATGCCTTAAACAAGAAGGATGCGTTTACCGCGCCGAATTAGAATTGCAACCCAACGAAGTTGATAAAGAACGCGATCCATTTTGCGGAATTCATTAAGGTAATAACTCACGCATAGACGCAGAGAGTTTGGAATTAATTATCGAATTTAAACAAGAGTTTTACTCTTTCAAAAACATCTTTCTCTGTGTTCTCCCGAAGTTTGCTCAACGCGGGGAACCCGCGCACGCAACTTCTCTCTGCGTCTCGGTGGTTCGTATTAATCTTACCTTTGCATGAGATAAAAAGACAGGTAAAACCGGAGACGAAATTCATGCAGCACCTACGCCAACTCTTAGAAACAGAAAATTCGCAGTTAGCTCAAGTACTGCGGTTTAGCCTGTATGGAATAGAGGCTTCTTTAAAGCAAGCTCAAACAGAATTTCCACTTGATCCAGGCGCTAAATTATGTAATGAAGTGCTGCAAGAACTCCATAGCCTTTTGCAACCTGCTTCCCATATATACCCACAATCAGACTCAAGAAATGAATTAAAGCTCAATCATCTTCGAGAAGCTTTTAACACAGACAAAGAACTCAGCTTATATTTAGGAAATACTCAACTCCAAAGCCAAACAGACTCAGAATTATGGAACGAAATTCAACGCAAACTACTGCGTGTTCCAGAAGATATGGCTACATATTGGCGACAACGTGCTTTAGATTTAGCTCAAGAAGTTGGCGCAGTAGAAGATAATTCAGAACTCTACCCACTACCTTTTATTCGTGATGAAATTATTTATCCAGGGCTTAAAGGTACAGTTCAAGCTAAAGGTTTGTGCTTATCTCAACAAGCTTTATCAAATTCCGAAATTAGCCAAACTGGTGATTTAAATTTATTAGCCGGCTTCTTGCTGCTTTGTATAAAATTTATCGAAATTGACCCAGATTTACATCATGCTTTAAAAAGCGTTTTCAGTTTTGATATTATTTCTTTACATTCCAAGCCAGAGCAGCAAATCCAATACATTGAAGCTTTAACAGGCCGCTTCCATCGCACACAAAAAGCTGAGGAAAATGCTGATTCTTTATTAACTCTACGTGCCTGGATTGATATGGATGAGGCTATTCATTCCTTAGTATTCGTTCCACCAAGCGATCGCTATTCTTGGTGGGGTAACCTGCAACAAGAATCACGGCGTAAACTAAAAAAATTTGTTGATCAGGCAAATAAACAAGGCCATGAAGTGCGTATTCGCCAATTATCAGGTTTATATGCCGATATTTGTGCTTTATCAAAAGATGACTTGCAACTAGATTGTGGCGGTAATCCTGGGGAAGTGTTGACCTGTCTTAGAGTCTACGCGCGAATTAACCAAGAAGATTCTCCAGGGCGCGTCATCTTTCGCTCATCACGATAGCGATACATTATATTCCTAAAATATAATGTATCGCTTTGTCTTACTTTGTATTGTAAAACGGGCTAAAGTAGTATTATGTTAAGCCGAAAATAATTATGAGGTGGCACGAATGACTAGCACAATCGCAGCTAGCCTCAGCGAAATTGAAAAAATAGAGCAAGTCAGAGAGCATTTAGAGAACTGCTTAAATCAGAAAGAGCAAAGTGATATATCTGCCGAGTTAGCGGAATTTTATATAGAATTATCTGAAATAGAGGGTATATCTATACAAGAGGTTATAGAGAAACTGCGTGCTGTAACCGAAAAAGCCTCTGAGATTAAAACACTCATTAAACAGCTAAAAGATTCTAAAAAAATTGTAGATAAAATAAGAAATCTTATACTTATTTATGATATATTTTCTGAAATAATTGAAAGTTACTGGGATTACCTACCACCAAAAGCAACTAAAACTTTATCAGAGCTACAACACGATTTAAAAAGACGTTTAAGGGAATTTAAGTGGGTTAGTGTCATAGACAGTATATTATTATTGATTACGCGCTCAACCACTGGAGAATCCTTATCAACAGTTTATAGCAAGTCAGTACTACGACTTGTAAATGCAATATCTGAGGCGGTAGAGCAAGACACAGAAAACTCTATAGATGTGGAGGTTGTGCGTGCCGCCAAAGAAGAAGCAGACAGAGAAGGAACAATACCTTGGGAATACATCAAAGCAAGAAGACGAGCAGGAAAATAACAATCCAATAGTCTATAAAGTAGAGTTTACTCCCAAAGCAGACAGGGAGGTTTCTAAACTTCCTGAATCTGTACAAGAAAGGATAACTTCCGAGATTGACGAAAAGCTAGTAATTAATCCCAGACCATCTGGTTGTAAAAAATTAAAAGGCATCAAAAATACTTATAGAATTAAAGTAGGAGATGATAGAGTTTTATATGAAGTTTACGATTCAAAATTAGTCATTTTAATTATTGATGTAGATCATAGAAGAGAAGTTTACAAACAAAATAAATAACAAACAGGGCTATTAACTTGCATATTTTTAATTTTGCAGAGAAAGTATCAATCCCTCTCCTCTGCTAACCTGCGGTTGAAATATGCAAATTAAGGGTGTAAATCTTATGTTATTTAAAACAATTAATTATTATAGCAAGCATGAGCAAAAGCCCACTCCGTTATCCAGGTGGTAAGTCAAAAGCTATAAATCAAATAATAGAATACATACCAGAAAAATTTTTAGAGTTTAGAGAACCTTTTGTAGGTGGTGGTTCTGTATTTATCTACTTAAAACAAAAATTTCCGCATCTAAAAATTTGGATTAATGATTTAAACCGGGAATTATTTTTATTTTGGAAGATTGCCCAGTCTGATATATCTAAACTAGTCGCTGAAGTTCGACAGATTAGAAATAAATTTTCAGATGGCAAGTTGCTCTTCATAGAATTAACCAGCGTAGATGTTAATAATTTATCTGATTTTGAAAGAGCAGTCCGCTTTTTTGTTCTGAATAGAATTACATTTTCGGGTACTGTAGAATCTGGTGGTTTCTCTCAAGAAGCTTTTCATAAACGCTTTACTAATTCATCCATAGACCGTCTTGAAAAATTAGAAAGTATTTTATCAAAAGATATCATCATCACTAATTTAGATTACAGCGAATTATTATATTCAGCAGGCGAAGAGGTATTTTTATTTTTAGATCCACCATATTTTAGTGCTACTAAGTCTAAGCTATATGGTAAAGCTGGTGACTTGCACACATCTTTTGAACACCAGAGATTTGCAGAACTATTAAAACAATGTCATCATCGCTGGTTAATCACTTATGACGATTCGCCCCAAATTAAAAAAGCTTTTGAATGGGCTAATATCTCAGAGTGGGAATTACAGTATGGAATGAATAACTATAAGCAGAATGGTGCTGCTAAAGGAAAAGAATTATTCATTACTAACTATGAAATTAAGCGAAATGTGGAAGAACAAATTACAGTTAAGAACTTTCCTGATCCCATGCAGTTGAGTCTTAGTTTTTCTATCTAAATTAGCTCTTAGTTTCCCATTTTCCGGTAGGATAACTCCCAGACCTTTAACTGAAGCTCAACCTAGCAAACGCAAACAGACCTGTTTTATGACAACTTCCCCCATGCCCACGCCAGAAACCTCACCTAGCTGGCATCTCCTGCTGCAACAATTAATCGATGGTGAATCCTTATCCCGCACTCAATCTGCTGAATTGATGCAAGGATGGCTAAGTGCAGCGGTTCCGCCAGAGTTATCGGGAGCAATTTTAACAGCGCTGAACTTTAAAGGCGTTTCTGCTGACGAGTTAACTGGGATGGCGGAAGTATTGCAATCTCAATCGAAAGTGGGGGCTGGGGACTGGGTACTGGGAACTGGGAAATTTAATTCTTCCCAATCCCCAACTTCCCTCATCGATACCTGTGGCACTGGTGGCGACGGTTCATCAACTTTTAATATTTCCACAGCAGTTGCTTTTGTGGCTGCTGCCTATGGTGTACCCGTCGCAAAACACGGCAATCGTTCAGCATCTAGTCTTACAGGAAGTGCTGATGTGTTGGAAGCGTTGGGCGTAAATTTGAGTGCCCCTAGCGAAAAGGTACAAGCAGCAGTAAAAGAAGTGGGGATCACTTTTTTATTTGCTCCTGGTTGGCATCCAGCACTCAAGGCGGTTGCCACATTGCGGCGGACTCTCAAAGTACGGACTGTTTTTAACTTACTCGGGCCGTTAGTTAATCCTTTAAATCCGGCTGGGCAAGTGGTAGGGTTATTTACTCCCAAACTTTTGGCAACTGTTGCCCACGCGTTACAAAATTTGGGTAAGCAAAAGGCAATTGTCCTACATGGGCGAGAAAAACTGGATGAAGCGGGGTTAGGAGATGTAACCGACTTAGCAGTGTTATCTGATGGTGAAGTGCAGTTAACTACTGTCAATCCCGAAGCTGTAGGTTTAACGCCTGCTACTATAGGCGCTCTTCGAGGCGGGGATGTTCAAGAAAATGCAGAAATTCTGAAAGCGGTATTACAAGGCAAAGGAACTCAAGCGCAACAGGATGCTGTAGCGTTAAATGCGTCATTAGCGCTGCAAGTGGCAGGTGCAATTCCACTACTGGATCATGCCCAAGGTGTAAAGGTAGCTAAGGAGATCCTAAAAAGTGGCGCTCCTTGGGTAAAGTTGGAGCAGTTAGTTCAGTTTCTGGAGAATTAATTTCCGAATGCGATTGTGGGCGAAATTCCACGACATTACGTTTGATGGTGACATCGTAATTGCCGAAAAAGTCGTGTCCCAGCAATCCTGTTTCTAAGTCTGAGCCTGCGATCGCTACTGGTACTTTATTTATCATTACCCCAGCCACTGCCATCGAATCAACATAGCCAATGGTAAATTCCACAGCTTTAGAACTAGCAGTGTTGGCTTTAGCTTTTCCCACCGGCACTACACCTAAAGCATTTGCCATGTTTTGGGTAATTACAGTGCCACTAGCTCCTGTATCCACAATCATGTCAAATTTCTCTTCACCATTGAAGGTAACCTCAACAATTGGTGTTCCACCAATTCGTCTTTTTATCGGAGCAATAAATACATTGTTGCTTTCAATGACTAATTCTGGTGTGGGTAAAATCGGCTTGGGAACTGGGACTTCTTTTGATAGAAGCGGGGCTACAGGCGCTACAGGTAAGGTAGGTTCCGGTTTAATTTGTTTTTGCGGAACCATAACTACTACCCTCTGGGGTTCTGGCTGCAATGGCGGTTGAGGTTTAGGAGCAGCTTTGTGCAAAGCAGATTGAATCTGACGCTGGTATTCTGATATTTTGATTTGAGCCACCGTGAAATTTGGGCTTTCTTGCTGCACATTTTTCATCAGCGCGATCGCGTCTTGGAGCTGATTCGCCACCAACTTCCAATCATCTGCTGATTGAGCAGACTGACTGATAGTCAAAGCACCTGCGGCTTTGTCTAGGGCCAACTCAAAAGAATTTGGTTCAACGGCAGACGAAGACTGTGGCTGTGGTTCTGGGCTGGATAGTGGGTAAGTTGTTGCTTCGATAAGAGGCGTTGCTGCCAAATTACCTACAGGCCTTGGCTGCTCATTGCCACGAATCTTAGTAGTCTGTTTGTCTTGACTACAAGCAACACTCAAAACCGCTAGCGCACTTGATAAAACAATCAGGGTTGCACGAGCTAAAAAAGACTGAAGCATAATTAATTTTAATTTTAACTGCCTAGAGGGTTGCAAATCTACTTTCGCCATAGCTTCTCCTGGAAAGTTTTTGCTTACTTAATTTTTTTATCTTTAATTAATTAGCTTGAGAACGCGGAACGACTAAACTCATGGCATAATTAACATTCGCAGCTTACAAGGGACAAGAGCGAGAGACTAAAAACTAGATACTCAGGGTTGGAAACTAAAAAAAAGTTTTCCTCACCCTTAGCCCTTAACCCCTAACCCCTAATTATGATTGCTTTCATTACCTATGCCCCTGTCTGACACAATACCTGCTCTGCTTGTCTTGGCAGATGGTACCACTTATCGCGGTTGGTCATTTGGTGCAATAGGCACCACAATTGGGGAAGTGGTATTCAACACTGGCATGACCGGATATCAAGAAGTGCTGACCGATCCTAGTTACTGTGGTCAGATTGTTGTTTTTACCTATCCTGAGCTAGGGAACACTGGCGTTAATCCCGAAGATGAGGAATCTGCTAAACCACAAGTGCGAGGTGCGATCGCTCGAAATATTTGTCAACGACCAAGTAATTGGCGATCTACACAATCCTTGCCTGACTACTTGAAACAGCATCAAATACCAGGTATCTACGGCATCGATACCCGCGCCCTCACCCGTAAAATTCGGATGTTCGGAGCTATGAATGGTGGGATTTCCACATCCATTCTTGATGAGGCTGAGTTGCTAGAGCAGGTACAGGCAGCTCCCAGTATGCAAGGATTAAATCTGGTTCGGGAAGTCACTACTCCAACGGTTTATGAATGGTCAGATCCTACGATCCCAACTTGGGAATTTAACCCTGATGTGGTTGATAGTATGGCAGAATCCTTCACCGTTGTTGCCCTTGACTTTGGGGTGAAACGTAATATCTTGCGTCGTTTAGCAAGTTATGGTTGTCGGGTAATTGTTGTTCCCGCCAATACACCTCCAGAAGAAATTCTCAAATATAATCCAGATGGCATATTTCTCTCCAATGGCCCTGGTGACCCGGCTGCGGTAACTGAAGGTATTGAAACTGCCAAGGCACTCCTAGGGACTCAAAAACCCATCTTTGGCATTTGTATGGGGCATCAAATTTTGGGTCATGCCTTGGGAGCAGAAACCTTTAAACTCAAATTTGGTCATCGGGGTTTGAATCAGCCGGCAGGTTTACAACAAAGGATAGAAATTACTAGTCAAAACCACAGTTTTGCTATTGACCCAGATTCTTTACCTACGGCAGTTGTGGAAATTAGCCACCTCAACTTAAATGATCGCACTGTAGCTGGTGTACGTCACAAATCTCTACCTGTGTTCTCAGTACAGTATCATCCAGAAGCCAGTCCTGGCCCTCACGATGCCGATTACTTGTTTGAGGATTTTGTCCAAGCAATGCGAGCATCTCGTCTTGCCACATCAGAGGGTTAGGGACTAGGGGCTGGGGACTAGGGACTGGGAAAAAGCAGGGAGTAGGGGAGAAAAATTTTCTCAATGCCCAATCCCCGATACCCAATCCCCAATACCCTCTACCCCAGCAGGTTGTAGACAACTTGCACCAAAACCATCTATACTTGAGCGTTCACTTTCACCATGAGGAGGGAGTTATTGCTGAGCCACTAAATCTAACCGTGAGCCTGAGGGGCACTCGTGAAGCCCGGGATAACTGTCAGCTATTCCGCCTCACAGGTTTGTTAGATGCTTTTTCTGAGCCGACATTTCGCAAGGTACTAGGTAGCAAGATTGATGAGGGCCCAAAGCACATTATTCTGGATCTCTCACAAATTGACTTTGTAGATAGCTCTGGCTTGGGCGCTCTGGTGCAGCTAGCCAAGCAAGCTCAAAATGCCAACGGCACTTTGCAAATTGTCACGAATGCCCGTGTTACTCAAACGGTCAAGCTTGTTCGCTTAGAGAAGTTTCTCTCCCTGCAACCCAATGTTGAAGCGGCTCTAGAAAACATCAAGTCGTCTTGATTGCTTGACCAAAAAATTAATCTAGCTATCCGATTTTTATCTGGATAGCTTAATTTTTGGCAACACTGCTGATACAACCTCTCTCTTTGTGAGAGAGGACTAAAATCTAGCTAGTCGCCAAATGCTAACTTCTCATTAAAAAGATAAAATTTAGTCAGTAAGTTTGATAGTATATATTCTGCTAAGTATTGCAACAGCACATTATTAAACAAAATAAATTGATAAATATCCCCAATGAAGCCTGCCAAATGTAACCAGTTAAGGAATGATTACTTGTGAACTCAAAGGAGGAAGAGTTATTAGATGGACAAAATGAAGCTATTAAACAGGATTCATTTTGGACTCAGGCACTTTTGGTAAACACAGTGCAATCACCCCAGCAAATTTCTTACTCACAAGTGCAACAAATTTCTCCTGCCGCATTAGCATATCTAGGGGATGCAATTTATGAGTTGTATGTTAGAATAGCTTATCTAATGCCATTGCAGCGACCAGATAGTTACCATCGTCTGGTAGTGGCACAGGTAAGAGCAGAACAACAAGCGCTACATTTGCGATCGCTGACTCCTCACCTGAGGGATAGTGAAATAGAAATTGTCCGAAGAGGCCGCAACGCCGCCACAGGACGCCCTAAGCGCGTTGAACCCGAAATTTATCAACAAGCAACTAGTCTAGAAGCTTTAATTGGCTACCTATATCTCACCGATTTCCAGCGCTTAACCGAACTATTGCAAAAACTCAATTTAGAGAAATAGTGAGCAAAGAATCTCACGAACGCAAAATTCAGTAAAGTCAGCTCGGTAAATTGTGGGATCGGTATGTCTACCAATAAATTATACCAAACACTCATATGTCTGATAAACCAAGAAAAATCAAAACCGCTGGTGAGCCAAATCGTGGGCAACCAGTGAAAGTGAAAACCAAGCGTGTTCTTGCTAATCCTATTCGCAATCCCCGGCCAGCTAGAGATGGAAAGCCTATATCTGGTGGGCCACGCCAAGACCGCAACTTCACCCCGCCATCCCCATCTATCAAACCTTCAACAGAAGATAGCGACTTGATCTACGGCCGTCATCCAGTATTAAGTGCTTTAGAAAATCGGCGTGGTCTCAACCGCATTTGGATTACTGCTCGTTTACGCTACGATCCCCGCTTTCATCATTTGATTCTACAAGCTAAGGAAAATGGCACAGTAATTGATGAAGTAGAACCAAAGCGCTTAGACCAAATTACTGATCAAGCAAATCACCAAGGTATAGCGGCGCAAATTGCTCCCTATGCCTACATTGAATTGCCAGATTTAATTGCCCAGGCAAAATCTGTCACCGATCCAGTAATTGTCGTGGCTGATGGGATCACTGATCCCCACAACTTAGGCGCTATTATTCGCACCGCAGAAGCAATAGGCGCTCAAGGATTAGTTATCCCTCAACGCCGGGCATCTGGAATCACTTCTACCGTGGTAAAAGTGGCAGCAGGAGCTTTAGAAAACTTTCCCGTTGCGCGAGTCGTCAATCTCAGCCGCTCTTTGGAAGAACTTAAAGAGGCTGGCTTTTGGATTTATGGAACCGCAGCCACCGGTAGCGAACCCTTACATACGGTGAGTTTCAGTGGCCCGATTGTTTTAGTGATTGGCTCTGAAGGCGAAGGACTAAGTATGTTAACACAACGCTCTTGCGATGTCTTGGTGTCAATACCCCTACAAGGCAAGACCCCTAGCCTCAATGCCTCGGTAGCAGCGGGTATGGCACTTTATGAAATTTATCGTCAGCGGGCATTAAACACACGTTTTCTCGATAAATTACAAAAACCTCTTTGAAAAATAAGAGCGAAAGAGTATAAAGAAATGTAAAGCAAAAAAAACAGCAAAATACCGTTTAATAACCAGTACCTCATTCATAAATCGGCAACTACCATGAAAACCATTTGGGATACTCTCAAGGAAACGTTGATTAGTACAATCAACAACTTCGGCTTGGCTTGGTGGGTAGAGATTGTGACACATAGCCCCCGTTGTACATACTACTTTGGCCCATTTCTGAATTCTTCAGATGCCAAAGTGGCCCTCAAAGGCTATGTGGAAGATTTGGAGATGGAAGGCGCACAGGGCATTGTCGTAAATATAAAGCGTTGTAAACCAGATTCTTTGACCATTGCCGAAGACTTGGGGGAAAGGATTGACCGCAAAGTAAAGCCTGCCTTTAGCGGTCAAATGTAATCAAATTCTCAAGGCAATCATGGTTCTTCAGCTTAGTCAGGGAACGATGGCAAAATTTGGAACTTCAAAATCTGACCACTTGCGGATGCTCGTCGAGCCAGCAGTCAATGTCGCTCAGTACCTGTTGGGTAATTTCCCACGGAAAAAGATGAGCGGCATTAGAGTAACATCGCCACTGAGAATTTTTGAGGTGTCGAGCAGTTTCTAAGCTGGAATCAGCTGTGATATGACGGTCTTGTTCACCAGCAAGTACCAGGCTTGGGCATTCAATTTGCCACAAATCTGTAAGTCTGTTGTAACCAGATCGAATTGCAGTATATAGGGCACGAGTAGCCGCACGGGACGTTTGCCAATAGGCTGGTACAGCGTCCTGAGCGATATAACTGTATGCCATAGGTGTATGTTGTTGAATTAGGTAGCGAAAGAGCGATCGCTTACCAAAAGCCTCAATATTCCACTGCCAACTTGGTTTGATACAGTTTAATAGCGCCGCAACACCAGTGTAAAGGTTATCCTGCCAAGAAATTGGGGGATGATTTCCACGAGGTCTTGCTGCTGTGGCCACCAAAATTAGCCCAGTGACGCGCTGTGGCAGGCGTAATGCCAATTCCATCCCTAGAATGCCACCTAGTGACCAACCTAAAACTAGGCATTTCTCAATCTGAAAGCGGTCTAACAGGGCTTCTAGGTCATTTAGATGGTCTTGCATATCAAAATTGCTGTTAACGCGACTTTTGCCATATCCCCGCAAATCAGGGGCAAAAGTTTGATACCGTCGTGATAAGTGATTTGTAAAAACAGAAAGACTCCGACCAGAACCAGGATGACCGTGTAAAGCTAAAATAGGGAATCCTTGACCTTGGACGTAGACGTTCAGAGTTGCAGCACCAGCAGTGGGATAACTATGGCTGCCCATAACTTACTGTTCTCCTGTCTACTGAAAAATTGTTCTTTCAATTGTGTCATATAGCTAGAAGCGAAGAATTATAACGACTTCTCTTGATATCCTCCAGCATAGGTAATCACACACATCTGCCTATAGGTAGCGTGAATACCAAAAGCAACACCTGTAACTTTAAAAGCAGAGTTAAAGATATTTTCTCGATGACCGCGTGACGGCACACCATCATCAATAATTAACTGCATAATGATATCTTGAGGTGTATAAAAACCATAGCTGATGTTTTCGGCTGCGGTGATTTGCCAACTTCCATATCGGTCGATGCGAGTAAAAGGATCACTATCATCGCTACCATAGTGACCTGTCGTACCTTTAGGGCCTTGGTCTTGAACATGATCCCTAGCGCCCAAAGATATTCCTTGAGATACATTTAACACTTTCACAGGATGGACTGATTTGAGGAATGCGATCGCCTCATTAACTGCTTTTACTCCTTCTTGAGTTTGTAAATAAACCTGCTCATAAATTCTGACTTGGTTACCTTGAAAGCGCTGTTTCCAGGTTTCTAAAATTTGCAGATATGCAGTTGGATTTGTCCGCACTTTGTTCATTTCCACTATCACTTGTTTTTCCAAAGGTGATAGTGATAAGGTATTTCTCTGTTCTAATCCATAAGCATTTATTTGCAGCATTTCTGGAACGTCCCCAATCGCGTCCTATCGAGCAATTACCTCACAATTTAGGAGGAACTAGCCATAAAATTTTGGATTTTAGAGTACCTAAAATCTTCAAAACAGTAAAATTTTGCATTATACATATAGCTTCAAGAAACCAGCACAATTTTTCGGAATAAATCGGAAATTTTTGATTAAATTTATTTTTCTCGATATCCTCCGGCATAATTAATTACGCATATTGTTCTGTATAATTTGTGAGTTCCATAAGCAACACCCGCAACTTTGAAAGCGCTGTTAAAGATATTTTTTCTATGACCGCGATCGCGTACTCCATCATCAATAATTAACTGCATGACGATCTCTTGGGGGGTGCTAGGGCCATAACTAATGTTTTCCCCTGCGGTGGTTAGCCATTTACCATAGCGATTGATCCGAATAGCAGGGTTGCTACCATCGCTACCTTGGTGACCTATTGCACCTTTGGGGCCCTGATCCTTGACATGATCTCTAGCACCCAAAGACATACCTTGAGATGCACCCAACACTCCTATAGGACGAGCTGACTTGAGAAAAGCGATCGCTTCATCAACTGCTTTTACCCCTTCTTGAGTCAGCAAATAAGTATTATTAGAGATTTTGACTCGGTTACCTTGGAAGCGCTTTCTATAGTTTTCCAAAATAGGCAAATATGACTTAGGATTTGACCTTACTTTGTTAGTTTCATCAATTACCTGTTGTTCTAATAGTGAGAGGTAACTTGCCTTGGTTAACAAAGTCGGACTGGCTGTTTGAACTAAAGGTGGAGTAGGTTTGGCTGCCAAAAGTTTAGATGAAAGCATTTGGTCAGAGTAATTCGTTATCAGGGCAAAGGGCAAAAATACGCAAAATCTAATCAGGCAACGCATTCATTACCTCACATTTTTTCTGTAATGTTGACTTTTATTTAGTTAAATACAATGCAGGCTAGTAAATTTTATTAATTGGAAGCACAAAATTTAATGTGTAAAAACGCAGATTAACACAACAGGTTAACAAATAAATCTTTGCTCTTCAGTGTTAAAACTCTGAATTTTACAATTTTCATTCAATAATCTGCTGTAGCTTTTTCTACAATAAAATGTAAAGAGCAATGTTTGGTTCAGCCGTACTATTCAAAAGCCAGTGTGAATGATGCTGATCTAACGTGAAAAAGTGCTTTAGCTATTTATACTCAAGGCTTACCTTGAAATGGCGAGTTGCTAGCTGTATCATCATAACGATGAAACTTACCAAATTAACAATTGTCAATAGCTCCGGTATCTCTCCACTAAAAATGCCAAGAGAAAGGACTGGTTGGCTAGTTAGCACTATTTGTCTAACAGTTTTGAGTTTACTTCACTGTAGTTTACCTGTGCTGGGACAAGTACATAACTCAAACCAGCCAACACCAGGTCAACCCAACCCAAGGGATAACAGTAAAAACCAGAATGGAGATGTGAAAGTCAATATTCCTGACCGGGGTCTACCAGGACGTCGGGAAGTTGGGGGTACACGTGGGCCAAATACTTGTATTTCTAGTTCTAGCGAGATACCAACTTTAACTTTACTACTACCGCCAACTAATTTGGGATTGACAACTGCTGCCTATCCCCGTTTTTTCTGGTATACACCCACAAATAAGGCTCACCGGGTAAAGTTTTCTCTATATCAGGTAAATGAGCAAACGCAACAGGATACTCTGGTATATGATACAACTTTCATTCCTAACAGGGCAGCTGGGATCTCAAGCCTCACCCTACCTAGTAATTCAAATGTTCCGCCTTTAGCAATCAATCAACTTTACCAATGGTCTGTATCGATCATCTGTAATCCCCAGGATACTTCGCCTCGGTCTATGATGACTGTAGATGGTTGGGTTCAACGAGTTGCAATTAATCCAAATGTGGCTAATAAATTACAGCAAATAAGTCAGCGCGATCGCATTTTGGTCTATGCCGAACAAGGTTTGTGGTTTGATTTGCTTTCAACTGTAGCTGATTTACGTACTGCTCAACCTTCTGATACTACTCTATTAAATACTTGGGTAAGCTTACTCACACAAGTAAATTTAGAGACTATTGCCCAACAGCCACTGCTGCAAAACTATCTTCAGCTAAAATCAGTTCCTATCTCACCATCGAGATAGATGAAATACACAAAAATAAATTATATTTTTGGCGCGAGGTGTGAATAGCAATCATATTTAACTGTTAAAACTTGACACATAACAGTCGAGTGTGAATCACGGTCTTTACATACTATTTATGATTGCTATAAAAATTTCTAATTGAAATAAATAAAAAGTCTCTATAGCGTAACTTTTTATCGTTAAAAGTTACTGGAAAATAATTAATTTTTAGGAAAAATGCTATAATTTATCTAATTTTTTTAATAGCAAGTTTGCAATACTTAACTACTTTTTAATGAACAAAAGTTAATATAGATTAAAAATAATAACTAATATCATAATTCATTAAGTTTATCAGGCTAAATTGAGAGTATGCTTAATCATCGAAGCCTAGTTGAAAACTTAAGTAACTAAATGCAAGTAAACATCACAACTTCAAGGGAAAGTTTATATTTCAATGTCATAAATAAATATGATGTTGATTATTAACTGTTGATTTTACTTGTGCAAATAACTTACTAGGTTGTTCAGCAAGGTGGTACAAATCCTGGCTGAACTAATCACTAAGAGCAAAAACCAAAGCAACCTTAACAACAAGACGTAAGATGATAGAGAAAATTCTGCTGGCTGTCTCTGGATTGGGACATGCGGAAGAAATGCTCAAAACGTTGAAAGAAATGCCATCAATTCAAAGTGCAAAAGTTACCGTTTTGCACGTGGTTCCTGGGCAATCTACAGCTGCTGCTATGACAGCTAAGTGGGAAGAAGGTGGCAAGATACTAGCTAATGCTATTCAGTCTTTGAATTTAGATCCGAGCCAGGTGTCTTCGATTCTGCGGCAAGGAGATCCTAAAGATGTTGTTTGTCAGGTAGCTGACGAAATTGATGCTGACTTAATTATCATGGGTTCACGCGGACTCAAGCGACTGCAATCAATTTTATCGAACTCAGTTAGTCAGTATGTTTTCCAATTGTCTTCTCGCCCCATGTTGTTGGTAAAAGATGACATTTATGTCAAAAGAATTAACCGCGTTATGGTAGCGATGGATAACTCTGATGCCGCAAAACATTGCTTGAACTTGGCTTTGTTCTTGCTGCAAGGTATTCCAGGTGGTCAGTTACTTCTGGCAAATATTACTACAGATTTGCGTGGCAAATCATCTGAAGTTAACGAAGTTATCCCTGACAAAAATTCAGTTTTAGCAAAAGCAGTTGCAGAAGCTGAAAAATTAGGGGTGCGAGCTCGTTGTTTTACCAGCAGTGGCAAACCAGGCGAAGAAATTTGTCGCTTGGCAGAGGAGTTGAACGCAGATTTATTATTGCTGGGATCTCCAGATCGACGTCCATCGGTAGCTAAGAGTTTTGTAGATATAGATCGGCTAGTCGGCGCTTCTTTATCCGACTACGTTCGAGTCAATGCTAGTTGTCCTGTGTTGTTGGCACGAACTGTTGCTTAAAGTCACAATAGATTTAGCGGTTGATAAATAAAAACCCCTGCACCACAGGTGTAGGGGTTCTTTATTTTATAGACAACGTATTAACTATCTTTTTTACCTTCGCGGCTGGCAGTTTGGATGTACAGAATTATCAAAAATACAGAGGGAACTAGTACGAACAGAATGCTCGCTACGAACCCCAGCTCATTAACTTGCATGGCAAGAAAGCCTCTCTTAAATTTCCAGTCAACAACATTAGAATAGCATCATCGATGACAGAGTTTGCCCAAATTTTTTGCTGCAAATGTTGACCACGCGAGGAATTGTCTAAAAAGCTAAGGCTTAGTGATGACGCTTACTGGCCCATTTACTAAAGCTTGACAGGCAAGACGGTAATTTTCGGGCTTTTTCTTCAATTTCTGGTTTTCTACATCTGTGCGGGGAGATAGATTCTCTATGCCTTCAACTATCTCGACTATGCAAGTACCACACTGACCATAGCCGCCGCAATTAGTCATTTTGCCGAACAATGTATAGATATCAATGCCATTTTGCATTGCTTTCAGCCGGAGATTCGCACCATCTGCTGCTACTATTTCTTTTTTTTCTTTAACGAAGTTGATATTACCCATAGCTGATACCTTTAGTAATTTTAAGCGTAGTTTTTGGCTCTTTGCTAACCGAGCTTGATATACTAACTTAGCTTATATTAATTTATTGCAAAACATTAAGAAATATCAAAAATTAGAAAGAAGATATGCAAAAAAATAGGACAGGTAAAATACCTGTCCCAGAAAAGTAAAGATTAAAAAATTAGATGAATAATACCTTCGCTAAAAGCCCACAACCTAGAAAAGGATGGGGCTACACAAAAAAAGCTTGTTTAGACAGACTATAAGCCTGTGGAGCATTTCATGAGATGGCAAAGGTCTTTATTAACTTACCTAAATCCAACTGCCGCTTGCCAAACGAAAGCAAGTAACAAGAAGAAAACGGGTATTACTGGGAGAACATCTACCAAAGGGTCAAAAATTTGGTAAGCTTCAGGCAATTTAGCTAACAACAGTGCTGCTTCCATATTCCTTTAAATCCACCTATCCAACACAGCTTTTATAATTGAGATGTATCGTGAAGTACCCACAACCAACGCTTTGCGTATGGTAGGAGCTTCCTGTCTCATTCGCCGTTGCTCTGTTAGGTACACTACAAGAGTGTTCGTCACTTAAGACGATCCCGATCTGAGTCTTACACAGCGTCTCTGGTCTTTAGACCTTGATCTAGTCAGACTAGAACCCAGGCAGCCGCCCTGCTTCCCAAGGCAGAAATATTGAGTTTGACGCTTGGTTTTGGCGTTCGGGACTGTAATTACAGCCGATAATTTATTTTACAAGAAAATGGTGACTGCTTAAACACTCCTCTATCTCATCTCCCTCAGTCTTCATCTTTCAGTTGAGCCAGTGAGCAAATTCTGTGGCAAAGCGATCGCTCAAGATTGCTTCTCGGATACGTTGGGTAAAGCGGATTAGTTCTGTAATGTTGTGAATGCTCAACAATGTGTAAGCTAAAATTTCTTGCGATCGCACTAGATGAGATATGTAGGCGCGGCTGAAGTTTTGACAAGCGTAGCAAGGGCAAGTTTCATCTAACGGCGCAAAATCTTCACGGAATTTAGCATTTTTTAAATTCCAGCGTTCGCCTTGCACCATTGCTGTACCGTGTCTAGCCCAACGGGTGGGAATCACACAATCAAATAAATCTACACCAGAGGCGATCGCAATTGCCATCTCTCGATAAGTACCTACGCCCATCAAGTAACGAGGCTTATGGTGTGGTAACAGTGGTGCGGTTGTTTGCACAATCTCAGCCATTAATTCCACTGGTTCTCCCACACTCACACCACCAATAGCATACCCAGGCAGATCGAACTCAGCTAGAGCTAAAGCGGCTTGGCAGCGCAAATCTAAATGCACGCCTCCTTGCACAATGCCAAACAGTGCCTGATCGTTGCGTTTATGCGCTACAATGCAGCGCTCTAACCAACGGTAAGTACGTGCAGTTGCAGCTTCCACTTCTTGGCGTGTAGCTGGGTAAGGCGGGCACTCATCGAAAGCCATAATCACATCTGCCCCCAGAGTATTCTGAATTTCTATGGAGCGTTCTGGCGTTAATTTAATAATTTGTCCATCATGGGGTGAGCGGAAAGTTACGCCTTCTTCTGTAATCTTTCGCATCTCGCTCAAACTGAAGACCTGAAACCCACCAGAATCGGTAAGCATTGGCCCATCCCAACCCATAAATTTATGCAGCCCACCACCTCCAGCCACAATTGCTTCTCCTGGTTGGAGGTGGAGATGGTAAGTATTAGATAGTACCATCTGCGCCCCAGTATCCCTGAGTTGGGCTGGCGTTACAGTTTTGACATTTGCCAGCGTTCCTACTGGCATAAATCTTGGGGTTTCCACAGGGCCATGAGGGGTGAAAAAGACCCCCGCCCTAGCTTTTGTCTGGCTACAGCGAGCAAGACATTGAAAAGAAAAATTGGCACTCAAGGCAAACGTAGTGTTATTTAGCTAAATTTTAGACTCACATCAAGAATGGTAACGGGTATTGGTAATTGGTGTGTCATGCCATCACCAATTACTCATTACCTATTACCAATTTCCTCAAAATTATTTGATTTAGTTGCTAATTAGAACGAATCAGAAGTGTCGTCATCAATTTCTGCATCCCATTTAGCTGAAAGTACTTGCTCCATCATCGCTTCTATTGCACTGACATTCAAATTCCGCTCTCTGCGCTCTTGCAAGGGAGTTGAGAGGGGAATTAACCGCAAACACATCCCTTCTTGCATCAAATCAAAGTAGGTTTCTTGTTGCAGAGACTGTTTCAGTTCCAGGTAATCAAAACTATGGACATTGAGATAAAGCGCATGATTAGCAACTAAAGTAGACCGTTGCGGATTGGCAAACACTTCCATCACATCCCCATCACCCTCGCTCTGTAGCTGACCTTCGTGGGTGTAGATGTAGTGGACTCGACCTAAATCAGCCAGCAATCGCCGCATATCGAGCTTATTCACAATTATCCCCGTGTTAATAATGCACGGAGCTGGTATCCTGGTGTCGGGTAGATGATGACTCATAAGGAAATAGGGAATGAGCGAGGGTGATGTGCAACAGAGCTAAACAGTTAAGTTAACCAGCCATGAACTCCCTACATTTAATAAAAAATATCAACTTTGTAGGGCGATCGTCCAATAACCTAAATTAAGTTATTAGTTCAAGAATACAAAACAAAACTGTCTTTGATAACATTTTGTCTTTTTTAAATTAATTAAACGTTTGTATAAAATAATTATAAAATTTACAAATTTTACTGAAGGTACCATAACAAATTTTTTTGGATGAATCTCGACACTGAATAAATCTTATCTAAAGCTTTAATATTTGCTTCTGCATTTTGTGTAAGAAAAGTAAACTTCATTGTACAAATGGTTTTTGAAAAAATAAATAATATGACGCATCAGCATCAGTCTCAGCGTTGGAAAAAACTGCTGCTCAACTTTGCGGCATCTGTAGTATTTTATACTAGCATTCCTTTGCCTGATGTGAAAGGGTTGGAATTTTCGGGGGTGGCTCGTCTTGCCCCGCTGGTAGGGTTAATGATTGGAGGAATCTTAGGACTATTTGATATAGGTATCCATGATCTGGGTATACCAATATTAACTCGTAGTGCATTATTAGTAAGCCTTTGGATTGGCATTACTGGAGGACTGCATTTAGACGGAACAATGGATACTGCTGATGGTTTGGCAGTAGGTGATCCAGAGCGACGTCTGGAGGTGATGGCAGATAGTGCAACAGGCGCATTTGGCGCTATGGCAGCGATCGCCTTATTGCTTCTAAAAACAACTGCCTTAACCGATATCGAAGAAAACCGTTGGCTGATATTGATGGCTGCTTGCGGATGGGGACGTTGGGGACAGCAGTTGGCGATCGCTTGCTATCCTTACCTCAAACCTACTGGCAAAGGTGCGCTTCACAAACAAGCCATAAGTTCTTACAAAGATTTATTACCGGGATTGCTGTTGTTGATTTGTTTAAGTGGATTATTTTTGGTGCTAGATAGCAAACGTCTACTTTTAGCACTAGGAATGGTAATCGCTGGAAGTGCGATCGCTACTGTAACTGGTGCGTGGTTCAATTATAAATTAGGGGGACACACAGGTGACACTTACGGCGCAGTCGTTGAGTGGACTGAAGCCCTATTTCTCTGTGTGCTGACCGTTCTTTAGAAGAGAGGAGATCAGGGAAGAAGACCAATGATTAATGATTACTTTATTTCATTGGTTGCAGCTTTGTCACCTTGAGTTTGAAATTCCCAACACCAGTTTCTCCAAAAGATCGGACGCGAATAATATAGATGCCTGTCTCTGCTATGCGGGTAAACAATAAGGAATTGCTAGTGCCATCAGGGCCATCATCATTTTCTGCTAATGTCGCGCCATTAGGCCCCAGCAGTGTGATAATGCTGTCAAAATTGTCAGATGCCAAATCAACTGCTAAATTATCGCCCTTATTCAACTTCACCGTATAATCACGGGCAAATCCGCCCTGACCTGTGGGGATGTCTTTCTCTGAGAGCGTATCGGAAAATTCAGCACTACTAGTAGTTAAAGGAATTGGACTGTACAGCTTATTTTGAGCAAAAGCTGCGCTTGTGCTGATGCCAATTGCTATTAAGGTCGCAGGAATGATCATTAATTGTTTCAAACCCGCCGCAAAAGCTTTACTGATCATTTCAAGCAATGTTCCCACAAAATCAGGGTGATCTGGTCAATTATAAAGTTCTCTGGGATAGCTGACCCATGAATTGTTTGGCTATGTGTTTTTGATAGTAGTAGCGAGTGCTACTAATCCTAAGACTGTAATTCCACACTGACGAAGTGTTTGTGCCGCTGCTGCGGCAGTAGCACCAGTAGTGTAAATATCGTCTACTAACAATACAGAGGCATCTTGATGCTGATGACGAAATCCTTGCCCAACAGTAAAAGCTGCTGCCAAGTTTTTTTCTCGCTCAGATGCTGATAAACCAAACTGTGCCTTAGTCTCTCTTACTCTTTCTATACCATTTAATTTAACTTTTAAGCCAGTAGTGTTGCAAAAGCTTCTTGCTATGAGTGCAGCTTGGTTGTAGCCACGTTGTTTTTGCTTGCTGGCATGAAGTGGAATCGGAACAACTACAAGCCGTTTTGTATCTACAGGCCTAGGCGAATTTAATAACCAAGCTTCTCCTAACCATTGACCTAAAGGGCGGGCAATTTGAGGTTTGTTTTCATATTTCATCACTGCGATCGCGCGTTTAAGAGAACCGCCATAAATCCCCCAGCTAAACACTGGTAGAGGTTCTTGCCATTGCGAACTAGGATCTGAAATGTGACATTTTCGTAACTGTCGCTCACAGTTTTGGCAAAGTTCACTCGGTGTACTTCGTTGGCACAAAGGGCAATGAGATTGGAGAAAAATATTCAGTAATTCTGTGAGATTTTTAGTCCAAATTGGCATTCCGGGCTATTTGAGGAATTTAACATAGACGCGATCGCATCGTGTTGTTTCTATCCCTGTTGCTGGTTTGTATCCTTTGCTTTCATACAGTTTGACTGCTTCCACTAAGATACTGGCGGTTTCAATCCAAATTTCCTGAAAACCACGGGAGGCGATCGCTGCTTCTAGCTGTTGTAACAAATATTTCCCCAGTCCTAAACCCCTAATACTCGGCAACAAATACATTTTGCGGATTTCTACAGCTTTTTGCCCACGATTTACAGGGTAGTATGCCCCTGTACCTACTATTTGGCTTTGGTGTTCAATTACCCAAAATTCGCCTCCAGATGCTAAGTAAAATTCTTCGACTTGCAATACATCTCGGTCAGCGCCGTTTGGTTCCCAACTCAAACCGTACTCTGATAATACATAACTTATTATTTGGGCAACGCTTGTGCGATCGCTCTTCTCCCAGTTACGAATCAAAAAATCTTGGTAATATTCTCTCATCGTAGTAAAATTTTGAATAATTTTTAATCAGAGTGAAAGTCAAGTTTGCACAGAAAATTTTTGTGCATCTTTATCCCAATTTATCCACCGAATAGCAACTCTTGCAGAGTTGATCTGTGGCGGTACTCTCAAGACGTGAATTTTGCCAGTGCTAGGGCAAGTCATTTTTAATAAATGAATCGGTTCGACATCGACCTCAGTATCAATGCATAGTAGGGTGTATTCTTGCCAGGGGTCGAGGACTTGTGCTTGTAACTCCTTACAGATGCGATCGTAGCCTATTCCTTCAATTAAAACACGCCGCAATTCGGCGTTTTCTTCTTCTAGATAAGCACGACTACACAGTTCGGTATAACTTGCAAGTACCCGCTCTGCTTCATAGCAATCAGAAGTGCCAGCTTTCTCCAACAGCACTTCAACTGTATGCCTTGCTTCAGGCGTAAGATTATCTTTGTGCAAACACCAGTCAGCAAAGCGGTTAAAGGTCAGGGTCTGGTTTGGCTGTGGTTCAGACATCGGGTATTTGCTGGCGGTAAAATTTTAATTGAGGATACCTAGATTGGTGTAGATTTCGATTAGATTACCATCGGGATCGCGGAAATGGGCTGTGCGGATTCCCCAGTTTGGACGGTCTGAAGGTGGAGCCACAAGCAAGACATTGTGGCCTTTGAGCCGCTGATATACTTCATCTACATTATCGACTGCAAAAATCAAGGGCGTTTTGTCTTGGCTAGCAGAAGATGAGAGCTGATTGGTGCTTGGGATTATATCAGCCATGAACTCCTTCTTTAACACAGCCAGTTGAATAGAGCCAGTATTAAACTCAGCATAACCAGTATTTTCATCACCCCAATCCACATCCAATCCCAGTATATCCCGGTAGAACAAAAAAGCATCTTTATAGTTGGAAACAAGCAGTCTTAGGTGTGTTAACTGAAGCTTCATATTCTATGTGTATTAATCTACTAACTATGAATTCTAGGCTCTGAGTGCAAAGTTGCTAGCAACTGACTTTCAATAATTGCCAATTCATCAAGCCGATTTATGACAGTTTCACGGTCAAAATAAGTATCAGCTAAAACCCAATAAGTACCGAAATGTCGTGCTTCTGATGCCATCAAACCATGATAAAATCTAGCTAATTCTGGCTCAGGACAGTGTGTAGCTAATAATCCTAGACGTTCGTGACTACGAGCTTCAATTAGACCTGTAACGAGTAAAGAATCTAAAAATCTTTCAGGTTCTTGGGGGCGAACTTGGGCTTTTAAACCTGCACCATAAGGAGGCGGGGGTAGAGGCGCAAGGGGGATATTGCGGCGTTCTAGCCACTGATTGACTAGTTCAAAATGCTCTAGTTCTTCGCGGGCGATCGCAGTTAACTCCCTGACCATTTTGGTATTGGAAGGGTAACGAAACATAAAATTTAACGCCACGCCAGCTGCTTTGCGTTCGCAATGTGAATGGTCGAGTAAAATAATATCTAAGTTGGCGATCGCCTGTTCCACCCAAGCAGAACTAGTTGGCTGTTTGAGGGTGTTGATGGTTGTTAACGCAGAAGTAACCACAGGGTAAAAAAACTCCAAATATTTTAACTTAGCTGAGTATCCCAGCAAATTGATTTTAATAGCGGATGGGGCGATCGAGCATTCACTATAGAAATGAAATTTCTTAATAATTAAAAATGTATAAAAAAAAGGGGCGACAGGATGAAAATGTCTTTCATCTTTACCCCTAAACACCTACGCTCATTTTCAAATCAATCACGGGTATCGCGCCCCCAAGGAGGGTATAAAAATCTTTCCTCTTCTGCTGCCCTCTGCCTTATTTTCAAGATAGGTTTAATTAACACTCAAGCAAGCAGTAACTAAATTAATTACTTGAGCGCGTACTCTAAGTTATATTCAACCAACTCAATTTCGTTGCCATCTGGATCATTGACATAAATTCTATGCTTCGTTTCAGGTGCTGCCATTGTGTAATATTCAATGCCTTTGGCATCAAGCAGTTCTTTCATAGCTTCTCCGTCTTTAATCACAAAGCCAACGTGATTAATACCGATACTTTCATAGGCTTGATGTACTCTTTCTTGTTCAGAATCATCATTCAGAGCGAGATAAAATTGGTTATCGCCAAAATGCATCCAGCGGCTACCATTGAATACACCTTCAGCGCGCACATACCAATCAGGAAAAAGAATTTGGTAAAAGTGTTTAGTTGCGTCAATATCTTTACAAGAAACGTTAATATGTTCAAAGCGTATAAAGTTCATACTTTTCTCCTTTGAGTTAAAAAACTAAATTTATTGTTATTTTTAGGGCTGCGAATACTAAGACTTATTCGGTAAGTTTTATTTTGTAATTCGTAATTATAAAGCTCAGATTTAATTTGGTTGTTTAAATTTAAATTTGTGAGCAAATTTGAGAGAATTGGTATAAGGCTATGCATCAATCGGTTCATCGGGCAAAAAAACTTATAAATCAGGGCTTATCCTAAAGCAATATCTAAAAACATCATGATGACAAAGCCAATCATCACACCGATGGTTCCTTCTTGTTCTAAGCCTTTGCGATGAGATTCAGGAATAATTTCATCACTAATCACAAACAACATTGCTCCTGCTGCAAATGCCATTGCCCAAGGCAAAATAAAATTAGCTATACTCACCACACCTAAACCAATCAAACCGCCAATTGGTTCGACTAAACCTGTAAGCAGCGAAATCCACAAAGCATAACCTGCTGAATATTTTTCAGATACTAAAGATAAGGCAACTACTAAGCCTTCTGGGATATTTTGTAAACCAATTCCTAAAGCAACGGGTATCCCGTCAGCGATGTTGTCATTGCCAAAATTAACTCCTACAGCTAATCCTTCAGGAAAGTTATGAATAGTAATTGCAGCAATAAATAACCAAATTCGCTTGAGGTTATTGTAGCGAACATTTTCTTGTCCTTTAAAGAAGTGTTCATGGGGCAAAAGCTGATGTGCTAGTTGCAGAAATAGTCCGCCTAGCAATATTCCCACAACAATAATTAAAGCTGCATTTGCTTTGGATTGACCTTGAGCTATTGCTGCCTCTGTTGCAGGCATAATTAATGAGAAGGATGTCGCTGCTAACATTACTCCTCCTCCAAACCCCAACATAATTCCTTGTACGCGCTGCGTCAGATTTATTGGGAGTAAAACTGGTAAAGCTCCGATGACTGTGGCAAGTCCTGCTCCTAAACTAGCAATCGCACCGATGACAAGGCTTTCCATAGCTGGGGTTATTGATTTGATTTGTCTTATTAAATCATAGTCGAAATGATTATGACTTGCAACTTAACGAAGTAAAAATCGCAGACGTTTTTTGCCTGCGACCTAAAAGTTATGCCTTATGAAAGATGAATAATCTACTTGCTTTGCGTGGCTATTTTTCACACACGGCGTATAATCTTAATTTGATAATCATCCTTGAGCTTCTTCAGGGGAAACTGCACAAACTTTGGCTCGTCTGTTGCCTCCCAGTCAAACGCCTGTAGCACATGAGATGCGAATACTTTTGTAACCACCATCGCCATCTGCGCTCCTAGACAAGCGTGTACGCCGCCGCCAAAGGGGATAAATTCGTACATTTTACCCTCTCCTCGTTCTGGGAGAAAACGTTCTGGAGCAAATACTTCTGGCTGCTGAAAGTGTTCTTGTATGATGTGTGCAAGCCGTGGTTCTGCGATGAGGACACAACCTTTTTTGTAAAGTACACCATCCAAAACTACAGATTTGGTCAGCTGGCGACTGGCTGTAGAACTAGGAGGTAGGATACGTAGCGTCTCCTTGATTGTCGCCTCTAAAAATACCATTTGCTTTAAATTTTCAGGTGAGAACATATTCACATTACTGTTTTCACCTAGCACAGTTGCTTGCTCCTCCCGCAGTTGCTGTATCACCTGTGGATATTGGGCAAGTTGGTACATAAGTGAAGATACCAGCCCAGAAATTTCATAATGTGAAGCCCATAACTGTAGCAAGCACTGATTTTCAATTAGCTCATCGCTAAACACCCCATCAGGATTTTCTTGCTGGCTTGCTAGCATCATCGAGAGAAAATCCGCACTAGGGTTAATTTTGCCTTCTGTGCGACGGCGATGCACTACAGCACGCATAAATTCTATAAGCTTGGCGCGTGCTAAAAGTCCCCGCCCATATTTTGTAAAACGGGACTTCCATTTAGATAAACCATAGAAGCCATCGAAGTATGTCTTGTACAAAGCTTTTAGCTCTGCCTTGGAGGTAACAGGTAGCTCCTTGAAAGTGGCAGAATCAGAGTCATCTAAGTTAATTCCCAACAGTAGAGGGGTAAGTATATCAAAGCAGATTTTCTCTACTGCTGGGTACAATGACAGTCTACTTGGAGTAGCCCAATCCTGAATACCACGCACAATCACATCATTGATGTGGGGTGTATAGCCATCAAGTACACGACCAGTAAGACCAGGAGCCAGTGCATTTTTGCGCTGACGGTGCAAATCAGGGCGCTGAAACAGGCTGTACTCACCGAACATATCCATTGTGGTTGCTGGCAGTGCAATCTCTGTATATTTTAAATCCCCGTTAAATGCCATTTGAATAGCTTTAGCGGAGCCTACAAAGATGGTGGTGCGGCCAAAGACTCTTGTATTGAAAATGGGGCCATACTCTTGGAGATTTTGGCGGCAGAACTGATCGGGATTGGCAATGTACTTAAATGTGTCATTCCACTTGGGCTGGCGTGGTGGAATGGTAGTCCCGGTAGGTGGCGTTTGTCCATCTTCCAGTACAAGTACTTCTTCCGCATTGGTAGTGTTCTGCATTGCTTTACGCAGCTCAACTTCGTTGTAATGTCCTCATTTTAACTGCGCCGATTCACCAGAGTGGCACTAGCTTGATCGACAGGCATTAGCACAACTTCATTGATATTGACATGAGGCGATCGCGTGACGCAGAAAAATATAACATCAGCTACATCTTCTGGGGTAAGAGGGGTTAGCCCTTGGTAAACTTTTTTGGCACGTTCGTTATCACCATGAAAGCGGACTTCGCTAAATTCCGTTTCTACCATCCCCGGATCAACGGAAGTTACTCTTACAGGAGTTCCAAGTAAATCTTGTTTTAAGCCTTCAGAAATAGCCCTGACTGCGGCTTTTGTACCACAATAAACATTACCATTGGGATAGGTTTGATGCCCCGCAATTGAACCAATATTTACCACATGACCACGATCGCGGCTGACCATTCCCGGAACAACATAGCGGGTAAGGTAAAGTAAACCTTTAATATTGGTATCAATCATTTCTTCCCAGTTTTCAAAGTTACCTTCATGCAACTTGTCTAAACCACGACTGAGGCCAGCATTGTTAATTAGAATATCGATGTTAGACCAAAAGGGGGGTAGGGTAGAGATAGCAGATTCGACAGCAGAGCGATCGCGCACGTCTAGCTGTAATAAATGAACCTCAGTCGCAAACTCTTTATTGAGTAAATCTGCTAGCTGCTGTAAACGTTCTAAGCGTCGCGCCGCCAGAATCAGTTTTGCACCCGCACCAGCAAAGATTTTGGCACAAGCAGTACCAATACCACTACTTGCGCCAGTGATCAGAACGATTTGATTTTGCAGGGAAATCATTGTTACTTGAAGTCAAGAGTCCAGTGTTAATTGTCCAACAATTCGGAACTAATGACTAAGGTTGGGATTGGGGATTGGGGATTGGGGATTGGGGATTGGGGATTGGGGAATTAATATTTTTATGCTCTGTAGTAAATTTGATTAGTTTCTCCCTGCTTCCTGCCCCTTGTCCCCAGTCCCCAGCCTCCAGTTATTTCACTACTTGCAAGCGCTGTGTTACCATTGTCATTCCATTTCCGCGGAGGATGACAGCAGAAATCCAATGGCTACCAGGGGTAGATGGTGCACGTCCGACTTTAAAAATTCCGCCAGACGTAAGTAATTTTAAATCTACAGGTGTGGGGTTAAGATATTTGTCTGCTTGGATAGGCTCTTCGAGGGCTGTTCCTAGTATAAAATCATCACCTAGTGGCTCTTGAACGATCGCATCAAAATTATACTGCTGGCCAACTTTCACCTGCTGTGGTAACTTGACATCAACTTGGGGTGGCTTGCTACCAGAAGTTAGTAGGGTACGTTCCGATAAAATATCTTGACGGACAATTTTTCCACCTGTAACGCGCTGGCGAGATTTAATTGTGGCATTGAGAGCAAGATTATTACTGTTAGAAGAAGGTAACCCAGTTATATTAGTGACTGTTTCGGCGATAATGCCATTGCCTTCAGATTTCCAAGATTGAAGTTGTGTGGTGTATTTTAATTGAGGATGTCGCTTCCAAAGTTCAATCAAGGCTTTTTCTAGAGTCTGGCGATTTAATCCATCTCCATGTGTAAAATTAGGACTGTAAAATTCGATTACCTTTTTGACATCGCCAATGCTTGCTGCTGCATCAATTTGCGTCAACAAATTTTTCAGCTCGGGGGGTGCATTTTGGGGGGCACTTTGTTGAGCAGTTTTCCCAGTTTGGGGACGCGCAGAAGCAGGCTGCTCGAAGGGTAGCAAGTTCTGCGGTGTAATAGCTTGAGCGTATTGCAAACCACTTGTGAAGCCAACTGTCAACAGAAATAAAATTAGCCAGATTCTGTTGGGGAACCTGCGTTGGTTTCTCAGTAATAAAGTGATAATGTTAGCCATTGGTAAGAGTTTACTGATTTCAGTAGAGAAGGTGAGGAAATTGTTTTATCTTAGTGAAGCTAGGCGCTAAACGGTAGAGGTTTGATGGTAACAGCACCGATCAGATTACTAATTGCTGCCAGTGGGACTGGTGGACACTTGTTTCCAGCGATCGCACTGGCACAGAAATTGCCAGAATATGAAATTGAATGGTTGGGTGTCCCCAATCGGTTAGAAACTCAGCTTGTCCCCAAACAATATCACTTGAATACTATTGCAGTCGAAGGGTTTCAGCAAGGTTTTAGCATATCGTCTCTACGTATCTTGGGAAAACTCATCGGTTCCATTTTTGAAGTGAGGCGACTGCTAAAACAGAGGAAATTTCAAGGAGTTTTAACCACTGGGGGTTATATTGCTGGCCCAGCAGTGATTGCGGCGCGTTCTTTAGGTATACCTGTAGTTTTTCACGAATCCAACGCTTTACCAGGTAAAGTCACTCGCTTTTTTGGGCCTTGGTGTAGTGCGGTGGCGTTAGGATTTGAAGTAGCTGCTAAGTATTTGCCTCGTGCTAAAAATGTCTATGTGGGTACTCCGGTGCGATCGCAATTTTTAGATGAAGGAATTGATGCATCGCTGGATTTACCTATTCCCAATGGAGTTCCCTTAATTATTGTATTTGGTGGTAGTCAAGGGGCGGTTGGTATTAATAAATTAGTCCGCCAGTCTGCTCAAGCTTGGTTTGATACTGGTGCTTATGTAGTGCATTTGACTGGGGATAAAGATCCAGAAGCAGATAGTGTGAAGCATCCGCAATACATAGTCTTGCCGTTTTACGACAATATGGCAGCATTGTTGCGACGAGCAAATTTAGCGATTAGTCGTTCGGGTGCTGGTAGCTTAACCGAACTTGCTGTGTGTGGCACACCAGCAATTTTAATTCCTTACCCCTTTGCCGCTGAAGACCATCAAACTTACAATGCAGAAGTTTTTACGAAAGCTGGTGCAGCGTTAGCATTTAAACAATCAGAGTTAACAGCAGAAATTTTGCAAAATCAAGTTTTAAATTTGTTGCGCTCACCCGAAGATTTAGCAAAAATGGGAGAGAAAGCAAAAGCGATCGCTATTCCTGATAGTGCTGATAAATTGGCGCAATTAGTGCGTGAGTTAATGGAGAACTAGGAACAAACTAGAAGAGCAGGAAAGACAAGAGGACAAGGGAAAAACAACTGCTCAGTTAGAATTAAGTATCAATCAAAGACATTGATCATGCACTATGATTAGCGCAGAAAAATGTCTAAATTGCCGTTTTTACGGGAACAAATATAGGGGCTGCTGTGTCTTCTTTAAAGAAGGACTAATGGCTAGAGCAGGAGATTGTAATACTAATTTTCTAACTTATAGCTATAATAATTGTTCTTTTATCCTGAAAATGCTGGACTTTACAAAAAGTAGACAAAATGCTTACGAGTAGCTTCATGAAACGATTGGTCTATAGTTCTCTAATTGCTTCATTTTTTATAGTGCTAGCAGGACATAGAACTATTGCTCAGAGTCCTACAAATCGTTTTCAGACGGGGCTAAATTCTGCAAAAATATTTACTGTATTGGGCGAAACTACTACTATAAAAGTTTCTCAGGCTACAAGCAAGCTGGATGAAGAAGCAGCTTTCAACTTAGTCTGGAAATTGCCCATAGTGCAACGTAAAGCGCGAGAAATTGCCCGACTTTCTAAAGGAACTATACGTGTTGCAGCGACTGTTGATAGTTCACCTACTCCCGAAGAACCTTACTACACAGTTCGAGTATTTGAAAATCATGTAGACCACATTGATACAATTTATTGGTTTCGTGTTTTAAGTCCTAGCGGTGAAATACAGGTTTTAGATTTGGTGCTTAACGAATACATATCCTTAAAAGAATGGAAGCCCAATTAATACCAAACAATACTAAACAAAATTTATCATTTTCCTACGGTGCTGCTTTTAAGCTTACACTTGTTAAAGGATAATTGATAAATTTGCTCGTTAAAACCAATGTCAGAACAAAAACCTATAAATCCTTGGAAGTACAAACCTTGGTGGTGTCAACCTTGGTCTATACTACTCACGGGTGTTACGGTAATTGGTGGTAGCTGGTTACTATTTAAAATTATCTGGCTAACAATTATTGTTTCTATACCTATATTGATGTGGATGGGGTTTTTCTTGTTAATGTGGCCGCAACTAATTATCCGCAGCGGAATTTTGGAGTCGTATCATCAAAACTTAGAAAATTGACGATTCTACTTTGAAGCCAATACTTTATTGTAACTTTGGTTACGATAAAATACGAAACCCTTAGTTTTCAAAGCTTTGACTCATTCTTAAGCCTATGAAATTGAGGGTTACTTTTATTTTTTCAAGCTAATATAGTACTTTTACAGGTTCTACCCATTAGTATCCATGTTTCCTGAACCTATGTGATTATTAAAATCAATCAAAAGATAGATTTTTAAAATCTAAGATTTAAGATTATTCATTACTTTAGTTAGAAGCTTATTAAATTATTAATAATTAATCTGTTTAATGTACAGTCAATTTGAAATTTAATTCTAGTAATAACAGAATTATTCTTTGATTGTGCTGTATACCAGGTACGAAGAAATTCCTGGTTTATTCAGAAAATATAAGCGTTCAGCTTAAATTATTAACTTGTTCTACAAGGTACTCTATGCAGAAAACAAACGACCAAAAAGGCTATTTTCTAAGGTATCTTTCTCTAGCGCCAGTTCTTGCCGTTGTTGCGGTATCAGTTGCTTTCTCTACCTGGGCTATATTTAACAGATTTTTCCCCGACTTACTTTTCCATCCCATGCCATAGAGGGATAGAAGTATAACTAATAAGAGGCGATCGCTCGGACAAAGCTGCTAACAAAAGGCTGAAGTCAAGGGCGATCGCTTCTGCATATCCTGTATATTTAAGTAAATAGCGATCGCCAATATTTAGCTATTACTATTTAATTTCCTGCATACTTTTCACAATCTTAGTTACCAAATTTCTAGGTGTAAATCTGACAACTTCAGCAAGTATTTTATTTTTCAATCCAGGAATAACAACAGTTTTACCTTCTATTAAGGCATGATAGCCAATTTTGGCTACTGTTTCCGCATCCATCATTTTATTATCCTTCACTTGTTTAGCACCTGCCACACCTGTTCTTTCATGAAAAGCAGATTCTGTTGGCCCTGGACAAAGTACAGTTACTGTAACGCCTGTACCTTCTAATTCACTAGCAAGTGCTTGTGAAAAGGATAAAATATAGGCTTTAGTAGCAAAATAAACTGCCATTAAAGGGCCTGGTTGAAAAGCAGCAGCTGAGGAAACATTTAATATTTTTCCCTCACCTTGCTTAACCATGTCCTTAAGGAATAACTTTGTTAAATGGGTAAGACATACTAAATTTACTTGTAACATTTCCAATTCAGCATTCAGGCTGGTTTCGTTAAATAATCCATAGATACCAAATCCTGCATTATTTACTAAGACATCAACCTTGAGATTTTCTTGTTGCAACTCTGTAAAAATTTCTTCAGGTGATGTTTTTATAGATAAATCTTTGACAATAGTTTTGACTAAAATGCCACATTCCTGCTGTATTTTATCGGCAGCATTAGTGAGTTTTTGTGCCATTTTGTCTACTAGTACCAAATTATAATTATTAAGAGCGAAAATATATGCTAACTGATAGCCGATTCCGCTAGCAGCTCCGGTAATCAGAGCAGTTTGTTTGTACTGAACTTGAAGTGTTGTGTTCATATGAGAAAATTTGTGAAATCTACTTGATGGATCTGTCCTACATTTATGGCGGTTCTCTATTGCCTAAAATCCAACTAACCCTCTAATAAAGGTGGATTTGGGAGAATCTCTAACGCTAACTGAACTGTATCGGACTAAAATCCAGTAAGTATAATCTCTGAACCAACCATAAATGTTCTGAATAGTTACCCTTTTAAACCCTAGTTAAATGATTTAGCCAAGAGTTTAATAAGTCTCTACACAAATATTTTGATACGTACATCGTACATATTGTAAAAAGTCGACTTTACTGAACAGAGGCATAAAGTTTAACTAAATCGCAATCTTGTTGTTCAATCGGGTTCAGTTAAGCCTGGATACTCTTCATCTTCTTGAAAAAGTTGGCAAATATATTCTTATTTCCTAGTAGGCTAGGGAATCTTCAACGTATCAACATCACTAACTGAACTAATTGGCTTTTAGTTAAAGTATTATATTGTTAATGACAAAAGCCAGTAGTTAAGCCAGCCTATTTCGACTATAGTTTGCTGAAGTATGAGGTTGTTGTATCTATCAAAACAAACTGGAATTTTGATAAAGTTATGGCCTGTTAACAAAAGCCTATTTTAATGCCAATATTTTTCACTAAAAACAAGTAAGGTGAAGAGAAGATTCAAATTATTTTAGATTAAATATGAATATAATATATTAAATACTATATTTTTAAAATATTTGCGGTTTTTAGTTAAACTATAACATTTACAAAATCTATCAATCTAATAATTAAAGTTTAATACTATGCATAAAATGGGTAATTTATATGTTGAATTCTTAAAGTATAAAATTTATTATTGTCAGATAAGCTTTTCCCTGCCCCCTTTAAACAAGTGACAATTTTTATTTATTTATCGCCTTGAATAAAAGGGGAGAGATTTAATTATGAATTTGCTAATTTACTACTTGGTTACCATGACTGCGGGGGTCATCTTGACTAGTTGTTGGGGTAACTGGTGCTGAAAATTTAGAAATTTGTCCGTTAGCTTGGGCATAGGGAAGAGATGAACCAGTAACCAAAGCTTCTAAGTTGCTAGCCATCACTGTACGGGGTTGATCGCCAATTGCTTGCGCTATAGTCTCCCCATCCTTACCTAAAAAAACAAAATGGGGGATTCCATCTACTCGATATTTCAGCATTTCTGGCAGCCATTTGGTGTTATCCACATTCAGCATGACAAAATTCAGCTTTTCAGCATATTGCTGTTCTAGCTGGGCGATATCTGGAGCCATTTTCTGGCAGACAGTACACCAATCAGCGTAAAATTCCACTAGCGAAGGCTTACCGTTGCTAATAGCTACTTCTAGGGGTATGGAAGCCTCATCCAATTTGGTAAGGGAAGCCGAAGTTGTTTCGCTACGCAGTCCCAAAAACAGGGCAACGCTGAGGGCAATTGCTACTATTGCAATTAAGAAATTTCTCACACGCGCCCCAAGTTTGGATTCAGGTTTAACAGGTGAATCAACAGGTGAATCCGTAGCCATAACAGAATTATTAAAACTTATTAAGCATTATCATCTTTAGTCTAACTGACGCTAACCCTAACCTACCTTTAGGGTTCTGTTTTGCAAGATAGCGAACATTTAGCGACGTTGCTATGCAGGGTATTAAAACTCCCAGTACCCTAGAAAGTAGAACCACCTCTGCGAAATCAGTGAAAAAACGAGTTACCCTCACCTTTCCCAAACGTGCTATACAAATGCCAGTTACCTACCGACTGGCAAAAGAGTTCAATGTAGCCGCCAATATTATCCGTGCCCAGGTGGCCCCGAACCAAATTGGCAAGCTGGTAGTAGAACTAGCGGGGGATATTGATCAGTTGAATGCAGCAATTGAGTGGATGCGATCGCAGAATATTAATGTTTCTCATAGCTTAGGTGAAATCGTCATTGATGAAGATGTCTGTGTTGACTGTGGTTTGTGTACTGGGGTTTGTCCCACCGAAGCCCTTACCCTTAATCCTGACACATACAAATTGACATTCACGCGATCGCGCTGCATTGTCTGTGAACAGTGTATACCCACGTGTCCTGTGCAGGCTATTTCCACTAATCTTTAAACTCACATTCCGCAGGTTAGTTAAGAAAGAAGATAATATTTTCGACAAGGAGCACCAAAAAACAGGAGAATCCATTGCCTTTCATGGGTTAAATTAGCAATTTGCTTTATTTGGGCGACAGTAACCAAATGAATGGACATAAAACATTGGAACACCCAACGTAAGGTTGGAGTAGAAGTTGGTTTACCCAACTGATTATCAATAGTTTTTTTGGCTCGTTCTAAGGCTTGACGTAAAGCTTTTTGACCCATACTATACACAAGCAGACACAAACCCATAACCATTGCTAGTGCAGCAACTCGCTCAGTAGAATTGAGGAATACACTGGAAGTAAAAAATAAAGGATCTCAGCATCCTTTCTTGCTTGGCTTTCAACGACGAACCAGCGCTGTTGTACACCTGCGTACTCACTACAACTTAGCGCAATCCGATACCCAGACCTTACACTTTGATTAAATGCTTCTTGAGGCATGTTATCTAACAGCATTTTTGCCGCAGTCAGGGTAACTGGTACTCTCGATACCCAGCGCAAATGTTTCATTTGTTGCAAATTTTCTTCAGTCTAAAGTGCGGCATCTGCAACAAATAAAGCATCTATTTGCCATTATCATAAAGGGCAATTAACACTTATTTATTAAGATGTTGATTCCTCCTTAAAAATTTCTGGCACTTCTTCAACAGCAATAGCATTTTTGGAATAACCGGATATTGAAACAAACCCATCTGCTATATCTTTGATAAAAGCAGCTAAAGGTACAGCAATTAACAACCCTAATACGCCGCCAATATAGGTTCCTACTAACAAAGAAATTATAACCCATATAGGCCTAATTCCTGTAAAACGACCCAACAGACGAGGTGCGATCGCCTGGTCAATTAACTGATCAATAACAAAAGCTACAGCAAAAATCTTCACTGCTAACCAAAAGTCATGTGACGCTATTATTAAAGTAATTAAAACTAGGCTAACAACATCTCCAAAGGGAATTAAGCTTAAAGTTCCAACTCCCAACCCAAAGAGTAAAGCAAACTGAATTTGGAAACCTAAAAACATTAACGTTTCAGAAACGCCCATCAAAAAAGCTAGGCTCACTTGACCAATTAGGTAATTTTGAAAATTCTGTTGAAGAGACTGTCTGATTTTCTGACTAAAGCTCCAAGGTAATTTTTGAAATATTGAATCCCAAATTCTTGGCCCATCCAATAGCAAATAAAAAGTCAATACCACTGTTACTATTGCCTCGGAGACGCTATCAATTGTGTCTCTAATAATACTTAAAATTCTGTCTGCAAGGTATTCTAATTCGTTAGGCAAATGCTCAGTTATTTGAGCTAACATTTGACTAAAATTAATTTTTACATTTTGGCTTAACACAAAATCATTGATATTTTTAATTTTCTCTTCACTAGAGTCAATCCATTGGGGAAGAAGTTTAACTATCTCATGAAATTGCTCTAAAACAATAGGTAGCAATGTAATACCCACAGCAATTAAAATTACCAAAGTTAATGTAAAAACTATTCCTACTGCGTAGCTACGTTTAAGCCCTCTTTCTTGGAGAACCGAAACAGGGTAGTTTAAAATGAAAGCTAGCAAAGTCGATAAAACAAAAATTGTCACTATTGGTTGAAAGTATTCAAAAAATCTAAATGCCAGCCAGCCATTGAGAAAAACTAAAGGAAATAACAGCGCCAATATTAACCATTTAATTAGTTGATTGAGTGTAAAATCCATAATCAATATAAAATTTTTTCCTAAGCAACCTTTTAAATTTTTGCATAGTTACGTCTATCCACGCTTACCTCTTATAGCGACAACTGTGCCCTAGAAATAAAATTGTTCTGATTAGTCAACACAGCTGACACAAAAACTAAATACTTATAGCAGTTAATACTAAGATAGGGTATAGAAATTTTCACATAAGCAAAAAGAATTTATCCTTGACTTGATGCTTTCCCTTTCCTCCAACTCCTAAGTTGTATTGCACTCCCCAATTTACACACAAACTTTGTCTGCCACAACTGGGTGTAAGGGCTTAAGGATTTTGCTCCCCTACAACCCAAACCCTTGATTTTTAGTTTTCATCCGTAAGTTTTATAGACAAGCGATCGCTCTAACTTTTCAGCAGTAAAATATATAGCCAAAATCGCATGATCAGGCAAAGTAGGGCAATTAAGTTACTCAGTTACACCCAAAAACTAGGAAAAGAACACTAAATTGTATGAATGGATACTATTTGCAGGCAAAAGTCAAGGTAAGTTTATACGGTGCAATGGAGTGTCAAGGGTGCATTTACTAAACATTTGGCTTGTTATAACCGTTATAGAGCCACTGTGCCAATTTGGGAAAGTTTTCAGCTGTTGCCTTCATTCTTCAACGTTAATTCAATGTGCGAACGCTCAAGTTGTTTGAGTTAAAACGCAACTTCGTCGTTCTATCCCCACAGACAAACTTTGTGATGGAGTAGTAGTGAGGAGTAAGTCGGGGTCGATTAAACCTGATATCCTCCAGTAAGTATGTAAACGCACTGCTGATTGATCTACGCTAGCAAAGCTTTCAAAGAGCTTGCTCTACCCTCTAGCACTGCTGACTTATCTATGGATTCCAATATGGCCAAATCTAGGCATGGTAGCTCTGCTCATGGGCGGGTTAGAGGAGTCATCCTATCGCCTCAAGGGTGACAGCGATTTCAAGCAGCAAAACAGCGAGCAGAATCTGAGGAAACCTGGGGTAAAAACTTTAGGGATCACTCAATACCCTTGCCCGCATTAGTAAGCGCGAACTGGGGGTTAATCGCCAACCGTTAGAATATCTCTTCCGGGCGTTTGGGCTGGAATTAATTAAGGCAGATTTTGTATCCCCCGTTTTGTCAGGTGAAGAGCAAGCAAGCTGACGAGCAAATCCTCAACAGGATTAGGACAATGCTGTAGATACATCAGCGTTCTACGGTCGCAAGACAGCACTGGCGCAACTGTGACAGTAGATCGTTTCTGAGCGATGTCGCGTTGTCGAGTTACTGGGAACCGCGGACATTGGCTAAAGATTTAGTTTTATTTAGCTTACAAAACTTTATCCATTTGATTGGGAACCATTAATGGGTCAATCAAAACATTTTTGCAATTTCAGCAGTTCCATTTACCTTAATTATCGTTCTACACAATAAAAATGATGCTAGCGCTTCCTGGCTATGTTCCTACTGAAACCTTGTATGAAGGCATTTATAGCGTTATATATCGCGCTATTAAACAGATAGATGCAACTTCAGTCATCGTTAAAGTTCTTAAAGCCGAATATCCTACCTTAGAAGAGTTAACTCAACTCAGACATGAATATAAGGTACTTAAAAGCTTGATAGAGGTTGAAGGAGTTATCAAAGCTTTAGGGTTAGAAAATCATCAAAATGGGTTAGCCCTTATTTTAGAAGATTTAAATGCTACATCTTTGAAAAATTTTATTGATAAAAATAAATTATCATTAAAAAGTTTTCTTGAAATTGCTATACAACTAGCCTTTTCTTTAGCAAATATTCACGGCAAACAAGTTATTCATAAAGATATTAAGCCAGACAATATTGTTATTAACACAAACAATTTAACTGTTAAAATTATAGATTTTAGCATTTCATCACATTTATTTAGGGAAAACCAAACTATTAGCAGTCCCGAATTACTAGAAGGCACTCTCGCCTATATGTCTCCTGAGCAAACTGGCAGAATGAATCGGTCACTTGATTATCGCACCGACTTTTACTCTCTAGGAGTTACATTTTATCAAATGTTGACTGGTTTGCTACCTTTTGATGCTAGTGATCCTCTAGAAATAATTCACTCCCACATTGCCAAAATTCCATCTTTGCCTCACAAAGTTAATTCAGAAGTTCCGTTGGTAGTTTCTAAAATTGTTATGAAACTATTAGCTAAATCCGCTGAAGATAGATATCAAAATGCGCTGGGTCTAAAAGCAGATTTAGAACAGTGCCTCCAGCAACTAAAAAACAATGGTGAAATTGCTAATTTTCCAATTGGTCAATTAGATTTATCCGGCCAATTTATCATTCCCCAAAAACTTTATGGTCGAGAGCAAGAAGTAACTACATTACTAAATGCATTTGAGCAAATCAGTAATGGTAAAACTGAAATTATGCTGGTTTCAGGTTACTCTGGAATTGGCAAATCTTCTTTGATAAATGAAATTCATAAACCAATTTTGCGCCAGAGGGGGTATTTTATCTCTGGTAAATTCGATCAATTTAAACGCAATATTCCTTATGCTTCTTTAATTCAAGCTTTTCAAGAATTAATGCGGCAACTGTTAACAGAAAATGCAGAATCTTTATCAGAGTGGAAATTTGAGCTTTTAGCAGCCCTTGGTACTAATGGTCAAGTAATTATAGATGTAATTCCCGAAATTGAACAAATTATCGGTTCTCAACCTATGGTTCCGCAATTAGGCGCATCGGAATCTCAAAATCGGTTTAATCGGGTATTTCATCAGTTTATTCACGTATTTACTAAACCTGAACATCCTCTAGTTATATTTCTGGATGACTTACAGTGGGCAGACTCAGCTTCTTTGAAACTGATCGAGTTAATTATGACCGAGCCAGACAGCAAATATTTATTGTTAATTGGAGCTTATCGAGATAATGAAGTCAGTGCTACTCATCCTTTACTCAATACTTTAGAGAAGATTCAACGGGCTGGAACTATTATCAATAATATTGTTCTGCAACCTCTGGATATTAACTGTGTTGATCAATTAGTTGCTGATACTCTACGCAGCATTCCTTCAAAAATTAAACCATTAGCTGAATTAGTTTTCGGTAGAACTCAAGGAAATCCATTTTTCCTAACTCAATTGCTCAAATTTATATATCAAGAGAATTTATTAGTATTTAATTTTGTTGAAGGTATTTGGCAATGGAATATTGAGTGCTTACAAGGTATTAATATAACTGCCAATGTTGTTGAATTAATGGTCAGTCAGGTTCAAAGGCTATCACCAATAACAATCAATATTTTAAAATTAGCTGCCTGTATTGGAGACAAATTTACTTTAGAATTTTTAGCAATTGTTAACGAGAAATCTCAAACAGAAACTGCCAACGAATTATGGGAAGCTCTGCAAGCAGGATTAGTTTTACCCTTAAGCAATTCCTATAAAATTCCTCTTGCATTTGATGCTGAAGTCGCCTCCCAGCAGCCAACCGAACAATTAAAAGTTGCCTATAGGTTTTTGCACGATCGCGTGCAGCAGGCATCTTATTCTCTAATCCCAGATGGTCAAAAACAACAAACTCACTTAAAAATCGGTGAACTACTGCTGAAAAATACTTCAGAAACTAAGTTAGAGGAAAATATTTTTGAGATTGTTAACCAATTAAATATTGGATCTGAATTGATTACTCAGCAAACCCAAAAATATGAGCTAGCAAAACTTAATCTAATCGCGGCTAAAAAAGCCAAGGCAGCAACAGCTTATGAAACTGCCGTTAAGTATTTAACAGCAGGAATAGCACTTCTTGTAGAAGAGAGTTGGAAAAGTCACTATGACCTAGCACTAGCTCTTTATGTTGAAGCAGTATCAGCAGAATATTTAAACACTAACTTTGAGCGAGCAGCTATCTTGGCTGAAATCGTTCTCCAACGAGCTGCAACACTGCTGGACAGAGTGCAAGTATACGAACTACAAATCCAGTTTTGTCTTGCTCAAAATCAATTGCTGAAAGCCATCGATATAGCGCTACAAGTTTTGCAAATGCTAGGCGTCTCACTTGCAAGTTTACCAAACGATCAGAAATTGACACCGCAATTGCCTGAGTTGGAAGACCTAGAAGATATGCCTGCTATGACTGATGTTTCGCAATTGGCAGCTCTACGTATTTTGATGGTTATTGTTCCACCAGCGTTTATTGCTGCTCCTAACATTTATGTGCAGGTTATCCTGACGATGGTCAACCTCTGTATTGAACATGGTCATTCAGAAATTGCTGCTTTTGTATATTGTCAGTATGGTTTAGTTTTATCGGGAGTTTTAGGAGAAATAGATGCTGGATATCAATCTGGAAAACTAGCTTTAAAATTGTTAAATAAATTTAGAGCTACCGAACTAAAATGCAAAATTAATTTAGTATTTAACACTTTTATCAGACCTTGGAAAGAACATATTAATAGTACTCTATCTCCGATGTTAGAAGGATTTGAAAGTGGTATGGAAACTGGGGATTTAGGATGGGCTGGCTACAATTCTGCATATTATTGCGACCACCTATTTTTTACTGGTGAATCATTGGAATTAGTTACTAATCAACAAAATAAATACTTAAATTATATGGTTCAGCTAAAGCAAATTTTACCTATTTCTTGTATTAACCCATTTAGAAGATTAGCCTTAAAACTTATTAATATTGCTGAAGAAGAATATATTTTCAATGGTCAAACAGTTACTGATAAAAAGTTATTGCAAGACTTAATTGAATCTAAAAATTATATGTGTGCTTTTTCAGTATATGTTTCTCAAGTATTTTATAATTATTTATTTAAAAATTATGTTGATGCGATCGCTAATGCATCTCTAGCTTTAGAATATGCCGAAAGTGCCCTTAATCAGGTCGTTACAGCTATCCATAATTTCTATTATTCTCTTTCTTTGCTTGCTATAGCACCTAGCTTTTCAGAACAAGAACGAGAAGAAGCCCTAAATAAAGTTGGAATCAATCAAGAAATTATGCAAAAATGGGCGTTTTATGCCCCCTGTAATTTCCAACATAAACATGATTTAGTAGAAGCAGAGAAAGCACGTATATTAGGAAATATTGTAGAAGCAATAGAATATTATGACAAAGCTATTCAAGGAGCTAAAGAACAGGGATATATCCAAGAAGAAGCTCTAGCAAATGAACTAGCAGCAGAGTTTTATTTGTCGTGTGGCAAAAATAAAATTGCTCAAGTCTATCTCACTGATGCTCATTATGGATATGTTCGCTGGGGAGCAAAAGCTAAAGTCCAAGACTTAGAATCGAGATATCCACAAATTTTTTCTCGATTGCATAAGCTACCTATCAATAAAGAACATACCCTGACAAAAACTAGTCTTACAGAAGATAGTTCCCAAGCTTTAGATTTATCTACAGTAATGAAAGCATCTCAAGCTCTTTCTGGTGAAATTGTTTTGAGTAAGTTACTGGCTAAATTAATGCAAATTGTTCTAGAGAACGCAGGCGCTCAAAAAGGATATTTAATTTTAGAAGTAGACGGTGCTTTGCTAATAGAAGCACAAACTCAAATCGAGCAAGAAGATTTAATTTTGCTGCAATCAAAGCCAGTAAATACTAGTAATGAGTTACCCATATCTGTGATTAATTATGTAGCCAGAACGCAGCAAAATGTTTTACTTAGCGATACAGATCATGAAATGATTTTTGCGACAGATCCCTATATTGTTATCCACAAGCCTAAATCAGTATTATGTACGCCACTTCTGCATCAAGGAAAACTGAGCGGCATTCTCTACTTAGAAAACAATCTTACTACTGAAGCATTTACTCCAGGTAGATTAGAAATATTAAAACTTTTGTCTTCGCAAGCAGCAATTTCTATTGAAAATGCTCGGCTCTATAGTGATTTGGCAGCGGCTAACGCCACTTTAGAAGCAAAAGTCCAAGAGCGAACGCAGGAATTGCAAGAAAAAAATATGCATTTACAAAAAGCAGAAGCAGTGGCTCAATCTGCTAATCGTGCTAAGAGTGAATTTTTAGCAAATATGAGCCACGAGCTCCGCACACCATTGAATGGCATTTTAGGTTATGCCCAAATTCTGCAACGAGATAAAGATGTAACCAATTCCCAAAAAGAAAGTCTAAATATCATTTATCAGTGTGGCGATCACCTTTTAAATTTGATCAACGAAGTTTTGGATATTGCCAAGATTGAATCACGAAAAATGGAACTATATGCTACCGAGTTTCATTTACCGCAATTTTTAGAAAGTATTGCGGATATTTGCCAAATACGCGCTCAACAAAAAGGTGTTTCTTTAATTTATCAGCCATTCACTAACTTGCCTCAAGGCGTGAAAGCAGATGAGAAACGTCTACGACAAATTTTAATTAACTTATCGGGCAATGCGGTGAAGTTTACAGAAGTAGGTGAAGTCCGATTAAAAGTGGGCTATCACAACAGTAACAAAATTAGGTTTCAGGTGGAAGATACAGGAGTAGGGATGGCTCCAGAACAATTAGAAGAAATATTTTTGCCCTTCCAGCAAGTAGGTGAAAACAACCATAAAATTGAAGGCACAGGGTTAGGGCTAGCTATTAGTCGAAAATTAGTGCAGATGATGGGAGGAGAAATTCAGGTTAAAAGTACTTTAGGCGAAGGCAGTATTTTCTTTTTTGATTTAGAATTGCCAGAAGTTGATAAATCTCCAGACTTAGTAAAAGAAGAAAAACAAAATATCATAGGTTTTAGAGGTAATAAACGCATAATTATTATTGCTGATGATAGATTAGAGAACCGATCAATTTTAGTGAAAATGTTAGCTCCACTGGGATTTGAGGTTATAGAAGCAGTGGATGGGCAAGATTGTTTAAATAAAGCAGAACAATTACAGCCAGATTGCATATTGATGGATTTGATGATGCCGACAATGAGCGGTTTTGAAGCAACCCGCAGGCTCAGGCGATCGCCAAATATCAACAATATTTTAGTTATTGGTACATCCGCTAGTGTTTTTGATTTTGATCAACAAAAAAGTAAAGAAGTAGGTTGCAATGATTTTATACCTAAGCCAATTCGTTTACCAGAATTATTAGCCAATTTACAAAAATATTTAGGATTAGAATGGATCTATCAAGATAGAGTAGAAAAAGTTTTCAATTCTCAGTCTTACTCTGAGGAACAAAATATGGTATTTCCTCCATTTGAGGAAATAACGGCTCTGCTAAATTTAGCGATGAAAGGTGACCTCAAAGGAATTATTGAGCAAGCATCTCACTTGCAAGCGTCAAATGTTCAATACCTTCCCTTCACCCAAGAACTACATCAGTTAGCGAAAGGCTTTCAAGTAAAAAAAATTCGTGAATTTCTTAAAAGTGTAGGGAATTAATCATGAACCAGGAAAACTCTGAAAACAACGTTATCTTAATTGTTGATGATACTCCTACTAATTTAGGAGTCCTATTCGATTTTCTAGCAGATCTAGGGTTCCAAGTTTTAGTTGCTCAAGATGGTGAAGATGCGATTGAACAGGTGGAGTATGCTTTACCTGATTTAATCTTGTTAGATGTGATTATGCCTGGAATGGATGGCTTTGAAACTTGCCGTCATTTAAAAGCTAAGGAAAGTACAAAAGATATTCCCGTAATTTTCATGACTGCACTGTCGGAAACAGTAGATAAGGTAAAAGGATTGAATCTTGGGGCGGTAGACTACATTACTAAACCATTGCAGCATGAAGAAGTTTTAGCTCGTGTCAATATTCATCTACACCTGCGAAACTTGACAAAAACACTACAACAGCATTCTCTGCGTTTAGAACAAGAGATTCAAGAGCGCCGGAACGCAGAGCAAGCACTTTTACAATTAACTGCTGAATTAGAAAAACGAGTGGATGCAAGAACTGCTGAACTTCAACAAGCAAATCAACAGCTGAAACAGGAAGTCCAAGAGCGGATTGTAACAGAACAAGCCTTACAGCTATCAGAAACTCGTTATCGAGAACAAGCCAATCATCTAGAAATTGCTTTTCGCCAACTGCAAGACACTCAAAGCCAGTTAGTACAAAGTGAGAAAATGTCTAGTCTTGGACAACTAGTGGCAGGGGTTGCCCATGAAATTAATAATCCAGTTAACTTTATCTATGGAAATTTAAATCACGCAAGTCAATATACTCAAGATTTGCTTTACCTCTTGCATTTGTATGGCAAAAATACTCCTTCTCCATCGCTAGAAATTGAGGAGCAGGCAGAGGCAATGGATTTAAAATTTGTGATTAAAGACTTGCCGAAGCTGTTATCTTCAATGAAGATTGGCGCTGATCGCATCCGCGAAATTATTCGGTCATTGCGGAACTTTTCTCGTATAGATGAAGCGGAAATGAAGCCAGTTGATATACACGAAGGCTTAGATAGTACACTTTTAATTTTGCATAATCGACTGAGAGCTACTACAAATCATACAAGTATTGAACTAGTAAAAGAATATGGAAATTTGCCGTTAGTAGAGTGTTATGCCGGACAACTCAATCAAGTATTTATGAATTTGATTGCTAATGCAATTGATGCTTTAGAAGAGTATGAAAAAGAGCCGCTGATTAAAAATGCTCAGTCTTGTCGTAGCCAGATTCGGATTCGCACTACAATCGTTGACAATGATTTTGTTTCTATTCAAATTGCAGATAATGGGCCGGGAATGACTAAAGATGTTTTGCAACATCTTTTTGATCCCTTTTTTACTACAAAGCCTGTTGGCAAAGGTACAGGTTTGGGATTAAGCATTAGTTATCAAATTGTCTCTAAACATAGAGGGCAGATGCAATGTATTTCAGCACCTGGACAGGGAGCAGAGTTTACTATTACCATTCCTGTGCAACAACGATCGCCAGAACTTGCCGCTTCAAAATTAACTAATCTAGATAGGACTCATTGTGGATAACCGTTAGATGATGGCGCACTTTAACACTGTCAGACTGGCTTGTTAACGTACCAAAGGCGATCGCATCAGTTATGTGTAGAGTTATCTGCAAGACGCGATCGCCAGTAACCATCAGTACTTTATTGGGTCGTTGTTTGTGGACTGAGATCAAGGTTGCTTCAGCGATCGTAATCGGCGTTAGCGAAGAATTTCCGCAATCATAATCATTGTAACGATACCTAGTAAGTAGTTATTGAAGCTGCATCAGTCTCTAGGTGTGAATCCTATCTCTATCAAATGCAGGGTTAACTTACCGAATGTATTTATTAACTTATTTGAAGGAGAGGAGATTCCTCCCTTCATCCAACGCAATTTAGAGTTAGGAAAATTTTATGACCTACGCAACCGATAACACCACCACAGAAGCTGTAAATGAGTTTCGTCGCTTCGATGCCGACACCCAGCTTGGTCTGCTTTGGTACGGCTATCTGGATCTCAAAGAGCAACTCAATCCCGACCCTGGTTTCTCTGTAACTCAGCCTGCAACTACCCTATATGACCAGATTGCTGCCTTGCCTCAAGAGCAACAACTGCAAGCACAACGAGATATTGTCAGTGGTAACGAATCCTCCTTTACCCAAACCTACAACGCTCTTGCATCCAGCGCCAGGCTGGAAGTGTGGCTACTGCTAGCACAGGGTATGGAACAGGGCAATGTCATCCAAGTTTCCTCCGACTACAAACTGCCTGAATCCACCAATGACTTTGTAAACCGCATCAAGCAGCTGGAATTTGAGCAACGGATTAACTTTATGCGTAGTGCTGTGGTTGATATGGGTACAGCCAAGCAAGAAGGCAAGAGAGTTTAAGCCTTTGCTGTAACGCACCGTTTGCTCTAGCTGTTAGCGCTAGATTTGTGTAAGAAAATTATTTGGCACTACTAAAAAGCTTCACAGAACTTTTTAGTAGTGCCACTATTTTGCTTTATAAGAGTCTAACTAACCTTATCGATGCGCGATTGCGCGTTCGCGTAGCGTGTCCCTTCGGGACTCAGCGCAGCGCCTGCCGTAGGATGCCCGAAGGGCTGTAGGGCGATCACCTCTGTATTATTCATTAACCACTACGACATGATTGCGATCGCACCTAGCCAACGTAGTAATAACCCCGCAATCAGTATACGGTATAGTATATAGCTGTACAAAGTCGCCAATTAACTAAATAGTTACTGGCATTCTCTGCAATTACAGCTTTGAATTGCACCACCAATGAATCTAGGCACTCTGCTCTTGTTTTTTATCCTCGCTGCCATTAGTGGAATTCTTATCCTTTACCTGATTCTTCTAGGTATGGCACCTGGGGTAAAACCGTTGGATTGGACTGGATTTTTTCTTTATGGCCCTGGCCCTGGTTTCTTTCTTCTCTTCGGATGGTTGCTTCTAGCTTCAATCTTGCAAATTTGGGCTTGGGTTGTTAGGAAAAGTCAGCATGGTAGAGCTAGAAAACTTTGCAATCTGATTTCTTGGATTGTGCTAGGGTTACTCCTAATACTTGAAGTAGTCATGATTGCCGATTTCCATTCCTAATTATATCATGTCCGTTTAAATAACCGTCATTGCGACCGAAGGGAAGCAATCCCAAAAACTTTGCGATTGCGTCGTTTGACTTCGTTCCACTCGCAATGACATATTCAGGGTGATTTGCCGGACATCATATTACATCTATAAACTATAAATCTGCACTGGGTCTACCCAGCGCAGATTTAAGGATTTAAGCAAGCACTCAGAAATTCATGTGCGATTGCAGATTGCAACTATCGCTAGTACTAGTACTCAATGCCAGTGTCGTACTTCTTATCTGGAGATATTGTCGGCTGCTTTTGCTGCACCTTCTTTTACGTCACCAGCAGTTTTATTAGCACCCTCTGCGTAGCCTGAGCCAAATTCTTTGAAAGCTTCTGCTGATTCTTTGCCAATCTTCTGAAGCCGTTCACCAGGAGAGTCTTCAGTTTCACGAGCTTCTCTATTCCATTGCCCTGTTGTTTTTGGTCTTTGAGCATCATTCTGTTCTACTCGTTCGCGGACAGTTTCACGCAAGGCTTTGTCATCGCGTCCAGAATTAATATTTGTCGTCAGCACGAGAAAACCAACTAGGACAACAGCCAAGAAGCGCTTTGCTTGCAGTCCATTAAACAGGGAACTGATATGAGCGATCGCTTGAGAAAACAAATTTTTCATTCCAATACTCCAATGGTTCATTCTTGATTTTTTTCACAGTTACAGGATTCATTAGCTGTCGCCAAATTCGGCTACTTTCATTAGAAACCGAAATTAGGTTCTAGCTGTAAATAACCTGACAAATGGAGTAATAGGTTAGTGGTGAAAACTGGTAAAATCTAACCTATTTTCCAGCCAATTGACTATTTTGAGTACAAATCAAGATTAACTGGAAAAAAGTAATTATCCCTCTAGCAGAAGTCATAGCTTGCTTATGAAAAAGCTAGGTTTCTTTAATTCCTTGTGCATAGCAAGTAACAATGAATACTTTAATGGCGATCAGGTGCGTAGAGGCAAAACAGCTTGTGGATAGGCATAGCTTTCTTTAACTCATCGCACAGCTACGAAAACATGACTATGCTCGTTTTTGTAGCCGTAGGATGTCAATTGCCAAATTATTTATCCACTTGACAAATGAATGCCCTTAAAACCGTTATTACGTATTGACAATAAAAGCAATACGTGCATAAAAATGCGAAAAACAAGCGATTGCGCGGAGCGCAGTGTTGTAGGCGATCGCTAGTTACTAGAGGCGTGAAAAACAGATAACTTACCTGTCTGTATTTAGGGTTCGGGCGATTAGAGCGATTACTAAGACATCAACAGTGCGGAGGTGACTTGGATACTTATACGTTGTTTCTACTGGCAAAATCAAAATATCCAGGCTGCACACGTTTGGCAGAAATTATGGAAGATTTATCTCATGATAGCGTCAATAGATTTTTTGCTGCATGAACGATACGAACCCAAAGATTTATTTGAATAAATCAAGCCGTACATCAATTTAGTAGGCGGTTAGGCGAAACGATAGGGTAATTGATAAACCTCACAGTCACCTAAAATTAATTGCTAAATAATTCTATTGAAGGATATATTTTTTATCTACATATTGTTATGAATATTAGAAGCTTCTTTCATAAACATTGAGGCTAAGTCCTAGAAATTTATAAAAGCTAACTATTTATTGAGTACGATTACTCTAGACAAGTTCAATTCAGAAGATTTGTAATTAAAACTACAATTTAATTGTTTCAAAACGTAATTAAATTAATAAAAAGCTGTACGGTTACATTTAAGTTTTTTGAAGCTGCTAAGTTTGATACATTTCAAAAAACCCTTTTTTGATAAAAAAACTACTCCTATTTTTTTTGATTTCGGCTCTTTTGACAACTACTAAAAAAATCCTTAAGCTAAAAGATAGGTCAAACCAATCAAAGGAAAAACGGCGATTTTCTTTGGTAAACATTAAGAGTCGCTATCTCAGAACATCAGCATGAAGCAATGAATTAAAACTAAAATCCTTCGCTAAAGATTGAACCCAATTCACGCAGCTTTTCTACCATAGCCCTGATATTTAAACAACCGGATATCGCCCCAAGTATATGTATTTATATGTTCCGGTAATTGGTAGATAGTTTGTAGTGAGAGTTTTTGGTTATCAATTATCGAAGTTTTTTTGAGGTACAGCAGATATGCTTAGGAGAATACCGTGTTTGAGTATCTTACAAATCTAAACGACCACAATTTACCGTATCCCGATACGATTCATCCCATCGTTGTCCACTTCGTAATTGCGATGGTGTTGTTCGCCTTCTGCTGTGATGTAATTGGCTATTTTACCCGCAACTCCCGGTTATTTGAGGTGAGTTGGTGGAATATGTTCATTGCTACAATTTCTATATTTGTAGCCATCATTTTTGGGCAGTTTGAAGCAGGTTTAGCACAACCTTACGAAATAGCTAAATCAGTGCTAAACGTGCATACGTTCATAGGTTGGTCGTTGTCAGGAATCATCGCAGCAATTACAGCTTGGCGTTATGTAATTCGTGCCCGCGACCCACAGAGAATATCGATTTATTATCTGGGAGCAGGGCTAATTTTAACAGCAATAGTTGGCTTGCAAGTATACCTTGGTGATGAACTGGTTTGGGTATATGGACTCCACACAGTACCAGTGGTTGAAGCGCTCAAAGAAGGTATTTTGCCATGAATTCAGAACTAATTAACCAATTGAGCGGACAACTAGGCCCAAACGGTTTGCCTTACAGCATTCCGATTCATCCTAACTTAGTCCATCTCACTCTAGGCCTGTTCATTATTGGCATTACTTTTGATATCGTTGGGGCACTATTCCCTTTCCAAAAATGGGTGTTCAAGTTTTTGGCGATTTCTGTTGAACGTACCAACTTCTTTGATGTTGGCTGGTACAACATGGTAGCTTCATCCGTTATTACCTTTTTCACAGTAGGGGCTGGCTTTTACGAAATGATGCTGGCACAGCCACCAACTGACGTGAAAAGCGCTTGGGGATTGCAAGCAATGGATACCATGCTTTGGCATGGTGTCGGTGGTGTTTTGTTATTAGCGATAATTATCGGCATGACTGCCTGGAGAGGATTTCAGCGCTTCGTTGTGTGCAGAGATGCAGATAGGCAAGTGCAATGGGGTTACCTACTTACAGGTCTAGCAGTCATGTTTATTATGTACGTCCACGGAACCTTGGGGGCGCAATTGGCTACCGAGTTTGGTGTACACAATACAGCAGATAGTTTGCTGCGAATGGGCAAAGACCTCAACACAATGCTTAAGTAACAAGAGGGCATGGGGCATTGGGCATTGGGGGAGACAACTATACTTAGCACTTCATTACTGGCTAATAACCATGAAACTCCAGAAGATTTTAAATATTTTGACACTGATAACAGGCGCGATCGCCGTGACTGTTACTAGTATATGGATAGGTAAGCAGGCTTATTTCTGGCTTCCTCCACAAGCGGCGGCTGAATCCCAGCTAATTGATGATTTGATCAGCTTCTTAGTGACGCTGGGCGCGTTCATTTTCCTGGGAGTAACTAGCACTCTCATGTATTCTGTAATCTTCCATCGGGCAATCAAAGATGATTTCAGCGATGGCCCGGCAATTGAAGGTAATGTAGCAGTAGAAGTTATCTGGACAGCAATCCCCATCCTGCTAGTATTTTGGATTGCAGGTTATAGCTACCAAGTCTACGAAAAAATGGGCATTCAAGGCCCGATGGAACTTGTTCACCTGCATAATCCAATGGGTATGGAATCGGCCTATGCAGCACCTATCCAAGACGCGGGGATATCTCCGGCTGAAAACATCGACGTAGTTGCTAAACAGTGGGCATGGGTATTCCATTATCCAGAAAGAGATGTTACCAGTACCGAACTGCACCTACCAAGCGATCGCCGCGTGCGCTTGGCACTGCAATCTGAGGACGTTCTCCACGGCTTTTACATTCCTGCTTTCCGGCTCAAACAAGATATTATTCCCAACCACAAGATTGACTTTGAGTTCACTCCGATTCGCACTGGCAAATACCAACTGACCGATTCTCAATTTAGCGGCACATACTTTGCAACGATGCACGCAGATGTGGTGGTCGAATCTCCCGAAGATTACCACCAGTGGCTTGCCCAAGCAGCGACCCAAAAGCCATCTCCAGCTAATAATCAAGCAGCTTATGAGTATGCCCAAGCATCCAATCAGTCAGTCAAAACTGGTTGGACTACAGTAGCGCCTGGGTCAGCACCTCTAGTCAATTCTCCTGGTTGAAAGGAAACTAACCGATGACAAATATCCCTATTGAAGGCATCAGCCTCCCTAGTGGGAAGCCCCACCACGAATCCCCAGGTGACTGGAAGCGATACTTTAGCTTTAGCACTGACCACAAGGTTATTGGTATTCAATACCTTGTAACCTCATTCCTCTTCTTTCTGGTCGGCGGTATCTTTGCAATGGTACTGCGAGGAGAACTGATTACGCCCGAATCAGACCTCATAGACCGCACCGTCTACAACGGTATGTTCACCATGCACGGCACAGTGATGCTGTTTTTGTGGACATTTCCCTCACTCGTTGGTTTTGCCAACTATCTAGTGCCATTGATGATTGGCGCACGAGATATGGCATTTCCCCGCCTCAACGCCGTCGCCTTCTGGATGGTTCCAGTAGTCGGGATTCTTTTAATGGCCAGCTTTTTTGTTCCAGGTGGCCCAGCCCAAGCAGGTTGGTGGGCTTACCCACCTGTCAGTCTGCAAAACCCCACAGGTAATTTGATTAATGGTCAAGTTCTCTGGTTACTAGCAGTCGCAGTATCTGGCGTCTCCTCGATTATGGGGGCAGTCAACTTTGTCACCACAATCGTTAAAATGCGGGCACCAGGCATGACCTTCTTCCGTATGCCCCTGTTTGTTTGGGCAGTATTTAGTGCCCAAATTATCCAACTCTTCGGACTACCTGCCTTGACCGCTGGCGCAGTAATGCTGCTACTTGACCTCACTGCTGGCACTGCCTTTTTTGACCCCAGCAAAGGCGGGAATCCAGTCATGTTTCAGCACTACTTCTGGTTCTACTCCCACCCTGCCGTTTATGTGATTATTCTGCCTATCTTTGGCATATTCTCAGAAATCTTCCCAGTTTATAGCCGCAAACCTTTATTTGGTTACAAAGTAGTTGCTATTTCATCAATCTTAATTGCGGTAGTTAGCGGTATCGTTTGGGTACACCATATGTATGTCAGCGGTACACCTGGCTGGATGCGGATGATTTTCATGCTGACCACAATGTGTGTGTCTGTACCCACTGGCATTAAGGTATTTGCTTGGGTGGCGACAATTTGGGGCGGTAAACTGCGGCTGACTACACCAATGCTATTTGCTCTGGGTGGACTAATCATGTTTGTCTTCGCAGGCATCACAGGCATCATGCTTTCTTCTGTGCCTGTTGATGTTCACGTTAACAATACATATTTTGTGGTTGGTCACTTCCACTATGTACTCTACGGTACCGTGACGATGGGCTTGTATGCAGCCTTCTACCACTGGTTCCCCAAAATGACCGGGCGGATGTACTACGAAGGTTGGGGCAAGTTGCACTTCTGGTTGGCCTTTATTGGTACTAACATCAACTTTTTACCAATGCACCCATTAGGATTGCAGGGAATGTTACGTCGCGTCTCTTCCTACGCCCCAGAGTACGAATTCTGGAATATCATCGCTAGTCTCGGCTCGTTCTTCTTAGGAATGTCTACCTTGCCTTTCATTTTCAACATGATAGTTTCCTGGATGCATGGTGAGAAAGCACCTGATAATCCTTGGCGGGCAATTGGGTTGGAATGGTTGGTTTCTTCACCACCTCCAGTAGAGAACTTTGAAGAAATTCCTATCGTTATCAGCGAACCCTACGGCTACGGCAAGTCTGAACCGTTAATTGCTGATGCTATTCCTGAGAGGAAATGAGGAAAGTAAATTTTTAAACGCAGAGGTACGCAGAGTTTAGCTGAGGGAACCTCAACCGGCACTTGCTTCAAGTCGGCGAAGCCGCCCAACGCAGTGTCCTCCGCAACGCACTGGCTCCTCTGCGGTTCGTTGATTCTTTTCCCTCCTCCTTCATCTCAATTACCTATCACTCAAGCTTCTTCTGCAAGATCAAGGAGAATTTAAGCAATGGATAGTTATCTCACTTCTGGGGAGTTACATCACACAGGTGGTGAGCATACTCATGACGAAGAAGGCAATAAAATGTTTGGCTTTATTGTCTTCCTACTGTCAGAAAGCGTCATTTTCCTGAGTTTTTTTGCTGGATATATTGTCTATAAAACAACGACTCCTAACTGGCTACCCGCTGGAGTTTCTGGGCTAGAAGTTAAGGAACCTGCAATTAATACAGTGATTCTTGTTGCTAGTAGCTTTGTTATTTATCTGGCAGAACGCGCTCTTCAGCGTCACGATTTAATGAAATTTCGTTTGTTTCTCTTAGCAACAATGGCTATGGGAAGCTACTTTTTAGTAGGGCAAGCGATTGAATGGAAAGGTCTCGCCTTTGGTTTCACGTCAGGAACATTCGGTGGGATGTTCTACCTGCTAACAGGCTTTCACGGCTTGCACGTATTAAGTGGCATCCTGTTGCAGTTGATTATTTTTGTCCGCTCTTTCATCCCCGGTAACTACGACTCAGGCCACTTCGGTGTGAATGCAACTTCGTTGTTCTGGCACTTCGTTGATGTCATCTGGATTGTTCTGTTTATTCTTATCTATATCTGGCAGTGAATACTCAGGTAATTGAGAGGAAAATCCAGATGACTCATATGATGTCCGGCAAATCACCCTGAATATGTCATTGCGAGTGGAACGAAGTGAAACGACGCAATCGCAAAGTTTTTGGGATTGCTTTCCTTCGGTCGCAATGACGGTTATTTAAACGGACATGATATCAGTTAGGCATAGAAAAAAACTGACCTCTTCTGTTTTAAAGGATAATCGCCCCTTCGCACAAAGGAAGGGGCGATACTTTCATAACAATGCAAGAAAATAAAAATACTTTGAAATTACTCCACATAAGCTCCCCAAAATGCACCAAAGTGAAGACTTAATATAATTTTTTATACTATTACAGCATCTATTTTCTGCTAGAAAATACTGTGGCCGAATGTGCTTGGAATGTAACTGTTGGCAAAAGTTAACTTGTATTTCAACATCTGCATAATTACAGGCATTATCTTTAAATACATACAGGTAAGTGCTTTATCTTGTCCAGCCTGTCTGGAATACAAATCGTTATTAAGCTTAGATAATCATGGAAAAATCTGCTAATTCTCAGTATCCAATTGATCCTTTGCTGCAACAACGCTGGAGTCCTCTGGCATTTTCAGAAAAACGCATTGAGCCAGAAACCCTTAGCAGTTTGTTTGAAGCAGCTCGTTGGGCGGCTTCTTCCTATAATGAGCAGCCTTGGCATTTTATTTTTGCCACTCAGGACAATGCAGAAGAATTCAATCGTCTGCTTAGTTGTCTAGCAGAAGGAAATCAAGTATGGGCAAAAAACGCTCCCGTTCTGATGATTTCGGTAGCAAAATTACATTTTGAGAAAAATGGCAAAGAAAATCGTCATGCTTTTCACGATGTAGGGGCCGCAGTTTGCAGTCTAACAATTCAAGCAACTGCCTTAGGTTTGTTCGTTCACCAGATGGCAGGATTTGATGTGTCTAAGGCAAGGGAGTTGTATAGTATTCCAGAGGGGTATGAACCAGTAGCTGCGATCGCAGTTGGATATCCAGGCGATCTTCAAACTTTACCTGAACAATACCAACAACGTGAGTTGGCTCCCCGTCAACGAAAACCCCAACAAACGTTTGTGTTCACCGGAACTTGGGGAAAAAATTAAAATCTAGACGTTCCTGTCTTTACATGAGTGACATTACACTTTCTGTAAGTCCAATTTTTTCTATGTTTGCATAAAATTCCTAACCCTTCCTTCAAAGGAAGAAGGTTGGGGGTTTAGAGGTATTAAATTTACAATGCTTTCACGGGTTCTATTTGCGATCGCACGCTTGTTGAAGTTACTTAATAAATAAGCTTCTAAACCGGGTTGGTTAGCCTGAAGATATCGCTATTGCCCAATATTTAAAGATAGGGTAAAAATGCCCTACAACAGGATTGTAGGTATTTCAGCTATTTTTAAAGATATTTGGCGTTCTAAAATTTTGCGACTATAACTGAATAGTAAATTCCACGGCTGTCCACAAAGCTGCATTTACGCATTAGGACGGATCATCTACCGAGATCTACGGGTTGCTTAAACTCTTCACCCGTAAGGATGCTAAATTCAACACAGTTTTGTCACAGGGTATTCCAGCATGTGATTATTTGTATGCATATCTACCGGGTAATCACTATTGGTAGTAGTACAGGGTAATTTGGACAGCAAAGAATATTAAATAACCTCATTTTTCTCAGCATGAAGGTTCGTGATCGTTATGTCTAATCTTGATATTGCCGCATTAGAAGCTGTTTAGGCTTTTATATCTCTAGGAAATAAATTAAAAATTTTATTTTTCCTGTATTTATCAATACTTTAATTTGGGATGCATATTCCAAATATGATGTTATATTTTTTTCAACGTGTGAGGAAAATGCCGTGATGAGAGAAAAAAGTTTAAGTATATTAGTACCCAATTGGGTGCGGTATATTTTCTTGGGTTTAGGAAGAACTGCCGTAGCAAGCCTTCTGCTGACTATGGCTATGTCAGCGAATCCCGCTGCTGCTGAGGATAAGTTGGTAGCTGGCAATCCCAGCAGTGAATTCAGTTCTTCGCAAACCCCATTTGAGGATTATGCTAGTTCTGAAATTTTGGCAGGACAAGATTTGGGCTGGGGACAAGTGACTGTGGAAAATCACAATCCCAGCGTTGAATTTAGTTCTTTCCCAGCGCCACAAAAATCTTCTGCTACTTTTGCGAGGGTGGCAAAACCAGCAGCAGCTTTAGAGCAAAAATTGTTTAAACGGACAGATGTAAACTTCCTATCCCGACAGACAGCAAAACCAGATGCAGACTTAGCCCAAAAATTGGTTACAACCAAAAAGGCTGAAACCATAATCGAGCAAAAGCAACCCCAGCTAATTGCTCAAACAGATTCTTCTGGTGTTGTAGGTGACACCTTAGGAGAAACCAATAGATTACGCCAAGAACTTTTGATTGAACCCATTGTTACGCTACAGGAACCTCTAACAATAGCGCCTGGTTCTAGTGCTGGTACTCCTACTGGATATGGTGCAAGTTGGCGTCAAGCCTTTATTGGTGGAGGAGTATATTTCCCGCTAGATAAAGGTAAAGTTGACGGTTCCCTAATTTTTGGCTTTGGTGTAGGAGATGCAGTTAAATCTGTAGGGCTAGAATTCGATTTCAACGTTATTAGTGTAGGCGGACAAAGCTTCGGTGGAGACTTTGGCGAGAGTGGCGCTATTGGGCTAAAACTACATAAATACTTTACTGATGGTACAGCCGTAGCACTTGGTTGGTACAACCCAATTAAATGGGGAGATGCTGGCAACGATAAAGAAACTTTTTACGGAGTAGTTACTAAAGCATTTGACTTACAACCAAATAATGAAGGTAACAAATTACCTCTAACTTTATCGGTGGGTATTGGCACTGGCGATTTTAGCTCTTTAGGTGCGCTCAGAAGGGGTGATAATTCTGTAAATGTTTTCGGTAGCGCAGGTTTACGGGTTGCATCTCAAGTATCTCTAGTAAGTAGCTGGACTGGGAATGCTCTGAACATGGGTGCATCCTTTACTCCTTTTAGAAAGACACCTCTAGTTGTCAACACTATTTTTACAGATGTGACTAGCAATTTTGAGAACGGTCTTGGCTTTGCTGTAAATGTGGGATATATTTTCGAGTTTTAAGTTCTGCATTTTCTCACTGATTAAATTGGAGATAAAAGCCATGAAAAAGTCAAAATCTTCCTTAAGTCTTGGCCTCGTATTTATGTTATTAACTTCTCTGATAGTTGTACCTACCAGAGCGAACGCTGGCCGATTGGTTAATCAAGGAAGTAGTGTAGATTCATCAAGTTCATCTGGTGGTAGTTTCCGCCCTCGATTTAATAGATCACCCAATGATCCAATTAACCAACTTATTGCCCCGCAAGAAGTTCAGGAACATCTTAATAACATAGCTAGAAAGCTGACTAGCAACGGCCCATCCCCCGATAACCCAGATGGTCTTCTTGCCGTCCTCTTACTTAGGGGGACAAATTCCTGTGCAGCAGCATCTCAGTTACAGACTGCTTTTGAAAATTTAGGTACTTCCCAAGCATCTGTGAAAGCGCTCATCAATGCACTATCTATTCTATATGTCTCTCCCTTATCAACAACACCATGTCTGTCTGTTGGTAGTTCAAACCTAATGCAGTTACTAGCAAGTACTAAAAATTTAGCAGGAGGTACTGCTATTGCCCAAAACAGTGAAATCCCAAAAGGGCAAAATAGCGAAACACCATATGTGAGTATCGTTCAGCTAAATGCTGCTATCAATGCTTACAACAAAATTGTGCTAGAAAGCAGTCCCGAAACTCTCCAGAAACTTACAAAAGATCCACAATTTATGGAGATGAGTAAGTTTCTTAAGGAACTAAGGGCTGCAATCAAAGCTTGGGATGAATCTAAACGCTAATAGCTAAAGTTAGTTTCAACAGACTCAATGCTGATGCTGCTATCAATGCTTACAACAAAATTGTGCTAGAAAGCAGGCCAAAAGCTCCATAATTTTTTGAATTGGCCAAGTTACTCAAGCGATTAAGAGATGCGCTTAAATAAGACTAAATCTTATTAAACATCTACTAAAATAAGTAAATACTCTTAAAGTTTGCCATGTCTCTATATAGAAGACATGGTTCTTTTTTATCTACAAAATTCGACTTTAATATGAGTTCGACAGATTCTAAAGAAACCCTCTCCAAAGCAGAGAGAGGCTTATACCAATTCAAATAATGTTTGCGACATATAAATTATTCGTAAGGGCACAACATTTTGTCGCATTCTTTTTTCAAAATTTTCTTTTTGACATACACGTTGTAGGGTAGGCATTGCCCACCCTACACTAATTAAAATTTTTTCTAAATGATTTAGGATTTTTATATTAAGAATCAAAGTGGCGTCTGAAACGAGAGTCAATGTGGTCTTTTTTTTGCTGATTGCAAGTATAGCAAAGAGTCTGTAGGTTACTGATATCATTTTGACCGCCACGGGCAAGAGGAATAATATGGTCGATGGTAAGGTCAGTTTCTAAAGTTGTCTTACCACAGCTTTGGCATTGATATTTGTCGCGTTGAAAGACATATGTTTTTACTTGCGGTGGGATGCGAATGCGGGGGGTTTATTCATGAATATTTAAAGAACTATTGATAATTTAGTCATGTAAATATTTGCCTAATTTAAAGCTTGATTGCACAAACAAATAAATTAGCAAACTTAATTAAGTTATCTGCGATCGCAGTACTTTGTCTATCACCTGAATTAAGTTTATTGGTTAATCATGCGTTTCAGGTCATCAAGTGGTGATTCAAACTCAGAAATTCCTGAATCATTATTATTTACTATTTCTAGGTTTTCGTCTTCTTCAACGAAAAATTCAACGTTGATGTTAATTTTAATTTTTCCTTTCTTCCAGCTTTGAGAACCCAAAGTAAGAAGTTCATAATTTATCCCTTCATTAAACCAACCCTCAAAAGTTCCAGCAGCGCCATTTGGATGCAATTTACTAGCATCTATATTTACCTTTTGAGCAATTAATTCATTAGTAAATTGAGATCCGGCTGTTTTACCGAATGCTTTACGAACTTTTTCTTTAAAACTACCTACTTTTGATGTCACATCACCAGGAAATGAAAAAACATCATTATCATTGCACTCTAATAGTTTGAATCTATCTTCCATATCATCCTATATGTATGTAAAAATTATTTAGTTTGTAAGGTGGGCTGTACCACCCTACAATTATGGACAATTAAGCTAGTTAAGTTAAATACAATTTAAATCCTCTATCAGAGCATTTGATAAACCATTTGAAGGTATATACTTATTATCTACCATATTATTAACAAAATATTCCGAGTCATATTCAGCAATCACAGGTAATAAATAATCTGATGAATGCATTATATGTAGACAATCATTGATACTATTGACCGATGCATTGTATTTTGTTATTTTTTGCTCAACTGCATTTAGCAAACGTTGATTATTAATGATTTTTTCTTCAGCTTCTTGTTCTAAAGTTTTCTCTAAATAAGTCCGCGCATTGGGATACTGTTGTACTATTTCATCTGCTTGATGTTCAGCCATTGCTAATAACTGATTTTTGAGGATTTGATTGATAGTTTGGCGGAAAGATTTGCGAATGGTTTGGGAAACTTTCGGCTCAAAATCTAGCTTTAATAACTGTCTAATTGCTGGTTCTGCTTCTACCATGCTTTCGCAGTCGTAACCTTGAGAAGTTTGCTGTAAAGTCTGGCGAAACTGATATATAGAAAAAGTACCTTCTTCATAAAATCTGGGGCTTTCTCTGACAAAGCGATCGCACTCTACACTTGCTGCACTCACCAGCGCTTGAGAAACTAGCTTTTCTACTTCTTTGATCTGTTGTTCAATACCGCTATCATTACCTAACAAGCGATACAAGTGACGATAATATTCTGACTTGCGGATTTTGTCTATTAAATGTTGAAATAGATTAGCAATTATTTGCTGGCAAGACTCGATTAAAACATCTTCTAACTGATTAGCTAAATAATAAAATGCTTCCACTAAAATAGCAAGTAGAGGTGCAGTCGCATTGCGAGGATGGCTAAGGGTTGCACGCCGATAAGCATCAGCGACAGAAAATGTATCTAGCAACTCATCTAAACGACGAATCATCCGTGATTGCAAATGGCGAAAATCTGCCTCAAAAATATCGCAAGCATTATTAATTATTTGGTTAACTTCTTCAGTAATGTGCTGGCTAAAGTCTTTGCCTATTTGCTGTAATTGCTGATTGAGGCGTTGTAATTCCTGGGACTTCATAGTTTCAATTTCTCGCGGTTGACTATATAAATCCCGTTGTACTGACTGATAATGTTTTTTCAAGTTAATACAAACATTTTCCAAATCATCAGCTAGAATTTGAAAAAGCTGTGGGCGTTTTTCTTCGGTAAGGTAGCGAGTAATAGCAGTTCTAAATTCTTCAATACCACTATCTTGAATTAGTTGGTTAATCAAAGGTGTTCCATGTTCAGATAAAATCCGCACATAGTTTTGATTGGGAGTTTCAAAATTATTAACAGATATTCGGAAACTACTGGCTAATAATTTACTAGAGTTGACACAGTAGCGATTAAATTCACTAACGAATTGAGGCGTTTCCTCTCTACCATCTAAACCTTTAACACTTGCAGCAAAAATTGAATCTAAACCAAAGCGATCGCTTGTTGTTGTTTGTTTAATTTGACTGCCATAAAAACCTAGTAATCCACTGGTTTTATAAACTCTGTTACTATCTCGAAACTGTCCATTAATTAATTCATCTAGCCTTTGCCTTAACTGGGCATTGTACCAAGTTTCATCAATGCGGTTGAAAATATAGAAAACGCGATCGCGTATTCCGCTATTCCCTCGCATAGTTTGCAAAAGTTCTGTTTCTTCCTTCGTCATATCACCCGCAGCAGCAGGTTTTAAGACACACACCACTGCTGAAGTATCAGGATGTTGAATTTTGTCATAAGTTAGTTGTGCATCCTTCTCTACTGGCGCATCAATTCCTGGGGTGTCGATAATTACGTTACCGTCTTGCAATAGAGGATGGTTGCAATAATATTCAATCCGCTTCAAAACAGCGCTATTGCTACCACGGCGCGCATATCCAGCAGCTTCTTTGAGATTAGAAAAGTTAAATTGCTCCATTGAATATGTGGCATTATTAACTGTATGGATATGTTGACGATTTACCACATATCCTTCAAGCAACAACTGTAACGCCTTGGCTTGTTTTGCACGTTCCGATTTACTCTCTCCACCCTCTTGCTGGAGGATAGCTTGGCAACCTTGGCTAAGTAAATCAATTACATCAGTTTGATTAATATTTGCTACTGTTTTAAATCCTAATTCTTGACATAAAGCAACAGCTTGTTCTCGAATTTCTGCCTCACTCAGAAATGTTAAAACAACACGTTCTTGAGCAGCTGGTGCATACTCAATCTTGCATTCTGTACCAGTAGCGTGTCCTTCTGCACTGTATAACAATTCCCGTTCTAGTAGCGCGTTAATCAGCATAGATTTACCTGCACTAAACGCACCTGCAAACACAATTTCAAATCTTGGAGAAATTGCTTTATCAAGCGAAGTTTGCACAGGTGTAATGTCATAAGAACGCAGTGTGGGTTCTTGCTGTAAAAGCTGTAATATATATTCAACTTGTTGTTTTAAATCTTGACACTGTGGTGGCAACTCTGACATATTTATACCCTGATAATATATTTGTATATATTATTCAAAGCAGTATGAAAAAACCACAGTAGAAATACGGCTCAAGTATCCTTGTATTAATGTAGAATAACTAACTAATGAAACTCTTTGCTATTAGACTCAAACCAAATGAAGATTTAAGGCAAAGCCTAAAGCAATTTGCCATCCAGCAAGATATTAAAGCAGGGTTTATCTTGAGTGCAATTGGCAGTTTAAAACAGGCAAAAATTCGCTTTGCCAATCAAGACAATAGTACAGTTTTCAACGATAAATTTGAAATACTCACTCTTAATGGAACAATAGCAACCACAGGCGTACATTTACACATTGCGATCGCTGACAAACAAGGTAAAACTATTGGTGGACATCTTGATAATGGATGCCTAATCTATACAACTGCTGAAATAGTGATTGGCGCTAGTGAAGAGTTTACCTTTAAAAGGAGTTTTGATGAGCAGACAGGCTATCTAGAATTAGAAATTGAAATGCAGAGTTTCAATTAGCCGCAGCCAAGAGTACTGGACATTACTCGCCCTACATAAAGCTAGAACTTACACATTCGCGCAGATTACACAAGCCTTTTCGGAATTTTTAATGATTTGTTGACGGCTGCTGCGATCGCCTAGACTGAAATTTATATTGAATTAACTAACGATGCTTGATTGCTTACTCAAAATGCCATTTGACTTACTCAAAAGCAGCTTTTACTTTCTCATTTTGGTGTTTTCCGCAAGCAAAAGAAGCTTTTACTTACTCAAAAGCAGCTTTTACTTTCTCAAAAGCAGCTTTTACTTTCTCATTTTAGTGTTTTCCGCAAGCAAAAGAAGCTTTTACTTTCTCAAAAGCAGCTTTTGCTTTCTCATTTTAGTGTTTTCCGCAAGCAAAAGCAGCTTTTACTTTCTCAAAAGCAGCTTTTGCTTTCTCATTTTGGTGTTTTCCGCAAGCAAAAGAAGCTTTTACTTTCTCAAACTCCAGTTTGCTTTTTCATTTGAGTAATTCACGCATTCATTTTGGTATATCATTGAGCCGAAAGCTTGCGATCGCCTAACATAAGTTGAGTATAAAAAAGAAAGGGTGCCAACACTGGAAAAGTGGACACCCCTAAATTTAATATAAGAGAAGCATTAAGTACCTCTCTCGCTTCAGAATTGTCCCGTTCAAGTTTCCTCCTAGCGCCTTAATCTAAATAAAATTGCCAGTGCGTAATTCGCACTCTAAAGAGCCGCACCCGTTAACAAGAGTGAGGCAGTAAGCATACTGATTGGAGAGTAAGGCAGTATGCACAACGCTTGGTAGGTGAATGGCTCACACAGACTATGAGCAGCCACCGCAGGCTAAACTCGTTAGATGCAATGCTCCCAAAGGGCGATCGCGCCAAAGCTGAACTAGAATTCGCCTGCTTTTCTGCACGAATAGTTGCAAAGTCCACCCTACGTGTATTTCAAAAATCAGATATGAATCCTATATGAACTATAGCTATAATCACTGCGATCGCATATCATAAACATGATAACTTTTGTGAGACACCCCAAAAATGATGGCAAAAGTGCCTTGTGGGGTACTCTCCACTGCCTCTAGATGGCTGTTGCGGGTATTCCCGACTCTATTGTCGAATACAATAAATCAAACCACTCCCCCCTGAGTTCTTCAGTGTAGGCAGCAGAGGCCTGCATCTGAAGTGTTCTACACAGTTTCAAGAATTAATCATCTTCAAGTAGAGACTTATCTCTATTTTCTTGATGCAGGCTTGGTGTTGGCAATTCATTCAAACAAAACTTAGCTGCTCAAATGCAGATGCATATTCAGCATATTAATAAATCGACTGCATTAGCAGATTTTTCAAGGCTACCATCGGTTGGTTGTCAGTACTACGGGTTGCTGCTTCACGTTGGTATTTGCTCAGTTAATCAACTGGCTCAGGTATCTCTGCATGACCTCCAAAAGCGGATTTTACGCTTCCAGGTAATAACAACACAAACAATACAGCAACAACCTAATCAGCTGTATCGTAACTCTGGGCTGATGGCGCAATGAATTCAAGAAGCACGACAGCTGATGTAGGTGAGTCAATTGGCTTGATCTACAACTACTTAACCTTTTGTGCCACAATTTAACCTAACCCTAACTCTAAGATGGCTAAAATACCTTTGTTTTTAAGAAATACTTGGTACTATGCGTTACCTAGTAAACAGCTAAAACCTGGACAATTACTTGCAAAAACCCTCTTGAACGAGCTAATCGTTTTTAGTCGCGATCGCTCAGGCGCAATCTTTGCCAAAGGAAGTGAAACGAAAAGCTATCCAATACAAGAGGCGCAAGGAAATATTTGGATTTATATGTCAAATGATGAGAATTCTTTAGAGCTAGGAGAAATCCCTCTCATCCCTGAATTTGCCAACCAAGCTCCCCAAGCCGTTGAGTCCATCCGCCTTCCCTGTGATGTCGATCACGCCGTGGTGGGATTGATCGATCCCGCTCATATTGCTTTCGTTCACCAGGCGTGGTGGTGGCGTTCCCCTCAAACACTAAAGGAGGTAGACAAAACCTTTGAACCATCTTTGTACGGCTTTACCATGCGAAAGCATCCAATAGAACAACAAACCTTTTTCTATCGCTTGATTGGGCGCAATCCACAGATCGAAATCTCATTCCGTTTACCGGGAATTCGTATTGAGCGGGTGTCCACCGATAAACATATAGTCTGTAACTTGACAGCAATTACTCCCATTTCCGAAACTGAAACAGAGGAAACAACTCTGTTCTACACAACCTTACCGTGGTTTCCCATTTTCAAACCATTGTTGCTATGGTTTACACGCAGTTTTCTCAATCAAGATCGAGAAATTTTGCTTAAACAACAAATCGGCTTGAAATATAATCCACCCTTAACTTTAGTTGGAGATGCCGATGCACAAGCCCGTTGGTATTATAGATTGAAAGCAGAATTTGCTCGGTCTCAAACCCAGGGACGTTCTTTCGTTAACCCAATTAAAGAAAAAACACTTCGATGGCGTAGTTAGATCTGGTGAGGATCGGCAGCGCATGGGTTTGATGCAACTAGCATTTCTGTGGAGTGGAATTAATTATGACTGCTTTAACTTTACAATTACCTCCTAATCTCAAATTTACGGATGAGGAATTTGAACTTCTTGTTGCCGTAAATCAAGAACTGCGGCTGGAATTAACTGCTGAAGGAGAATTAGTAATTATGTCACCCACTGGGGGAGAAACAGGAAACCGGAATTTTGATTTGTTAGGTCAACTATGGCTTTGGAACAGTCAAAATAATTTCGGAAAAGCTTTTGATTCTTCCACTGGTTTTAAACTTCCCAATGGTGCAACTCGTTCTCCTGATGCTTCTTGGGTAAAGATGGAACGGTGGGATGCTCTTACACCACAACAAAGAAAAAAATATCTCCCCTTGTGTCCTGACTTTGCAGTGGAATTGGTTTCAGAAACTGATGATGTGGAAGACACTCAAGCCAAGATGCAGGAATACTTAGCTAATGGCTTACAACTTGGTTGGTTAATTAATCCCAAAGATAAACAAGTAATAATTTATCGTCCTAATCAAGCACCATTAGTTTTACAATCTCCTACAAGTTTATCCGGTGAAGATGTTCTCCCCGGTTTTATTTTAAATTTACAGCAGATTTTCCCATAGATTTTGAATATGCAAAAACTTAAATATCAGTCTAATTGCACACCTGGGCAACTCACAGTTGTAACAATACGCAGGTCATTCTGCCAGCGTTCATATTGATATAAGGTAACTACAATTACAAATAAACTTTATATCAAATTAAACTTTTGGGATAACTACTCATCAAGCTAAGGTAATTCCCAAGCATGATGTAGTTATTAATGAATCTTTGGAAACTTACAGCAGAAAAACTACAAGGATTCAGAAAATCTTATGAAAGCCAAAGAACAGCAACAAACAAAAACTGAAAATATTATTTCGTTGACAGAGAACACGGGTGGTTACAAGAATCACAAAAAAACAAGGAAAGTTGAGCCTATAAGTCAGGTGCAACGAGATAATGTAATCACGGATAAAGACGAACTACCCTCTATATTCCGCAACGCTTTTATCTTAGTTATTTTGGCAATTTTATTGGTTGCCGCAATTTACTACCGAATCATCAATCCTTAAGTGCTGAACCGGAGCCATAAAGACGGCTTAATGGCTCTATTTTAGCATATTTACACCTTTTTCCTCATTTACCGCATCCAGGGCAAACGCATCTAAATTTAGTACAGGTATACTAAGGAACAAAGAAAGGTA
>NZ_JCACKA010000070.1:0-69786 GCF_059505145.1 Mojavia sp.
CCCTTAAAAAAGGGGGAACGTCTAAAGCCACGCCACTGAGGGAGTCGGGGAACCCACAAGGGCGCAGGGCTGCCCCTTTTTAAGGGAGTTGGGGGATCTGAGTGCGTAAGTTCTGATAATTTATACTGTTACAAATTTCTAAGATTGTAGGTACAAATTATGCTTTCAAAATTTGTGTTGATAGTTTTAGTTCTATGAAGGTAGAGTGCTAAAAGCTACCCACCTTCAAATGTACTTTTGAACACAAATTAGTTTTAGTCTCTTGTCAGCAGTGAGTGTTGAGTCTCACATAAAAGCTAGCTATAGCAATCAGTCCTACAGGAACTCAGCAATTCTCTCTACAGCCGTTTCTAACAAAGGCGGCTCATGCACCAAAGCAAAGCGAACATAACCCTCGCCTGATTTCCCAAAGCCAGCACCAGGGGAAGCAGCTACTCCTGTTTTTTCTACTAGCTGAGTACAAAAGTCTATAGAATTTTGGCTCCAAGCTGAGGGTAACTGTGCCCAGATATACATTGTGCCCTGGGGAGTGGGAACGTGCCAGCCAATGCGGTGTAAAGCACTAATAAAAGCATCACGACGTTGGCGAAAGGTACTAACAGCTGCTTCTACTCCAGCTTGGGGACCTGTCAAGGCAGCGATCGCACCATTTAAAATACCCCGATACTGATTAAAATCAACGGCTGCTTTTACCTGACGTAAGGCGCGAATCAAATCAGCATTGCCGATGGCATAACCAATGCGGAAGCCACCCATATTGTATGACTTGGAAAGGGTGAAGAATTCAATTGAAATGCTTTTATCTGGGTCAGCTTGTAGGATTGAGGGGACTAGTGATTGGGGATTGGCGATTGGGGATTGGGTATTGGAAGAAATCTTTCCTAGCCCCCAATCTCCCGGTTCCTCAAATACCAAATCTACGTAAGGGAAATCGTGAACCAGAACAATATTGTGTTGCTGACAAAAGGCGACTGCTTCTTTGAAAAAAGACAAAGGAGCGATCGCGGCGGTGGGATTGTGAGGATAGCTTAAAACCATCATCCGCGATTGTGCTAAGACAGGAGTGGGAATATCACTCAATACTGGTAAAAAATTATTTTCTGCCTTTAACTGCATAGGATAGATTTGACCACTAGCTAAATACACTCCCCCAGCATGGGAAGGGTAGCCTGGATCGAGCAATAGAGCAAAATCTCCAGGATTGAGTAGTGCTAAAGGCAAATGGGCAGTCCCTTCCTGCGAACCAATCAAAGGCAGTACTTCGGTTTCTGGATCAATTTTGATACCAAATTTCTTTTCGTACCAGTTAGCCGCAGCTTGGCGAAATCCTTGAGTACCATGAAACAGCAAATAACCGTGGGTAGCGTGATCGTGAAGGGACTGGGCGATCGCCTCAATTACATGAGCTTCAGCTGGTAAATCAGAAGATCCTAGCGACAGATCAATTAACTGCCTGCCAGCAGCCAAGGCAGTAGCCTTGGCTCTATCCATATCTGCAAATACATTAGATTGCAGGGGTTGTAAACGCTTTGCAAACTGTATGTTAGTCATTTATCGATTGTTAGTGGTTAGTAGCCAGTTGTCAGTTGTTTTTTGCTGCTGACTACTGACGACTGACCACTGCCTAATTATTATTTAAGTGTGTATCTAAGATACTCATTAATTTGTCTTTACTAATGACTCCCTCAGTCGATATCAACAATTGTTCACCTTTAACTAGCCTGAGAGCCGGCACACCTTCCACCTGGTACTTTTTAACAGTAAGTGGATTGGGATCGACTTCCATTTTAACGACTTTGAGGCGATCGCTGTACGTAGTGGCAGCAAAGTTAATTAGTGGTGACATTAATTGACAAGGCCCACACCAGGAAGCCCAAAAGTAAACCAATACTGGCAGATCGGCTGTTAAAACTTCGGTTTCAAACTCAGCATCAGTTATGGTGATTACACCTTTACTCATTGCAGTCTCCATCAGGTGGCATCGATCAAAGTTGGCACACAGAATACTCTATCCCAATCTGAGTGCTGAGTGCTGTGAATGCAAAATCCCACAACCAAAGGGCGTGGGACTAGCTCAAATAATTTATCTAAAATATTACATCTGATCCAATTGTTTGCGTAGAGAATCCAACTCAGCGTCAACTACTTCGTTAGATTTAGGAGCGGTAGTTTGCTGTTGCGGTGGCAGTTGAGGTTGATTGGGCGGACTGGCGGGTGCAAGCGAAGCTTTCAAAGCTGCCAATTCATCATCAACATCGCTACCAGATTCCAAACGTGCAAATTGTGATTCTAAATCGGCACCTGCCAAGTCTCCTGCTGACTGAGCGCGGGCTTCCTGCATTAAGACTTTTTCTTCCATCCGCTCGAAAGCAGACATAGCGCTACTGGTATTCATACCACTTACCATGTTTTGGAGTTGCTCTTGGGCTTTGGCAGTAGTGATCCGAGCTTTGAGCATTTCTTTCTTGGTTTTGGCTTCAGAAATCTTGCTTTCCAGCTGGATTAAGTTGCGCTTGAGAGTTTCAACTTGAACGCTTTGCTGATCTAGGCTGGCTTTAAGTGCAGAACTAGTATCGTTGTAAGTCTTTTTACGTTCCAGAGCTTGCCGTGCTAGGTTTTCATCACCTTTTTGTAGCGCTAGTTGAGCATTGCGTTGCCACTTATTAATTTCATTTTGGGCATCATTGTACTGTTTCTCAGTGCGCTTTTGAGCAGCGATCGCTTGGGCAACTCCCTGACGCAGCTGTACTAAGTCCTCCTGCATCTCCAGGATGGCTTGTTCCAGCATTTTTTCAGGATCTTCAGCTTTATTTACTAAGTCGTTGAGGTTAGCACCGACTACCCGCTTAATACGATCAAATAATCCCATAACTTTGGTTTTCCTTGTGTAGTTTCCGCAATTTGTTGGACAGTTAACGTTTTTACTGTTTAATAGCAGCTACTTATTCCAATGTAATCTTTTCGGCTGATAACAGTACCCCCCAACACCTCTTAATTGTTAAGATATACCCCCGCCTCGGTAATTGCCCAATCATTAAAGCTCTTGAATAAACTGAGTGCCCAGTTGTGAGTGCTGAGTGAATAAACTAATGAATCTTTTGGTTAGCACTCGTTACTGGGTATTCAATACTGTCTTAGCACCCGGTATATACCCTTGGAGGTAAACCAACGCCACTTGCTCCACTTGGGGAGCCACCCCCGTGGGCGGGTTCCCCGACTTGAGGGGAGTGGCGTGAAACCCCTGCGTACCCGTCAGTGGCTCCTCCTGGCAACTTCTCTTCTTGTGGACGGTCTTTTAACTTAGAACTCAGCACTTTTCATTGCTGTTGTGGTGGTGTGTTACTGGTATCATCTAAAACCTGCACTTTCATTGCTGCCAATTCAGCATTAATATCATTAGTAGCTTCTAACGAAGCAAATTGTTTTTGCAGGTCGTCGCCACCAAGTTGAGCGATCGCTTCTGATTTTGCTTCTATCTGTAAAACTTTTTCTTCCATGCGCTCAAAGGCGTTCAGACTGCTTGTAGAAGAAACTCCACTCAGCATTTCCTGAAGTTTAAAAGATGCTTCAGCCGAACGAGCGCGAGCAATGTACATATCTTTTTTAGTTTTTGCCTCGGAAATTTTTAACTCCAGTCCCCGCATATCTTGTTTTAGTTTAACCACCACATCATTTTGCTCCGATTTTTGGTTAGAGAGCGCTGTGGCGGTTTCTTGGTAAGCTCGGCGTTTGGTGAGAGCTTCCCTTGCTAGCGTTTCGTTGCCTTGTTGCAGTGCTAGTTGAGCGCGGCGATACCATTCTTGTGCTGTAGACTCGGCACTTACTGCCTGCCTTTCGGTACGTTTTTGAATAGCGATCGCTTGTGCTACTCCACGTCGCAATTGCACGAGATTTTCTTGCATCTCTAAGACAGTTTTCTCAAGAACCTTTTCTGGATCTTCCGCACTGCCGATCAAACTATTAAGGTTAGCGCGAAACAAGCGCAGGATACGCTTCATCACTTCCATGTCGGCTCTCCATTCAGTTTTTGCCAGTCACTTGGCAGGGGCTAATTATCATGTTTTTCTCATTATCGCCTAGATTTTTGCCACTTATGGCTGCTGAATCCGTGCTTTAATTCCTTTTGCCTCTAGCAGTTGTATATGCTTTTGGACTTCCTGTTGGGTTTTAAAAGCACCAAGAAAAATCAGTTTGTTGTCGAGTGATAAATAAGCATCTGGAATTATTTCTCGTACCAAGGTGTAAGCGCGATCGCCTTGATTATCTGTTACTACATGATAAAAGCCATCTGCTGACGGTTTGATTTCTGGATTTGGCAGGGTTTGGTCGGCAGGTGGAGAATTTTGTGCGGTTTGGTCAGTTGAGGCTATGGGTGAATTGATTGGTACAGGCAATTCACCTGTTGGATTGGCAGGTTGTTGGGAGGGCAATTGTATGGGTGGTGTCTCTACCGGAGTAACTGTTGGTGCAGGGGCTAGGCTGGGTAATGGTGTGGGGGTTGTTTGGTCTTTGGGTTTTAAGCCCACAACATCAATTGGATCTTTAACTTCTGGAAACTCTTTGGCGGCTAAATTAGGATACTTGGGTATGGGAGTGAGTTCTACCTCTGGCTTAGGTTGGGGAATACTCTCAACTTTGGCAGTATTTTCCTTAGAAGGAGACGAATTGCTGTTAAACAATTTGCTTATATTGATCTGTGTCAAGCTTTTAGGGTTGAACACTATAAAGCCTAAGGTCAGGCTTGCTACTAATAGCAGTAGCATAGAACCAATACCCAAAGGTGATAATAAACCGTCGTTAGAATTGCTGGGCTTTTTCGTTTGTGATTGTTCGTCTGTTAAACTTCGCAGCAGAGCTTCACTAGATTCTAAGTAGTCATCTGGCGCTTTAGGGGTTTCATCCGGGTGTAAAAGATTTTCACTCTTATTAGCTTGAACTCCTGCCCGGACTATGCTGCTGCCAGAATTTATCCGGGGCGGAGGTGGGGGTGGTGGAGTTTGTGTTTTGGGAACTTCCGGGATGGAGGGTAGATCAAAATTATCCAGATCCTCAGTCTTTGCTGTAGCTGCTACTGGTTCTCTCTGAGGAGTATCGGGTGCAGAAGCAGGCGGTGTGTTAACTTTAATTTCTGTTACTGATTGCTGAGGTTGGTCTAATGTCGTACTAACAGAGACCGACTGCTGGGATGGACTACTAATGTAATTTCCCATGCGGGGTTGATTCGGTATCCTCGTGCCAGTTCGCGTGCGTCGATATCGAGCTAACTCTTGATCTAACTGTACTTCTAAACTCGCCAGTGCTGCTGCTAGTGCTGGCTTCAACCCAGGTGTTTTAGACGCTTGAGTGCCGGAATCTATTAAGGGGTTTTGACTCATTGCCTCTGTGCCTCAAACATGGACGGCTGGATTCAACTTTCAGATACATTTGTGCCAATACTAGCGAAAATTATCTAATAGATAGACCCTATAACCAAGCTCAATTTTGACGCTTTTTTAGCAAGATGTCGTTTAAATCAGTTAATGATATTTTAGGTGTTCTGGAAAAGCAGGCTAAATGGCAGGAACAACCTTTTCAGTGCTTGCTTCAATGTTGGGCGGAAGTTGTCGGAGTCGTAGTTGCAGCACATACTCGACCATTGTCAATTCAGCGCGATGTTTTAAGAGTAGCTACTTCTAGCGCGGCTTGGGCACAAAATCTGACTTTTAAACGTCAAACATTGATTTTGAAGTTAAATGAAAAGCTACCCACACCTTTAGGAGATATTCGCTTTTCTACCGCTGGTTGGCAGTCTCCACCAGAGGAGCGAAAGCAGCAACCATCAATTTTGCCGCATGAGCATCCCAGTTACCTTGGTGATGCGAGTAGCTCTCCCCAAAATGTTACGCCACCTGAGATGAATGCAAAGGCTGCTTTTGGGCGTTGGGCTAAGGCCAAACAAGTGCGATCGCATGGTTTACCTCTTTGCCCTCAGTGTGAATCTCCCACCCCACCAGGTGAACTCCAGCGTTGGCGTGTCTGTTCTTTCTGTGCTGCTAAGGAGTTATCAAGCAGTTTTCAACGCTAACAAGATCTATTGTTGACCTTCAAACACAGTTTAGGTAGCGCATGATGATTTTTGAACCAAAAAAATTTGGTAACAATTTATTGCACTTGACTGCATTTATTACGAAATTTGCACAATTATTATTGTTTTTAATTATAGGAACAGTGTTTTACTATCAAAGACTGTTTACCTAAAATTCGTCTTGGTCAGTTTGCTCCCAAGACAAAGCCTGGAAATTTCTGATGTTTTGCTGTAATTCATTACTCTATCTTTGGGAGTAAATCTAAAACTGTTATGAAGCATCTAGAAAAGTTTTATTTGGAATTTATAAATTACCTATAAATTTGGCAGATAAATCAGCCTTGGAATATACGTCTTAAGGATTAATTTAAAAGCGCCGTTAAATCTAAATACTTCCTTTTAGCCTTGATCCCCAATTAGTTTTAATCAGAAATTAATATGTAGTCACTTTAGGAAACATTGAAATATATAACACAAATCTAAAAACATCATAAAATTCATTTTTTGATCGGGATCGCTAGAACCTATACAAAATAATGAGTTCTGGCTTTACTCCGTATTTATATCTAGAAGGAAAATATAAAGACATAAATCAGCCCTAACCGGCATTCAAGATGAACCCAAATGAAACCTAATAAATTTTTGACATCTGCCTGTCGATATTGCCGTCATTACAAACCAGAGGGCCGCCGTGGCGGAATGTGCCAACAGTTAGGAGCGCCAGTACAAGCCACTTGGAAAGCTTGTTCTTTAGCACTTCCACCTTTTGCACCTTCTTGGGAAACTTTGGAAGATGCTTGGAGTTTGCCAGATGCAAAGCCAGTTTTAGTTTCTTCTCCAACTATTGCTCCAGATTTAGAAACTACTGTTGCTCCTGTTGAAAAAACACCTGCCTGCAATCTTGAACAGGCAAAAGCTGAGACCATACTAATTTAACCATCCATATATTACCTGACTGATAGCAATTTTGGATTTTAAATTTTAAATTAGGACTGCTCATAGTTAGAATGTTTCGCTTATTTGAAACAGAACTATCTATGCCAACTTGGTGTGAGTTTGTAGTCTGCTTTAAATTAAGATTTGCCTTTAAAATTTCCGGTGCTGTAAAAGTTAAATTTTAAAAAATCGCACCTATATTAAGGTGCGATTTTTGCAATTTTAAGGTAGCCAAGGAAAAGTACGAAAATTTGGGGGGCGCTTTTCTAAAAATGCTTGCTTGCCCTCAGCTCCCTCTTCGGTCATGTAATACAGTAGGGTGGCGTTACCAGCGAGTTCTTGTAAACCAGCTTGTCCATCACAATCAGCGTTAAATGCTGCTTTGAGACAGCGAATTGCGATCGGGCTTTTTTCTAAAATCTCTTGCGCCCATTGAATACCTTCAGGTTCTAGTTGTTCTACTGGCACAACGGTATTAACTAAACCCATTTCTAGGGCTTGTTGGGCATTATATTGACGGCAGAGAAACCAAATTTCTCGCGCCTTTTTTTGCCCAACGATACGGGCGAGGTAACTAGCCCCAAAACCACCGTCGAAACTGCCAACTTTCGGGCCAGTCTGTCCGAAAATTGCGTTATCGGCGGCGATGGTGAGGTCACAAATTAAGTGCAGGACATGACCGCCACCGATCGCATATCCTGCTACTAGGGCAATTACCACTTTTGGCATCGAACGAATCAGCCGTTGTAAGTCCAGGACGTTGAGGCGGGGGATACCCTCATCGTCAACATAACCAGCCTGTCCCCGTACACTTTGATCGCCACCAGAACAAAAGGCGTATTTGCCATCAGTGTGCGGCCCTGCACCTGTAAATAGGACAACGCCAATATTAATATCTTCGCGGGCATCACAAAAAGCATCGTAGAGTTCAAAGATGGTTTTGGGGCGGAAAGCATTGCGTTTGTGCGGGCGGTTGATGGTGATTTTAGCGATACCGTCGGTTTTGTGATACAGAATATCTTCGTAAGTTTTGACAGTTTGCCAGTTGATTTGCATTGGTATGGAGTCCGCTGTTGTGCTTGAGAATTTTATCGCGGACGAAGGGACAAGCGATACCTGCGGTGGGCTACGCCTACGCTAAAATTAGTCTCTCCAGCCTTTACAATCAGGGCTGGTAATTGAATCGCTATAGAAAAATGCGACGCGACTCCATCTTTTACAAATTGTTCAAGCAATTTCCGGGTTTGCTGTTTGAATTGGTATCACCACCCCCAGATGCAGCAGACTACCAGTTTGAATCGGTCGAGGTGAAAGAAACAGTGTTCCGGATAGATGGAGTGTTTTTACCCCCCGCTAATGCTTCCTTCAAAATAGTCTTTTTTGCCGAGGTGCAATTTCAGAAAGATGAAGACTTGTATCACCGCTTCTTCAGCGAGTTGTTTTTATTTCTCTATCGCCACTCAATTCGTTACGATGACTGGTTTGGGGTGATAATTTTTCCTTCTCGCAGTCTTGAACCTACGAATTCCACAATTCACCGTGCTTTATTGGAGAGTGGTCAAGTCCGGCGAGTCTATTTGGATGAGTTGGGAGATTTACGACAACAACCTTTGGCAATAGGGTTAATGTTGCTGACGAATATTACCTCTGAAACAGAAACCTTGGAAGCAGGGCGGTTTTTGCTGGAAGAAGCAAAGGCTAAATCAGAACAAGCGATAATAGATTTAATAACAACGATTATGGTCTACAAGTTTTCTACCCTGAGTCGAGAGGAAATTGAAGCGATGCTGGAACTAAATTTGGAGGAAGAACCACGGGCTATTCGGGAAGCCAAGGAAGAAGGAGAAAGAAATATCATTCTACGACTACTAGACCGCCAGGTGGGTGTGATTCCTAATAAGCTTATATCTCAGATTCAAGAGTTATCGGTAGAACAGTTGGAAGCTTTAGCTGATGCTTTGTTGGATTTTTCTACTCTTGCGGATTTGGAAGGGTGGTTACAAGGTCAACCAAGAGGGTAAATCTCACGCAGAGGCGCGGAGAACAAGGGCAATCACACTCCGGTAAAATTATCATGGCTACAAATAAAGATTCTCGCAGTGAAGAAGCATTTGCAGCTTTGATGAATGTGAAGCTGCAAGACACGCGGGTGTATCAAGAAGATGTTCCCTTTGCTTTGAAGACAGCATAGAAGTGTGCTTTTCAAAAAGTTTAACTAGTTTATTGACTTTTGAATTTTCGCGTGCAGGTGAGATTTTTCTTACTAGCTGTGCTATTTGTGTGTATATTTTAATTTCTTCATCACAAACTTTTTGATATTCTGCTAAATGTGTTAGCCAGGATGGGAGCAAATCATCAGAAAGCTTATTGTTAGGAAGTTTCCTTTTATAGGTTTCTAATTTTTCAATAATGTTTCCAGAGTGTGTTTTAGAAGTTGTAAATTTGAATTCATTTAGAACTACTTTTGTTCCTTCTATAAGTTCTATTAAAGCTACTCTCGAAGACCTCAATGTTGCTTGTACAGCAAATATTGCTAGCGTATTTGCTGTATTTAACCTCATCTTAATATAAGCTTCCTCTCCAATTTCAAAATAATAGTCAGTCTTTTCTAATTTTTGTAGATATACAATTCCCTTTAACTGTTTAGCGAGATTATTAATTTCTAAAGCTATTAATTTGTCCTTTGTTGTTTCTTTAGTACCATAAGTGTGACTCTCAGTTTTGGGATATCGACATAATCTTCCAAATTTATCTTTATACTTCTCTGGTTCTTGTTCAATTAAATTTTTAAATTGTTTTTTAGTTCTACGGACAATAAATTTTTTAATATAATTTCTTAAATTCTCTGTTTCTTTAGCATTCTTCAATAATCCACCTTTTTTCAGTCTTTTTAACTGATTTAATTCATCATCATCTAGGTTATCGACATCAAGCATTTCTATCAAGCGTAATAAATCTCTGACTTGCTTGCTAATAGGTGTGGCAGTGGAAAGAATAATATAGTCAGCTTTATGCTTTGAAATATTATCACTTCGCTGAGATTTTGAATTTAAATAATTATGAGCTTCATCTATAGTTAAGATATTAGCTATTTGAATTTTTTTTCAAAATATTTCTATGTCTACATTTATGAGAATGGCTTAATAATCCCATTGAAACCTGTGAACTCTGAGCAAAGCCAATATCAACAGATTCTTGATGCCAATTGTTTTGTACTATTGGCGGACATATTGTCAATATATATGATTTATTGATTCTGTCAGATTCCCACAACCAGTAGAATAGTAATAATTGAAGTGTGCTGATGAGCTTAGTCTTACCAGAACCAGTCGGATCGGCAATCAAGACACAACCTTGAGTTTGTAATATATATAATGCTTGTCCTAAACCATATCTCTGTGCAGGCCACAAGCTAATATTATTTAATTTTTCATATAGTTGAGGAAATTCTTTGAACCAATTGCATTCTAGGATTTCTGCAATCGCTCTCGCCAAAGCTTCTTCCCAAGATGTTATTGACATTAGTTTTTCTAATAAATCTATGATTTCATCTTTGTAATCTTGCCCCAATTTATAATAATTTTCTGCAATCTGCTCCATTCCTTCGTACTGTTGTTTTTCAAAAAGTATAATAGAATTCTTATGAACCCTGGCATTAGCTTCTAACTGTTGAGATAAACCATTTTTGCTAAAGTTAGAGGAACCTGAAATGGCATGACTTTCGCCAATATAAAGTTTTGCATGAAAATTATCCGAAATTTTAAAATGGAGTTTACCAGTTCTAATATACTCAATAGTTTTAATAATGTTTCCGCCCTTCAATAAGGAATATCCACGCTCTAACCAGTAGTCTTTTATTTCTTTTTGTAAATCAACTCTTTTCCAAAACTTTCTGGGGCGGCTATCAGGCTCCGAACCAAGAAGAATACGGACGGAATTAATTGTGGATATATCAACATCAGCATTAAAAATATCTATGATATTTCCCAGCGAGCTAAATCCTGTGTTTATTAAATAATTTTCACTTGAATTAATATCTTTAATTACTTCTTGCTTAACATTTCTCTTTTCACTAGGAAGATTGAGAGGAAATAATGCATTAGGAGGCCATTTCATGTTAGAGTTTTCGTTATCTAAATTAGACAGTGGTTCAGATTCATTACCTTTTGATTTTTTAGCCATTTTTATTTACTATTAATATCTGTGACAAAATGACAGGTCAATGGAGTAGCGCCAAGCCCAGAAATCAATTTATATTAATTATGAATCTTGGCTCTCCGCTCCTTGAATACTTTCAAAATCAGTAAACAAAATACTGATTTGGTACAATAGTACTACAAAAGTGGTATCATACAAAAAATTAAAAATTAGTCACTCGCACATAAGATTAGTGTGAGTGACCATCGCACTGTCTAAAATTCTAATTTTTTAGAATGTTATGCTAGGTTCGTACTCTACATATTGCTGGGCATTAACACCAGGATTCCACTACAGGCAATTGCTTTTCTAGATGCTTGTGTTTTATTGTGGAAGAGCGATTCGGGCTATTAGCACTTTGTAAAAAGGTGAACTTCAACGCAAAATTTGATCAATCATCCGGTTTGCTTGGGAACCATAACCGCCGCCAAATAAATTGAAGTGATTCAAAATGTGATACAGGTTGTAGAGCGTTTTTCTCTGCTCATAACCTGCATCTAAAGGAAAGACTTCGTTATAACCTTTATAAAAAACGGTTGGGAAACCGCCAAATAATTCTGTCATGGCGATATCAACTTCGCGATCGCCAAAATAAGTTGCAGGATCGAAAATCACCGGTTCTCCTGACACAGTACACCCAGCATTCCCTCCCCACAAATCGCCGTGTACTAAGGAAGGTTGCACCTGATGATCTGCCAATAATTCTGGGATAGCTGCTAGCAACTTGTCTTGCTTGGGAAAAGTACTTCCTCGCCGCCTAGCTAACTGAAATTGATAACCCAGGCGATGTTTAACATAAAATTCTACCCAGTTTGCTGTCCAAGTGTTGATTTGCGGCGTAGAACCAATAGTATTGTTGATTTTCCAACCAAAACCTTGTGCGCTAGTTGCTTGATGCATCGCCGCCAACTTACACCCCATCTCTTCCCAAGATTTGCTATTCCCTCCTCCCATTTCCAGCCACTCCAATACGATGTAGCTAGAATTACCAGCCGTACCCCAGCACAGAGGTTTGGGAACACGAATACTAGCTGTTGTCAGCATTTCCTCTAACCCCAGCGCCTCAGCCTCAAACATGGCTACTTGCGATGCTTGATTCAGCTTGACGAAGTAGGTGCATTGATTATCAGAGACAGCATAACCCTGATTGATGCACCCACCACTCACTGATCGCTTTTGCTGACTCTGAAATTTTTCGCCAGTCACCCGGCTAATATGGGCATCTATTTCAGTCCACATCTGATTCAGGATAAAGGATGAAGTATGAAGAAAGTTTATTCTTCATAATTTATCACTTGGTTTAATGGCAACTACACCATAAGCATCGGGAGAAAGATACTGTTGTGCTGCTTGCATTAAGTCAGTTGCATCCTGTGCTTGAATACGAGCAGGGTAGTTAAACGCTGGTTCTAAATCTCCTAGCATTGACTGATAATAACCATACAAACCAGCGCGATCGCTTGGTGATTCATTAGCAAAAATGAATCTGTTAGCTACTCTTCGCCGCACACGGGCAATTTCTGATTCTTTCACCATCTCTATTTGTAGCGTGCGGATGTGTTGGGCGATCGCCTCCTCCACAACCTGTACATTTTCCACTGCACACTTAGCCGATATATAAAACGTCCCTTGTAGCTGATTAGTCATATTGCTCACAGAAATTGAATGTACCAATTCCCGTTCTTCCTTCAAATCTCTTACCAACCTTGATGTTCGTCCATGTCCTAAAATGGCTGCCAAAACATCCAATGCGTAAGTTTGCTCAATCTCGCTCAACCCTGGAACCCGCCAAACCATTATCAGCCTTGCTTGCTGGAGATTTTCGTCGATAAATTCCTGACGAACAATTGCTGTAAATGCTGGTTCAGGGCTTAGTGTGGAGTTCTGAGCTGTGAGTTCTGAGTGCTGAGTGTTTTTAGTTTGTATTAAGCCCTGAGTAATAATTTCAATTAATTCTTCTGTAGGTAAATTACCTACAGCTACAGCAGTAATTGTGTGTGGCTGATACAAAGTCGTGTGGAAGTTCCGCATCTGCTGGGGTTGGAGTTGAGAAATCACTGATTCTGGCCCCAATACCGGACGGCGATAGGGTAAATAATTAAATGCCATCTCCATCGCCCGACGATAAGTTCGACGCTGCGGATTATCTTCAGAACGCCTAATTTCTTCCAGAACTACCAATCGTTCGCGTTCAAACGCATCATCAGAAATACTTGCATTAAATACTACATCCATTTGCAGTGGTGCAAGTTCTGCAAAATCCTTGGGAGCAGTAGTTATATAATAATGAGTATAGTCTTGGCTAGTAGCGGCATTAGTAACAGCACCCCGCTCTTCAATTCGACGTTCAAATTCGCCACTAGCTAGTCGCTCTGTTCCCTTAAAAATCATATGCTCTAAAAAGTGAGCCATGCCATTGATGGTATCCGATTCTACTGCTGAACCAACCTTAATCCACAGACTCAGGTTAACAGCGTCAATCGGCATTTGCTCTACTACTATTGTCAATCCGTTAGGTAACCGGTGTAGCTTTGGAGCATTAAGACGAGGAAATTTTACCAGCGTTGAGGTCATTGGTCGTTTTGAGTGGTGAGGTGAAAAGCTTGCTTACTCCTTTATCTTATCTACGACTGAAAACAAGTAACGTGATTACTTCAAGCCTGGAGATTTATTTACTTAATAGAGAAAAACAATGTAGTTTTTTATACAATCATTTTTTGTGGGAGAATGAACTCTTTGAGGATGAATTATTCAGTTCAATAGAGTTGTAAAATTATAAATAGTAATATTAAGAATTATAAATATAAATATCAATGTCTAAGTTCTCACTTGACAACAAGAAATCCCGTGTAGTTGTCATTGGTGCGGGAATCGGTGGGTTGACTGCTGGGGCGTTATTAGCTCATAGAGGTTACAGTGTTTTAATTCTGGATCAAGCCCTCGTGCCTGGAGGTTGTGCTTCCACCTTTAAACGTAAAGGATTTACCTTTGATGTGGGAGCGACTCAAGTTGCAGGGTTAGAACCAGGTGGAATACACCATCGTATATTTTCAGAACTAGAAATTGACATTCCAGAAGCAACACCTTGTGATCCTGCTTGTGCTGTTTATCTCCCTGGTGAATTGACCCCAATTAATGTCTGGCGTGATCCAGAGAAATGGCAACAAGAACGTCAACGCCAGTTTCCCGGTAGCGAACCATTCTGGCAATTGATGGCAACTTTGTTTCAGGCGAGTTGGGAATTTCAAGGACGCGATCCGGTATTACCCCCACGCAATTTGTGGGATTTGTGGCAGCTAACTCAGGCAGTACGTCCTAGTACATTAATTACCGTACCTTTTACCTTGTTTACGGTGGGTGATGCTTTAAGGTTATATGGGCTAGAAAACGATCGCCGTCTGTGGACTTTTTTAGATTTACAACTCAAGCTGTATTCCCAAGTCAATGCCGAAAAAACAGCTTTATTGTATGCAGCAACCGCGTTAAGTGTATCTCAGTTACCCCAAGGTTTATTTCACCTCCAGGGTAGTATGCAGGTACTAAGCGATCGCCTTGTACAATCCTTAAAAAGAGATGGCGGCCAGCTGTTAATGCGCCACACTGTAGAAAAAATCAACATAGAAAATGGCCAAGCCACGTCTGTGGTGATTCGCAATCAGCAAACCGATGAGGTCTGGACAGAAGCCGCCGATCACGTAGTTGCTAATGTTACTGTACAAAATTTAGTCCAACTATTAGGTGAACAGGCTCCATCTGGATATAAAAAGCGAGTGGAAAAACTACCACCAGCATCTGGCGCGTTTGTAGTGTATTTAGGTGTAGATGCCAGTGCCATTCCCCCTGGCTGTCCTCCCCACCTACAATTTATGTACGATGCCAATGGCCCAATTGGAGAGAATAATTCTTTATTTGTATCTGTGAGCCATTCTGGTGATGGTCGCGCACCAACTGGCAAAGCAACAATCATTGCTTCTTCATTTGTAGACCCGGTAAGGTGGTGGCGTACTCAGAATTATGAAGAACTGAAACATCAGTATACAGAACAGGCGATCACCCGTCTGTCCCAATTCTTTTATTTGAAACCAGAAACTATCCTCCATCAAGAAGCAGCAACGCCCCGCACCTTTGGCCATTACACCGCACGCGAACTTGGTATAGTCGGTGGCATTGGTCAGCGGATACCTACATTTGGCCCTTTTGGTTTTGCCAACCGTACCCCAATTAACCATTTGTGGTTAGTCGGTGACTCCACCCACCCAGGTGAAGGCACTGCTGGGGTGAGTTACTCAGCACTAACTGTAGTTAGACAAATAGCAGCCTTAAATAAATAAAGTAAGGGTACAGCTAGCTGTGCCCCTACCTAAGCAATTTTGATTTTTACCAACAGAAAATCATTGCCCAGTAATAGTCGGTAATGGCTCAAATGGTTGAGGCTCAGGAGCAGGCGCAGGATTGAGAAATTGCTGCCAAGTCCGAATTTGTTCTTGTGCCGCACGGTAAGCAGCACTACCTCTAGGAACTAACTTGGCAGTTTCAATGCCTCTATAAATATCCGACAGACCCTGAGAACGTGCTATCTCCAACAATTGTTGACTCCATTGATCAATAGCTACATTAGCATCCATACGTAAGATGTTACGCGCAGGCACACGCTCCGCTAGTCGCATTGCTTCAGTCAAAGCTTCTGGCGTGCCAATAAGTGCTGTTTCTCGTGCTTTCTGCCAGGTTTCGCGCGCCCGGATTTGTCCTTGCCAGTCATTTATAGCCGCTTGTGCTTCACCAGCAAGTGCCCGCCCTGATGATGAAATTTGTTGGGCTACACTAATAGCAGCAGGGAGGTTGCCAGTTTGAGCTAGGTCTCGTGCCTGATCCAAGTAGGGTTGGTCTTGAATTCGCTGAATTTTTGCCGTCCAAGTCCGAATTTTTCTTCGTGCTTCTGGATACAATGCACGACCATTACGAATTTGTCCAGCTTCCGCGATCGCCGCTTGCAAAGAGCTAACATCTTCTAACAGTGCTATCTGTTCGGCTCGCTCTAAGAAAGGTCGGTCTTGAATCGTCTCAACTTCGGCTTGCCAGCGTCCCAACTCCTGCCTAGCTTCTGTGGCTCTGGGGTTGCTACTAGGGATGAGCTGCACTTGAGCGATCGCTGCTGTTAAATCATTAACAGTTCCTTGGCTAGCCAGTATCCGGGCTTTTTCTAAGCGAGCAACATCTTCAATTTCTAGCTGCCAACGGGCAATTAGTTGTTGTGCTTTGTTATACACTGGTCTAGAAGAATCTATTTGTTGTGCCTGGGAGATTGCTGTCTCCAAACCGGAAACAGTACCTATCCATGCACTTCTTTGTGCCTCGGCCAAACTGATAAAGTCTTCGATTTGGGTTTGTAGCCCAGTGTTGTCAGGAATCTGTCTGACAATATCTAGTGCTGTATCAGCATCCCGCTTATCTAGCTTTGTCTGTGCTAACTCCAGCATTTTGCGTCCAAATGCAGGAATTGACTCTTGAGCTTTTTGATATACGTAACTACTCTGCCCAATCGACTCGGCTAGCTTGATAGCTTGCAGTAGATTATCTACCACGCCACTTTTAGCTAAAGTCTCGGCTTTTGCTAACTTCTCTCCATCTTCCCGCGCTGTAGCAATGAGGCGATTCAATTCATCGTACTTAGTACTCGCCCAATATTTATTGTCTACACGCAGCAATTTGGCAGATAGCATAAACGCCGATTGCCAATGTCTTTGCCGCAGTTCGTCTTCCGCTTGCTGGTAAATTTCTTCTCCCTTCGACCAGATCGACTGCCATTTGTTAATTTGCTCTTCTACTGTTTGATAAGCAGGGAGATCATCAGGTATCTTACGAGCAGTAGCGATCGCCTCGTCTAAGTTCCCTGTTTGAAAACTTTGATCAGCCAGTTGCAAAATATCCCGCGACCATCGTTCTAAAAAACGATCAGCTTCTCCACGCAGTGGGTGATTTTGTGGCAGCTGCTTCACTAGCCCAATAGCTTGCAGTAAGTCATTTACCGTTTGTTTAGAAGCTGCCAACTGAGCACAGTGTAGCCGCACAGACTCACTAGCTAATGGCCAAAAAATTGTTGGGCAGTTAGGTGCAGCTGGCAACTTTAGTAGCATTGACATTGCCAGGAATCCTATACCGCCAGGAATCAACGTCAATAATACTAACCACAACACCCAGTTTTGCATCCAGCGTGGCAATTTACTGGAAATCTTATTGGGTGAAACAGTTTGTCCTGTTTGATTATTAAAAGGCAGTCCTTCGGAGTTGTTCTGTGTTTGCTGCTTCACTGACTTAGAGTTAGAACCAGTAGCTGGAATACCAAATAAGCGATTTTTCCCGAATTTTTGTGTTCGGGGTAGTTTTGTCATTTTATCTGGATCTCTAGCCTTGGCTTGGGACCAACTATCTGGAATATCCCGCTCGGTCATCTCTCACACCAAAATAATTGAATAGCGATCTGTTTTAGATCGATAATTCCATCGTTGCCATAGTAACTTTCTCATCATTAAAAAGCTACCCGTTTTATTATCTATCTCCACAGATACCATTAACAATCTCAAAAATTAGTGTTAGTTTATACCTTATCCCGAAACTGAGGATTCTGCCTGCAAATCGACAATTAGCTGAGCTAGTTGCTCACTACTAGCTTGATAAACTCGGCCACAAAAGTCGCAGGTTGCTTCAGCACCATCATCTTTAACAATCATATCTTGCAGTTCGGCTTCTCCCAAAATCTTTAATGCCCCCAGCACGCGGTCAAACGAGCAACCACAGTGAAAGCGTAGCATTTGGCTTTCAGGAAATATTGCCAGCCCCATATCTCCCAGCAGATCATTAAATATTTCTGTTAAAGTCTTGCCTGCTTGCAACAATGGTGTAAATCCCGATAAAGCAGCCACCCGTGATTCTAAGGTTGCTACTAAAGCTTCGTCTCTGGCAGCTTTAGGCAACACTTGTACTAATAACCCGCCAGCGGCTGTGACTCCACTTGCTCCAACGAACACGCCTAGAACCAGAGCCGAAGGTGTTTGTTCAGAGTTCACCAAGTAATGAGCCACATCATCGCCAATTTCACCAGAAACGAGTTCCACCGTACTAGAGTAAGGATAACCGTAACCAATATCTCGGACAACGTAGAGGTAGCCGCTACCAACTGCACCACCAACGTCCAGCTTACCTTTAGCATTTGGAGGCAATTCTACAGATGGGTTTGCTACATAGCCGCGGACTGTTCCATCTAGCCCTGCATCTACCAAGATACCGCCCAAAGGTCCATCACCCTTTACCCGGACGTTGACCCTAGATCCAGATCGCTTCATACTAGAAGCCATCAACAAACCTGCTGCCATAGTCCGACCCAGTGCAGCTGTTGCCACATAGGATAGCTTGTGGCGTTGCCGTGCTTCTTCTGTTAGGCGTGTAGTTATAACACCTACTGCTCGAATTCCACCCTCGGCTGCGGTGGCCCGAATTAACTGATCCGCCATGAAAACCTTACATTTCTTAACAACTTCACTTTCTCTATTCTAAGTTCTCAATTGGTAGAAAAGTGACGTAGTAATAACCAGTATTGTATTTGCAATATTTGGCAATACAATTCATCAAGTGCAATGTCTGACCTCTAAAACCATCCTCGAAAAATGCTGGGTAATTTTCAACAAAGCCAACTGCGGATAGAACTCGAATCCTCAGCAAGTGTCATTCACGACAGTCTGCTGCGTCCAGTGCAATTAGAAAAATGGCTTTTAGGGCAACGCTTTGCTCCAGGAATGCCAGAACAACTACATCAAGGATTTGTATTTACTACTTGGACTGGGCTAATCCCGATTCATCATCAAGTGAACGTAGCAAAATCCGACTGCTTACGCTTGCTACTAAGTGGAGGTATTGATGGGTTTCACGAATGGTACTGGGGAGAAGGTTGGGTACAGTCCCGCCTAGAAGGAGTGTCGATTCTACCCATCAATTTGGGGCAAACTCTAAATTTGTTGAGTTTGCGTCAATTTTTGACGACTCAAAGGTCTTAAATCTACTGGGCAAGAAGGGGGACAAAATATCATTCAAAAAACACTTTTAATATAATTGTCTCCCAATGTCCTTCTTATACCAATTTTCTCAATTACAGCTATAAATATTCTCTTCTACTTCCTTTGAAGTGCAAATACCTACGCCACCAGCCGCTGCACTTCTCGGCCTTGCCTATTTGTAACAACCTTAAACTATAAAAATATCGGTCAGTTCAAAACAATCTTTTGTTTTATTTCATTTATTTTCCCCAGGCTACTTTTAATGTCGTTATAAACATTGCCAAGCCTGCTGATTCTTACTTTGGCTTCACCACCAACACTGAACAATTCGCTTCTTCCACCACTTGGCTACTAACAGAACCCTGAACAATTCGTGTCATACCAGTTAACCCACGACTGCCAATTACGATCAAGTCAGCGTTGTAGATATTAGCCAGACGAATAATCTCGTCAGCAGGATCGCCGGTAACCAGTTCTAATTGACTTTTTACTGACAAATTTTCTTGGTAGGATTGCAGCTGTTTTTCAAGTTGGAAATAAGAAAATGTTGGTGACTCTGGCTGAGGACGATCAGCGGGTAGTTCCATCTCTGACTCTGGCGTAGGAAACACATGGCAGAGAATTATTTTGCTGTCTTGTGACAGCACCAACTCGTCTAAAGTTTGAATTACTTTTTCTGCAATTTCCGAACCATCCAAAGCTACCAAAACATTTGTCAGCACGCTTTTGTCTCCTAAAGAGTAGACCCCTTAAATAAATACCTGGTGAAGGTTATTAGCAGCTACACCAACAATTTCCCTGTGTGAACCGAGTGTATATTGTATATTCCAAACTTTTAGTTTGAAGTGAATGAGTAACTTTAGCTAAAAGTATACGGAAAAATTAACCATTCTAAATCACTCTTCCTGCTGAATTCGACGTCGTACTGAATCGGCATGGGAGGGTAGATCCTCTGCTGTTGCTAGCACGTCAATTGCACCTGCTACCTTTTGCAGTGCGGTTTGTGAGTATTGGATAATACTGGAGTGCTTGAGGAAAGTTTCAACGCCCAATGCTGAAGTATAGCGGGCAGCACCAGAAGTGGGCAGAGTGTGATTAGGCCCTGCTAAATACTGTCCTACTGCTTCTGGTGTAGAGTTACCTAAAAAGATCGCTCCAGCATGGCGAATCTCTGACAGTAATGCCCAAGGGTCTTTAATTTCTAATTTTAGGTGTTCGGGGGCAAATTCATTTGATAGTTCTGCTGCTGCTTCCAAAGATTCCACAATCACAATCAAGCCATAGTGGGCGATCGCTTTTTCTGTGTCTATCCGTCGTGGGTGATCTACCAATTGTCTTTCTACGGCTACTTGTGCGTTTTTTGCTACGGCAGCATCCGTAGTCAACAAAATAGCTGCCGCCATTGGATCGTGTTCAGCTTGTGCCAACAAGTCAGCGGCAATATGCACGGGATTTGCAGTTTCATCAGCAATAATTAGCATTTCACCAGAGCCTGCCAAAGAATCAATGCCCACAGTGCCGTAGACTAATTTTTTAGCCAAGGTGACATAAATGTTGCCAGGGCCAGTAATTATATTTACTTTCGGAATTGTTTCAGTACCGTAAGCTAAAGCGGCGATCGCTTGCGCTCCTCCGACGCGATAAATTTCTTGTACATTTGCTTCTTGAGCGGCTACCAACACAGCAGGATGAATTGCTTTTCCTACTCCAGGAGGTGTCACCATCACTACGCGAGGTACACCAGCTATCTTTGCCGGAATCGCATTCATTAATACCGTACTGGGATAGGCGGCGCGACCACCAGGTACATATAAGCCTGCTCGGTCAACGGGAGTGTAACGTTTGCCCAGCACTATATCATCATCGCCAAAGTGTACCCAGCTTTTCGGCACTCGCTGACGGTGAAAAGCTTCAATTTGTTGGCAAGCTAGCCGAATTGCCTGGAGCAACTCCTTCGACACCTGTTGGTAAGCTGCATCCAGTTCAGAGCCTGTGACACGAAGTTCCTCTGGTCTGAGAGTTTGGTTGTCAAATTCGGCTGTGTAATGCAATACAGCTTTGTTGCCTTGGCGCTTCACTGCTTGCAACACTTCTCGCACCGTTGCTTCTTTGTGAAGCACCTGTTCGTCATGGGTGCGATCGCAGATACGTTGTAGTTCTGCTCTGACGTCTGCCTGCTGAGTAATGATTCGCAGCATGGAGTAAGGACAATGCCAAAATTAGAATATTCCCGCCTGAGAATCAGTCTTGCTCTTTACCAAAAGAGGTGCTGAGCTTCAGTCTAATTCTCTTTTCTAGCTTAACCTGGATTTTTTTGATACTCCCAAGGTTCTACCACATGGGTTGCTTTAAAAGGCAACTTAACTGCTCAGTCCGATAAGCCTCGGCTGGCTTTCGATAAAGCTAGAAGTTCCAATTCCTGCTAACCTTTCAATCCCCCATCAAGTTCATACCAGGATCTATATGGTGTGTTTACACATCCAGTCACCCTGGAGCGAGAATGGGTTGACATTTGAGTATATTTTCTAGTTATTTGCTTTTAATGGCTAGAATGTGTATAGATACGAAATTTAGAGTTTTTACACATTCAAAACCTGAACTTCAGCTACTTACAGTTACTTCTTGGTTTAGAGAAGGGCTGCATTAGCACTCACATCGCTGGCTCAACTAGTAATGAGCTAGGGTTATTATTTAGTTAGATTAACTTATATTAACGCATTTCCCAGGCTGACGGTACATCAAGTGTGTGAATGCCAGTTAGTTTTTCTGCCGATACTCAAAACAGGTGTTGAAAAAACTTCAAAGCGAGATTTTTTCGCAAATCCTAACATTGGCAATATGGATGCTATATTAGTAAGTCTAGTAGTGTGTGTACATATTAATAGTCTTTTTGGAACTGACTGTGGCGAATACAAAGTCTGCTCTCAAGCGCGCCGAAATCGCAGAACGTAATCGACTGCGTAATAAAGCATACAAATCAGCAGTAAAAACGCTGATGAAGAAGTACCTGAATGCGGTAGAAGTCTATGCAGCTAATCCTACCCCAGAATCAAATCAAGAAGTACAAGCTCGATTATCTGAGGCTTACAGCAAAATCGACAAAGCTGTTAAACGGGGTGTTCTTCACCCCAACAATGGGGCGAGGAAAAAGTCAAAATTGGCTCAGAGACTCAAACCACTAGTACAAACAGCACAGTAGCCATTAATCATTAGTCTTTAGCTTGAGCCTAAGGACTAATAACTAATGGCTCTTGACTAAAGTCATTTGACATAAGATGCAGCTAATTGACACCCACGTTCATATTAACTTTGACGTTTTCCAGCAGGATTTAGCATCAGTGCGATCGCGATGGCAAGAAGCAGGCGTAGTGCATTTAGTACATTCCTGCGTTGAACCATCAGAATTTTCCAGTATCCAAGCCATAGCACACCAATTTCCCGAACTCAGCTTTGCAGTGGGATTGCATCCTTTAGATGCCCATCAATGGAATAGCGATACAGGTGATAAAATTTTATCCCTGGCTCGTTCTGACTCGAAAGTAGTAGCAATGGGAGAAATGGGGCTGGACTTGTACAAAGCCGATAACTATGAGCAGCAGCGCATGGTGTTTGAGGCGCAATTGGCAATTGCATCTGAACTCAACTTACCCGTGATTATACATTGTCGTGATGCAGCACCACAGGTAAGAGAAGTATTGCAAGATTGGCAGGATAACAAAGGAAAGAAAGTGCGGGGTGTAATGCATTGTTGGGGCGGAACACCAGAGGAAGCCCAATGGTTTATCGACTTGGGCTTCTACATTAGCTTTAGTGGGACAGTAACATTCAAAAACGCTAAGCTTATACAATCTTCGGCTGTGATGGTGAGGAGCGATCGCTTGCTAATTGAAACAGACTGCCCTTTTCTAGCCCCAGTGCCCAAACGAGGCGTAGGCAGGAATGAACCTGCCTACGTCCTTTATGTAGCAGAGCAATTAGCCAAATTGCGTGGAGAAACGGTAGAAACTATTGCTGCTCAAACTACCCAAAATGCTTGTGAATTATTTGGTCTAATAATATAAAGCGTAGCTGTAGTTGCATCAGTTGTGGTAAAAAAATAAAACACTAGGAGGACGAAAATATGCTAAAATTATTTCCTCCAAAACACTTTGCTTGCGCCATAATGATAAAGGAAGGATCTTAGAACTTCTAAGCTTGATTATGTATTGTTATTGACTTGAGCGTGCCGATTGGAGATTTGCGATTTTTGATGTGGGATGAAATTCTTCAATCCAAAACTATACGACCATCCTCCTATCTCTACAAGCGGATGCCCTAAGTACACGACTAAGCCTAACAATATAGGTTGAGCTAGACACTTTGAGAAAATCGTCTTTTCCGTATTTAACCTATAGAAAATTGTTAAACGTAATTGCCTTGTGAGTACCACCCAGCAAAATAAAGCCATACTGATTCAGAGTTGGTTAGACAACACTCATTTGTTTAGTCTTAGGATATTACCGTGAGTAAAAATACAGAGGGGTACTGAAGATACAACAGTATAAAGCTGCGTAGGCTAATTAACGCGCTTTTGGAGGGGACGTGAGGAAAGCCAAATCAATTCAAGACTATCTTAACCATCTGCTTTTGAAGAATCAACACAGTAGCTGGTTTTTGATAATCATTGCCCTCTCATCAGGGGCGCTTACCCCCTTGTCAAAATAGCACTTTCCAGCTTTAATTTCTGCGTTTGCCCGCACCTCTAGATAGAAGGTGGTGTTAGGAGAAGTTCCCAAACAGCTAAGGACACTGGCTGGCGGTGGGAAACGTAAAAAAGGAGTGTCCAAGGGTAAGTTTAACCAGGTTGACAAAGGTAGAGGCATGACTAACGAAACATATATGGAACCCGCCTTTCTGTTGCCCGACTTGATTGAAATCCAGCGTTCCAGCTTCCGTTGGTTTTTAGAAGAAGGGCTAATAGAAGAACTCAACTCCTTTAGTCCGATCACAGACTACACTGGCAAACTAGAACTGCACTTTTTAGGGCATAACTACAAACTCAAAGAGCCAAAGTACAGCGTCGAAGAAGCCAAACGGCGGGATAGCACTTATGCAGTGCAAATGTATGTCCCCACGCGCTTGCTCAACAAAGAAACAGGGGACATTAAAGAACAAGAAGTATTTATCGGCGATCTACCTTTAATGACCGATCGCGGCACGTTTATTATTAACGGAGCCGAGCGAGTAATCGTCAACCAAATTGTGCGATCACCTGGGGTTTACTACAAATCAGAAATCGACAAAAACGGACGGCGTACTTATTCGGCCAGCTTAATTCCCAACCGGGGGGCATGGCTGAAATTTGAAACAGACCGTAACGATTTGGTGTGGGTACGAATTGATAAAACCCGGAAACTTTCAGCGCAAGTACTCCTGAAGGCTCTAGGTTTATCAGACAACGAAATCTTCGATGCCTTACGCCACCCCGAATATTTCCAAAAAACCATCGAGAAAGAAGGGCAATTTTCTGAAGAAGAAGCCTTGATGGAGTTGTATCGCAAACTGCGTCCAGGTGAACCCCCAACAGTATTAGGTGGGCAACAGCTGTTAGATTCCCGTTTCTTCGATCCCAAACGTTACGATTTGGGTCGTGTAGGACGGTATAAGCTCAACAAAAAATTACGGCTGTCTGTCCCCGATACCATGCGCGTACTGACTCCTGGGGACATCTTGGCAGCAGTCGACTACCTAATTAACTTGGAATATGACATCGGTAATATTGACGATATTGACCACTTGGGGAATCGCCGAGTGCGAAGTGTTGGTGAACTGTTGCAAAACCAAGTACGGGTAGGCTTAAACCGCCTAGAGAGAATAATTCGGGAACGGATGACCGTATCCGACGCGGAAGTTCTTACCCCAGCTTCCTTAGTCAACCCCAAACCGTTAGTAGCGGCGATTAAAGAATTTTTTGGCTCCAGCCAATTAAGTCAGTTCATGGATCAAACTAATCCCTTAGCAGAACTGACTCACAAACGCCGCCTTTCTGCCCTTGGCCCTGGTGGACTAACTAGAGAACGGGCTGGCTTTGCTGTACGGGATATTCACCCCAGCCACTACGGACGGATTTGCCCGATTGAAACCCCAGAAGGCCCCAACGCTGGTTTGATTGGCTCTTTGGCAACCCATGCCAGAGTTAACCAATACGGCTTTTTGGAAACACCTTTTAGACCAGTGGAAAACGGGCGGGTGCGATTTGATGTACCGCCGGTTTACATGACAGCCGACGAAGAAGACGACTTGCGTACTGCTACTGGAGATGTGCCTGTAGATGAAAATGGCTACATTAAAGGTCCACAAGTGCCAGTGCGTTATCGACAAGATTGGGCTACCACCACACCAGAGCAAGTAGACTACGTAGCAGTATCTCCTGTACAGATTGTATCTGTAGCTACGAGTATGATTCCTTTCCTGGAGCATGACGACGCTAACCGGGCACTGATGGGTTCCAATATGCAACGGCAGGCAGTACCCCTGCTCAAACCAGAGCGTCCTTTAGTGGGAACCGGCTTAGAAGCCCAAGGAGCAAGGGACTCCGGGATGGTAATCGTATCCCGCACCGATGGCGATGTGGTTTATGTCGATGCTACAGAAATACGTGTACGAGTAAAGAACTCAAATTCAGAAATTAAGTACGCTCTTTCCAAGTATCAGCGCTCTAACCAAGACACCTGCCTCAACCAAAAACCCCTCGTACGTACAGGCGAGCGTGTTGTTGCCGGTCAGGTGTTAGCTGATGGCTCCTCCACAGAAGGCGGAGAATTAGCCTTGGGTCAAAATATCGTCGTCGCTTATATGCCTTGGGAAGGCTACAACTACGAAGACGCGATTTTGATTTCCGAAAGATTAGTGCAGGATGATGTTTACACCTCAATTCACATTGAGAAATATGAAATTGAGGCTAGACAAACGAAACTGGGCCCAGAAGAAATCACTAGAGAAATTCCCAACGTTGGGGAAGATGCCTTACGTCAGTTAGATGAGCAGGGAATAATTCGCATTGGGGCATGGGTAGAAGCTGGAGATATCTTAGTAGGAAAAGTTACACCTAAAGGTGAATCTGACCAACCCCCAGAAGAAAAACTGCTGCGGGCGATTTTCGGCGAAAAAGCACGGGATGTACGGGATAACTCCCTGCGAGTGCCTAACGGCGAAAAAGGGCGTGTTGTTGACGTGCGTCTGTTTACTCGTGAGCAAGGGGATGAACTGCCACCAGGAGCCAACATGGTAGTCCGGGTGTATGTAGCGCAAAAGCGGAAAATTCAAGTAGGCGACAAAATGGCAGGACGGCACGGCAACAAGGGAATTATTTCCCGAATATTGCCGCTGGAAGATATGCCTTACTTACCTGATGGTTCACCAGTAGATATCGTCCTCAACCCCTTGGGTGTACCTAGCCGGATGAATGTTGGGCAAGTGTTTGAGTGTCTTCTAGGATGGGCTGGCCAAAATCTAGGCGTGCGGTTTAAGATCACTCCCTTTGATGAAATGTATGGGGAAGAGTCTTCCCGCCGGATTGTCCATGGCAAATTGCAAGAAGCACGGGATGAAACCGGCAGGAATTGGGTATATAACCCTGATGAACCAGGTAAAATCATGGTGTTTGATGGTCGTACAGGCGAACCATTTGACCGACCTGTAACTGTGGGCGTAGCTTACATGTTGAAGCTAGTACATTTGGTTGATGACAAAATCCACGCCCGGTCTACAGGGCCCTACTCCCTCGTTACTCAGCAACCCTTGGGTGGTAAAGCCCAGCAAGGTGGTCAGCGCTTCGGGGAAATGGAAGTGTGGGCATTGGAAGCTTTTGGTGCAGCTTACACCTTACAGGAATTGCTGACGGTCAAATCAGACGATATGCAAGGTCGCAACGAAGCACTTAATGCCATTGTCAAAGGCAAAGCAATTCCCAGGCCGGGAACGCCAGAGTCCTTTAAGGTATTGATGCGAGAGCTGCAATCATTAGGTTTAGATATTGCCGTCCACAAGGTAGAAACCCAGGCAGATGGTAGTTCCCTAGATGTAGAAGTCGATTTGATGGCAGACCAATCAGCCCGTCGCACACCACCTCGACCAACTTATGAATCTCTCTCCCGTGAGTCACTGGAAGAAGACGAATAAGGATTAGGGAATAGGGCATGGGGAACAGGGCAAAGGAATTAATCTTAATGCCCTATGGTCAATGCCCAATGCTTTATTCCCAATCCCCAGTTTCAACCTTAAAACTAAATATACTCAAAACTCATAACTCAGAACTCAGCACTTAAGTATGAGACCTGCCCAAACTAATCAGTTTGACTACGTTAAAATCGGTTTAGCATCACCAGAACGCATTCGGCAGTGGGGTGAGCGAACCTTACCTAATGGCCAAGTAGTCGGTGAAGTCACCAAGCCCGAAACCATCAATTACCGAACTCTGAAGCCGGAAATGGACGGCTTATTCTGCGAACGCATCTTTGGCCCCGCTAAAGATTGGGAATGCCATTGCGGTAAATATAAAAGAGTGCGTCACAGAGGCATAGTCTGCGAACGTTGTGGCGTAGAAGTCACCGAATCACGGGTGCGGCGTCACCGCATGGGATATATTAAACTCGCTGCTCCTGTAGCACACGTTTGGTATCTCAAAGGCATCCCTAGCTATATTTCCATTCTGCTAGATATGCCCTTGCGGGATGTGGAACAAATAGTTTATTTCAACTCTTATGTTGTTCTTAGCCCTGGTAATGCCGAAACCTTAACCTACAAACAGCTACTTAGTGAAGACCAGTGGTTGGAAATTGAAGACCAAATTTATAGTGAAGATTCCCAGCTACAAGGTGTAGAAGTAGGTATTGGTGCTGAGGCACTGCTGCACTTGCTCGCCGATATTAATTTAGAACAAGAAGCCGAGAACTTGCGAGAAGAAATCGGCAATGCCAAAGGACAAAAACGGGCAAAGTTAATTAAACGTCTGCGGGTGATTGACAACTTTATCGCCACTGGTTCTAAACCAGAGTGGATGGTAATGGCGGTCATACCCGTGATTCCCCCTGACTTACGCCCAATGGTGCAGCTTGATGGCGGTCGGTTTGCTACAAGCGATTTGAATGATTTGTATCGACGGGTTATTAATCGTAATAATCGTCTGGCACGCCTGCAAGAAATTTTGGCACCAGAAATTATTGTGCGTAACGAAAAGCGTATGTTGCAAGAAGCAGTAGACGCTTTGATTGACAACGGTCGTCGGGGACGCACGGTAGTAGGGGCAAATAACCGTCCCTTAAAATCTTTGTCCGACATTATTGAGGGTAAGCAAGGTCGTTTCCGGCAAAACTTGTTAGGTAAACGAGTTGACTACTCTGGACGTTCCGTAATTGTAGTGGGGCCAAAATTAAATATCCACCAGTGCGGTTTGCCCAGGGAAATGGCAATTGAGCTATTTCAACCCTTTGTGATCAATCGCTTGATTCGCAGCGGTATGGTAAACAACATCAAAGCTGCAAAAAAACTCATATCTCGAAATGATCCCAGCGTCTGGGATGTATTAGAAGAAGTGATTGAAGGACACCCAGTGTTACTCAACCGAGCACCAACGCTGCACCGTTTGGGTATTCAAGCCTTTGAGCCAATTTTGGTAGAAGGTCGAGCCATTCAACTGCATCCCCTAGTTTGCCCAGCATTTAACGCTGACTTTGACGGCGATCAAATGGCGGTACACGTTCCCCTGTCCTTAGAAAGTCAGGCAGAAGCGCGGTTGTTGATGCTAGCTTCTAACAATATATTGTCACCAGCTACGGGTAGACCAATTATCACACCCAGTCAAGATATGGTGTTGGGGGCATATTACTTAACTGCTGAAAATCCCGATGCCAAAAAAGGTGCAGGACGCTACTTTGCTTCTTTGGATGACGTAATTATGGCTTTCCAGCAAGAGCAAATTGACTTGCACGCCTATATCTATGTGCGGTTTGACGGTGAAGTAGAATCCGATCAACCAGATACAGAACCGCTGGAAGTAACAGAAAACAGCGACGGTACGCGGACTGTACTCTATAAATTCCGCCGAGTCAGAGAAGACGCCAAGGGGAATTTGCTGTCTCAGTATGTCCGCACCACACCAGGTCGTGTTATTTACAACAAGGCAATTCAGGAAGCGCTGGCAAGCTAACTTGGGGATGAATGACTAATGACTAACGAAAACAACATTTTTCGCAATCGCGTAGTCGATAAAGGTCAACTAAGAAATTTAATTTCTTGGGCCTTTACACATTACGGCACGGCACGTACTGCTGTTATGGCGGACAAGTTGAAAGACTTGGGATTTCGCTACGCTACAAAAGCTGGGGTTTCCATCAGTGTAGATGATTTGATGGTGCCGCCTTCTAAGCGCGCGCTCCTAGAAGCAGCAGAAGAGGAAATTCGGGCTACAGAAGCTCGTTACCAACGGGGAGAAATCACCGAAGTAGAACGCTTTCAAAAGGTGATTGATACCTGGAATGGTACCAGTGAAGCGCTCAAAGACGAGGTAGTCGTCCACTTTAAAAAGACCAATCCCCTCAACTCCGTGTACATGATGGCATTTTCCGGAGCTAGGGGTAACATTTCCCAAGTGCGCCAGTTGGTGGGTATGCGGGGATTAATGGCAGATCCCCAAGGGGAAATTATTGACTTACCCATCAAAACCAACTTCCGCGAGGGGCTTACCGTAACAGAATATATTATTTCGTCTTACGGTGCTAGAAAAGGATTAGTAGATACTGCTTTGCGGACTGCTGACTCTGGTTATCTTACCCGTCGGTTGGTGGACGTATCCCAGGATGTGATTATTCGGGAATTTGATTGCGGTACTACCAGAGGCATTCCCTTGCGGGCGATGACAGAAGGCGGCAAAACTAAAATTCGTCTATCTACACGCTTACTGGGGCGGGTAGTGGGTGCAGATGTATTACACCCAACTACAAAAGAAGTAATAGCGCCACGCAATACTCCAATTTCCGATGAATTAGCTGCAAAAATTGAAAAAGCAGGGGTAAGCGAAATTGTAGTGCGATCGCCTTTGACTTGTGAAGCAGCTCGTTCTGTATGCCAACACTGCTACGGCTGGAGTTTGGCCCACGCTAAAATGGTGGATTTGGGAGAAGCCGTCGGAATTATTGCTGCCCAAAGTATTGGTGAACCCGGAACTCAGCTAACCATGCGGACATTCCACACAGGTGGTGTGTTTACCGGGGAAGTAGCGCAACAAGTGCGTTCCAAAATGGATGGTATTATCCGTCTGCCACGGAAATTGCGGACAAGACCATATCGTACCCGCCACGGGGAAGATGCTTTGTTTGTTGAAGCTAACGGTATCATCCATTTGGAGCCGAAGAAAGAAGGAGGCGAAACCCCAGATAGCCAAGATATTCATGTTACTCAAGGTTCCACACTATATATAGTTGATGGCCAGCAAGTAAAACAGGGTCAATTGCTAGCAGAAGTTGCCCTTGGTGGACGTACAACTCGTGCCAATACCGAAAAAGCTGTCAAAGATGTTGCCTCTGACTTAGCAGGAGAGGTGAAGTTTGCAGAAGTAGTACCAGAACAAAAGACAGACCGCCAAGGTAATACCACAACCACCGCAGCAAGGGGTGGCTTGATTTGGATTTTGTCCGGGGAAGTATATAACTTGCCTCCAGGGGCAGAATTGGTAGTCAACAATGGTGATGCGATCGCCTCCAATGGAGTTTTAGCAGAAACCAAATTAACTACCTTGCATGGTGGTGCAGTCCGCTTGCCAGAAGCTACTCCCGGTAAGAGTACCAGGGAAATAGAAATCATTACTGCTTCTGTCGTCCTAGACCAAGCCACTGTGACTGTCCAAAGCTCCCAAGGTCGCAACAACTACTTAGTCTCCACTGGCAACAACCAAGTATTTAACCTCAGAGCTACGCCAGGCACAAAAGTACAAAATGGTCAAGTGGTAGCTGAATTAATTGATGACCGCTATCGCACTACCACTGGGGGATTTTTAAAATTCGCAGGCGTAGAAGTTCAGAAAAAAGGTAAAGCCAAGCTAGGCTACGAAGTTGTACAGGGAGGCTCCCTACTGTGGATTCCTGAAGAAAGCCACGAAGTCAATAAAGATATATCCTTGCTGTTGGTCGAAGATGGACAGTTTGTCGAAGCTGGCACTGAGGTAGTTAAGGATATCTTCTGCCAAAACAGTGGTGTGGTCGAAGTCACCCAGAAAAACGACATCCTGCGAGAAGTGGTGATTAAACCAGGTGAACTGCTGATGGTAGATGATCCAGAAGCAGTCATGGGACGAGATGACACCTTTGTCTACCCAGGCGAAGAATTCCAAGGTACAGTCGCCACAGAATTGCGATATATTCAGTATGTGGAATCGCCAGAAGGGCCAGCCTTGTTAAGTCGTCCAGTAGTGGAGTTTGCTGTACCTAACAATCCAGATGTGCCATCTACTACATCTGTAAGCCAGCAAACAGGGCGTTCCATTCAGTTGCGGGCCGTACAACGCTTACCTTATAAAGATTCTGAGCGTGTAAAATCCGTTGAAGGCGTAGAACTGCTACGAACCCAACTCGTATTGGAAATTGAGCAGGAAGGTGAACAAGACCACAACGCTTCTCCTTTAGCAGCCGATATTGAATTAGTACCAGATACTGAAGATCCAGATGTTCAGCGTTTACAGCTTGTTATTTTGGAGTCCTTGGTAATTCGTCGGGACATTGCTGCTGATGCTACCCAAGGCAGTACCCAGACAACTCTGGAAGTACAGGATGGGCAAACCATCGCCCCAGGTTCTGTTGTCGCCCGTACCCAAATCTTGTGTAAAGAAGGGGGTATTGTACGAGGTGTACAAAAGGGTACTGAAGCTGTGCGTCGCTGTCTAGTATTGCGCCACAGTGACATGATTACCATGAATACTACCGCTCAACCAAAGGTGAAGGCGGGTGATTTAGTAGTAGAAGGAACAGAATTAGCTCCTGGAGTCTTTTCTGAAGAATCCGGGCAGGTAGTAGATGTTAAAAATGCCGCTGCTGGTTCTGCTACGGGTGAATCAGCTCTCACTACTCAACAATACTCTGTGACTCTCCGCGTTGGGCGTCCTTATCGAGTCAGTCCCGGTGCTGTATTGCAGATAGAAGATGGGGATTTGGTACAGCGCGGTGATAACTTGGTGTTGCTGGTGTTTGAACGTGCCAAAACTGGGGACATCATTCAAGGTTTGCCCCGGATTGAAGAACTACTAGAAGCCCGCAAACCCAAAGAAGCATGTATACTATGCCGTCGCGCTGGTGAAGTCAAGGTAGTTTACGGCGATGGTGATGAAGCGATCGCAATCAAAGTAGTAGAACCGAACGGAGTAGTCACAGACTATCCCCTTGGCCCCGGACAAAATTTAGTGGTGACAGATGGCTCTCATGTGTTAGCAGGGCAACCCTTAAGCGATGGGCCTTCCAATCCCCATGAAATTTTGGAAATCTTCTTTAGCTTAGGTTCTGAGGACGGAGTTTATGCTTGTGCTAGCCATGCCTTGCAAAAAGTACAAACATTCCTCGTGAACGAAGTGCAATTAGTGTATCAGTCTCAAGGGATTGATATTGCCGATAAGCACATTGAAGTGATTGTTCGCCAAATGACCAATAAAGTACGGATAGATGATGGTGGCGACACTACCATGCTCCCCGGCGAATTGGTTGAATTGCGTCAAGTCGAACAGGTAAATGAGGCAATGGCAATTACTGGCGGTGCTAGGGCACAGTATACCCCCGTGCTGTTGGGGATTACCAAAGCATCGTTGAACACCGACAGCTTTATTTCCGCTGCTTCCTTCCAAGAAACAACTAGGGTACTAACAGAAGCCGCTATTGAAGGCAAATCTGATTGGCTACGGGGATTAAAAGAAAACGTGATTATCGGGCGGCTAATTCCTGCTGGAACTGGCTATAACGCCTATGAAGAAGCGGGAACCATTGATGACTATGCTGCACTTGAGAGTACCACCGTCTTAGATGAAGTTGATGATCCGTTGGATATGGTGCTAGATGACCGCACAGCTCGCACCTATAATTTAGACTCTCCTTCCCTTGTGGAACCTGGATTCGGCACCAGACGTGCAGAACGGTCAATTTTAGATGACGAGGATGAGTTAATTGCGGATGAAGTTACTGACCTTGTAGAAGAAGATGAAGAGGACGACTACGAGGAAGATGACGAAGACGATTACGACGAATAACTCATTTTAAAAAAGTAAAGTAAAGGCAAAAGAACATATTCTTTTGCCTTTTTCTTTTAGTTTTGAATTTTTGTACCAATTCAAATCATGTTTGCGACACATAAATCATTTGTAAGGGCACAACGGTCGTTGTGCCCCTACCCATCTGTCGCATTCTTTTTCAAATTGGTATTACTTCTATCTGACTCACCGGATAATCTGAACCAAGTTTATTGGCACAAAAGCCAATATCCCGCGATTGATTTGGCTCAATGACTCGTCCCCAGTCTAAGGGAGTCACAATATATTTAGTTACCCCTTGTTGCTTAAAATTAGCATTCCAAGAGTTATTAATTCTAGCCTGATTCATTCTAAATCTCAGTTGCCAATTGCTAACTTTGGTATTAGTCTGATTTGTGATTTTTAAGTTGTAGCAAACTCCCGTTTCCCAATTGGAATAAATGTCAGTAGTAACTTTAAGCTGGACTGGAGAAGGAGTTGGGCGGCTGGGGGGATTTGGAGGTGTGCGAATATTGCTATCTTTCCCAATTTCTCCATCGTTGTTGCTACCTTCTATAGATGGGAGTAGCTGTGATAATAATTCTTGTTTTGGCAGATCATAATTTTGCCAATCATCTAGCAAGATACCGCCTGTATCAATACTATTAGGATTCCAACTCCAGTAAGCGAAACTCAAGTTATTTTGGCGGATGTATTTTACTAACTCATTGTGCCAAATTCCTTCTTTTGAACTTGTGTCTACTTGTCGCCCGCCAAATTCCCCAATCAAAATAGGAGCTATATTTTCACTAGAAATATAATTAAAACCTGTTTGCCAGCGATTGATCAGATTTTTGGGAAAGCTGGGTTCTGAAAAGTAGGGTTGATTGTACACGCCCGGGCCGTACTCATGAGGAGAATAAACCAGCTTGTGACGACGGGATAAGCGTACTGGGTAGCGTTTCACGCCTTCTAGATTACCACCTTGCCAATGCTGTGGAAGTTTTTGACCAGGTACATTCTTTTCTACACCTTCGACAACAATCAACCAGTTAGGGTTGACGCTGAGAATGGCATCCCCTGCACGTTCTGCTGCTAGCCGCCAGTCAGTAGCTAAGTTGTTAGTACCCCAACTAGCTTGCCCGTGCGGTTCATTTTTTAGGTCTGCACCGATGACATTAGCTTGATTTTTGTATCTTTCAGCTAACATTTTCCAGGTCTCGATCCAGTCTAATTCTGTAAAGCCGTCTCCATACCATAGTTCGGGAATTCGCTGATCATTCAGGCGGTGGCTGTCAAGTAGAATTAATAATCCTTGGTGTTCAGCTTCCTGAATGATTAAATCCATGACTTGCAAAGGGCTTTTACCTTGGAGTTCTGCGTTATTACCAATGGTAAAGTCAATACTACTGATATTAGGCGATCGCAATGCTGCCACAGAATAAGGCAACCGAATTAAGTTATATCCAAGCTTTCTAATCTGCGCCAGCATTTCTTTATAATCCCGCCTCCACAGTCCATGGGGGACGTGTGCCTCTGTTTCTATACCAAACCAGTTGACACCTCTGAGCAGCACCACCTTGCCTCTGGCATCTACAATTTTTGGGCCTAAGGTTGAAAGTGGTAGTTGCATGGTAATTGCAGCACTCGCCACATCTAGCTGATTATAGGTAGGCAACTTTGTCATACTTCCTACCAAGAATGTCACTAGAGCTGCTAATAATATGAGAATTTTTTTGTGAAATAGCAATTTTTTTTGTTTATTTTTAGGGGCTTGCCGCATATATTTATTAATTTGCATGTAGTCGATATCAAAGCCTAATTTTTAGAAGTGTTATGTATTATCTTTTGCAGTTACCTCATTTTCAGACATTATTATTTATAAAAATTTTCTGCGAATTGTATTTAATTAAAATCATATTTATAAGTTCATAATTTTCTTTATGAAAAGTTATTGTCTAGACTATCTTAGTTTTTAAAGCTGCAATCAAGATGAATAAATTACGCTTTATTTTTGAGAGTAAATTTTAACACTAAGTGTTTTTATTATTGTAATATAACGTAAAGCAAATATTTTTTAAGCCTAAAACGTCAATGATTGAAAACTTGCATCAGTGTAATTGTTATTATTTTATACTTTGATACTAGTAATTAAATTTACAAAAAATTTAATTATATTCCCAGTTCTTCATGGCTTTTATATTGCATATCGTACACAGAAATAATAATTTAGATACTAATGCAGTACAAATATTTTCTAGCCGCTGAAGAGCTATCAAAGCTAGATATTGCCAGCGCTAATTAGCCATGCTGCAATCTACCGATTGTTGTTTTACACAAACAAAACGATTTTTAATTATGTCATTATCTGCATTACAAAAATTTTTTCTCCCACCTATTATTACTTCTTTTGGTTTATTCTCATTGATGTCGGTTCCTCTTGCCGCATTAGGTGATAAACAAATTGCTATTAAATTTCAGGAAGAACCAGTTTTTTACGGCAAACTGAGAGATGTTGCGATTCCTTACGTGATATTAACAACTGCAATTAGCATTGGGGCTGGAATTTCATCTGCCGCCTTCTGTGGTTGGCGACACTCTTCTCGAAAATCGGCACAATATCAGCAGGAATTGTCTACCCTAGAGCAACATTTACAAGAAAAAGAAGCATTACTTAAAGAACTCAAGCTATCAGAGTCTCGGCTACAAGTTTCTGGTTTGGCAGCTTTTTTAGATGATGAAGTGCCTTTTGAACAAACTTTATTTTCTAACACTTTACCCACAACTATATCCCAACCTGCGGTAGTGCATACTCCAGCACTAATATATGAACAGCCAGCCAATTCTGTACAGCATATTGCAACTAAAGAGAGTACAAATCAAACTGACAGAACTGTTGCGGCTACTTCTAAGTTTGCATCTGCTCAAACTTTCTTAGGTTACGCCCAAACCAACACAAACAATATAAAAGAGACTGTTGAACCCGCTGAGGTCAGTAAAACAACAATTACATCATCTGAGTTTGAAGCGTTGCAACAACAACTTAGGCAGATGATGCTACAAATGCAGAAAATGCAGAATAATCTACAAGTAACACCCCAAGCAACAAATGTTGATGCGAAACTCACAGATAGATTTCAAATCTACTATGATACTTCAAATATCAATAAAGTTCAGTTCCATTGAACTAAGCTAATAAAGCAAGAAGCAAGCTGTTTATTAGCAGCTTGCTAAGAATTAGAAATTTTACTAACAGTTAATCGTTAATTATTCAACGCAGAAACTCGGAAGTAATTGGAGAAGCATTAGTCTGTCTGGATTTAGCTGGTGGTATCATGATAGGTCTAGTGGCAGTAGATTCCGGCAAAATTTGGTATCGGTTTCCCCAACCAGCATTGATATCTTCTGGCTGAGGACGAGGTGGTACGGTTTTCCCTACAGGCAGAGGTATTAATAAGCTTTGACTTACTTGTACATACTTTTCACCTTCATTAGTAAAGCGCACTAATTTACCTTCAAGCTTGTAATTTTCAGGTTTGAGGTTTTCAGAATTTTGATGGCCTGACTCTTCCCATTGACCTGCTGGGTCAAAAGTAGCGATAAATGTCACAGTGTTCTCTGGGATCACTCCCATTTGTGATTGATTTGCTTGCCAGACTTCTTCAAATCGGCCATCAGGTGCGACTTGCCACAGATTTAGATCAGCCTGCCATTTTCCCTGTTTGACTTGCACAATTTGACGAGCCAAGATTGAACGTTTATTACTGGTGTTAGAACTTTGCAACGGTTCTTGTTGTCCTTGTGTTGGGCGTAAATAGCGAACTGCGGCTACAGTAATCCGGCTAGATTCAGGTAAATTTGTACTGCCATTTATTTTGTATAAATTGTTGCTTAAAATTGGCTTAATATTTTTGATTTCTAACTGCGTTTCTTCTTGTGCCTTTTTAACACATCCATAATTGACAACTAACAGCATGACAAAGGTAGCTGCTAAGGCAAATGCAGCATTGCTTTTGGTGATATTCTGCCAAATAAGCTTGTAATAAGGGGTAAACATACAAGAAATTGGATTATGGGAGCTATAAAAATCTATTGCTCAATTATTAACTTATTTTGCCCATCTTTATGTTCTAAATTGCAAGCTTTACTAACTTTTTATCTAAGTTAGTTGGCGATCGCAAAATTTGTATGTCTAGATGATAATACCCAGTTTATTTGCTAAAGTGGCAACATCAAATAAAGTAAAAGCTTACTTGTATATTTAACTAGGCTCATGAGCCAAAAAGTATTCAATTGTCATAAATTTGTTTTTGCGGAACAGTCCCAGAAGATCCATTCCCTGCTGGGTACTGTTACAGTCTCGATTTTCTGGGTACTGGCAGTTAGTCAGGTATCTTCAGCGCAAGTAAACTCTATTCAACAAGAAGCTAGCGACTTCGAGGTTGGTAATTCACAATTGCTACCGGTGCCACAGTCGTCCTTACCTGTTGGTCAACCGTTAGTGAGATTGCAGACAGTACCTCCTCCACCCACAACAGCTGGTATTGCAGTTGCACCGATCGCTAATCCAGTACCTAAAACTGTGCAGCAGAAACCAGCTAATAATCTCCAGCAGATGGAGAATGCTTTTATTCAGCAACAGTCAACAGGAACTGCACAGACCACACCCAGCGCAGTTAAACCCCAAAATAAAAAGCCAGCAAATACCCTACGAATGGCAGTAGGTGGGGACAATTCTGATCTTGGTTTAGGACTCCTAAAACAAGGAGAAAACTCCCAGCCACAAATAAGCTCAGTTACAGATTCATTGCCGCCGCTTCCTGGCACAAGTGCCGCTCAAGAATTTGCTGCACCTACCACGCCGACTTTTTACCAACTGCTCAACTCCCAATCAGCTCCCCTACCGCCACTTCCGAACACAACCACAAGGCAACAAGTTAATGCCACAACTCCTAATCCAACTTTTAACCAAGTACTTACCGCCCCAAGGGATATAGCGCCATCATTCTCTGATCCAACTCCAGCTTCCGTTTCGCCAACACCGCCAAAAACAATAACTAGCCAACAGCGTCCCCTGTTCAACAGCAGTGCTTTAAAGGAACCCTCCTTACAACTCCAAGGAGTGTATGTCACTCAAGGAGGTGACACCTCAGCGCGGGCAAGACTTATGGGAGTGTACCCCCTATCTCCCCAAGCCTTATTTGGGGCAACCTTAGATTTAACAAGTAACGGCAGCAACTTTGATGACTCTCGCAGAGAAGGTTTAAATATCAACGAGCTTTATTTAGCAACTTCAATAGCGGGTTTACCTAATCTGCGATTTGTGGTCGGTCAGATAGATTTAACATCTTATTTTGACCGTAATAGTTTTGCTAAAGACGGAGCTAGCCAATTCTTTAATCCAGTATTCCAAACAAACCCTGCACTAGCGGCGACGGGGATTGCTTCCCGTCCTGGATTGTTAGTTAACTGGAGTGTCACTGATAATATTGAAGCGAAAGCGGCAGTCTTTTCATCAGCCGATAAAATCAGTGACTTTTCGTTGGATGGATTTGCCGGAGAAATCGGCGTTCGTTACGGTAATGCAATTATTCGTGCTACTTATGCCAGCGATCGCGATGCTGGTGTTCGTGATAGCTTCGGCGAAAGCTTCAGTATCGCTAGGGGAAATAATGAATTTGGGCCTATAAAAACTGATCGTGAAGAAGCATACGGTCTTAATGCCGAAGTTTTCATTCCCAATTTAAAATTAGGTCTTTTTGGGCGCTATGGTCGCTATGAAAACCGCGATTTAGGACAAGGTGCAGATACTTACGTCTTAGGAGCTAGCTTTTTAGATTTATTTACCCCAGATGATCGACTGGGGTTAGCTTATGGACGTGCTTTATCAAACGATAGCCTGCGGCGTGGAGAGCGACCAGATGTATTGGAACTGTTCTACGATTTTCAATTTTTACCGAATTTGCGGCTAGGTTTTACAGTCCAAGGACGTGATGAATTCTCAGAAACAGTTGTTGGTGTGAGGGTGAAATCAGAGTTTGATGTGACTCCAAGAGGGAGAGTTGCTCGATGAGCCAAAGTAAACAAGCCACAAAGCAAAAGGCAAAAAGTAAAAAACTTAAATATCTGTCGATTTTTACTTTTTCATTTACTCTTTTGACTTACTTAGTAACTGTGCCGCCTTTAGGAAACATTGCCCCTGTTCAAGCACAAAATTTACCTGCATCGGTAAAAAAAGGTTTTAGCTTGTTAAATAAGGGGTTGGTAAACGATGCAATTGCTGCCTTCCAGCAAACACTCAAGAGTCAACCTTCATCTTTACAAGCAAGGTTAGGATTAGCAATCGCCTATCGCCGCGCTGGACGCATATCTGAAGCGTGGACTTCCTATCAACAGGTACTAGCAATTAACCCAGATAATCAACTAGCTTTAAAAACGATTGGTTTGCTGGGGACTTATCGTCCTGAATGGCAAGTACAGGGTATTGAAGCTCTGACAACTTTAATTAAGTTGAATCCCAATGACTTAGAGGCTCTTGGTTACCGAGCTTTACTTTACTCTTACCAAGGAAGGTTTATAGAGTCTCTAGCAGACTATCAAATTGTACTTACCAATAACCCCACACCAGATGTAGTAATTGGTGCTGCTCAAACTTATAGCTACAGCGGCGATTTTTCCAAGGCATTGGAGTTATTTAACCGCTACCAAGCCACTGGAAAACCCATTGCGGGATATGCAGCTGTCGCCTATGGCCGCACCTTACGAGAAACTGGCAACGCTGCTGGGGCAGTACAGGTTTTAGAAGCGCAGTTGCAGCGATCTAAGACACTCGACCAAACAGCTATTGAAACTCGTAAAGAACTAGCGATCGCCTACCTTGCCAACCAACAGCAAGCCCAAGCTTTAGCAATATTAGATCCATTACAAGGTAGAGCAGATGCGATTTTGCCCTTAGCGCGATCGCTCAATGAAATTCGCAAACGTATCAACAATCCTACCCTGACACAGCAAGTCATCAATCTCTATCGTCAGGCATTGACAACAACTCCTAACCCTTCTCCTACCTTGCTTAGAGAAGTAGCTGATGTCTTTAGTGCATTTCCTCAAGGACGGCAAACAGCACTGCAACTTTATCGACAGGCAGCTGCACAGTTTCCCAATGATTCCAGCCTGCTGGTGCAGCAATTAGCCTTGGAATCTCAACTCGGAATGCTCAACAAAAATGACTTAAGACAACGCTTGGCTGCTGTACTGCAACCCCTGCCTACAAACCGCGTGCAATTGCAACAGCTGGCTAATGCCTTGGTGAATATCGATGCTCCCGATCCAGAATTCTTGCCTGTGTACCAAAATATTTTGCAAGCAGGAGTGAACTCACCATTTTTGAATTTCCGTTTAGCTCAGATGTATATACAACGGAATGATCTCAATGGAGCAAGACAAGCCTTAGCAGTTTACACAGCCAGCACCAAAGATACAAAGGATCTCTCCCCGCAGTTACTTGCCGCAGAAATTGAGCGACGGGAGGGTAGTTTAGAAGCGAGTGCCCGACGTTACCAAGCTGTGCTTGCTAGCCAGCCTGATAGTAGTGATATTGTTGATGCAGCTTTGCGAGGTCTAGCTGGTGTGCGATTGCAACAAAAGCGTCTTGACGATGCTGTGGCAGTTTATGACCAACTCATAACTCGCAATCCTCAGGATTTGCCGACTCAATTAGGACGGGCTAGCATCGCTTATCAAGCCAAGCGGATTTCTCAACCAGAAGCAGAGGCAGTTCTCAACAATTGGTTAGCAACACAGCCTGCAACTAATACTCCTCCAGAACTATATAGTTTGGTGGGAGCGTTGCCTACGGAGCCGCAACGTGAAGCTTTATATAATTACTTATTAGAAGTTGATCCTAGTTACATCCCCCTGCAACTACGCTTGGTGCAGGTTATAGCACTACGCAATCCCAGACAAGCGCAAGCTAGGGTAAAGCAATTGATTGCCCGTCTTGGCGACAATCCAGATTCATATCAGTTACAGGCAGAGTTAGCTCGTTCTGTAGGCAATTTGGATCTGGCTAGTGTTGCTTATCAGAATATTCTGGCGCAGCAACCAGAGAATATAGACGCTCTTGCCGCTTTGGGGGGAATTCACTTTGAACAACACCGCTTTGAGTCAGCGCAGGAAATTTATAGTCAAGTGTTGGCACAAAAGCCAGAAGACAAAGATGCACGCCGCGCTTTGGCTGGATTGAGTGCTATTTTAGACCAGCCTTTGTCAGCGTTGGCACAGCTAGAACAATTGCAAATGGAAGCGATCGCCCAAGGGACAACCGATAGTGATGTATATCGCCAAATGCAGCAAATACAAGAGGACTTTCTGTTACGGCGAGGATTTCAACCACCTTGGGAAGACTCTCAACGTCGAAATAGAAATTAGCGATTGCCCAAAGCGCAGCGCCAAAGGCGATCGCGCAGATATCTTCATGGAAGATTAACAGTTCTAAGCTAATTGCCAATAACCACAGGGGAACAATAAGAACAGGTTAGGCGATAAGGAAAAACAAAATACCTTTTTCCTGTCGCTTCCTGCACCCTCTGTCAACGTTTCAAAAATCAAACGGTTCTTAGGATGCGGCTCCTCTCAAGAGTGGTAGTAATTGCCAACCTGATCAGTTTATATGCTTGTTTCTCTGGTTACTCAGTGGTAAATCCCCAAACATTGGATCGTAAGACTCCAGTGCCAAACATCCCTACTGTAGGTGGTAGCAAAATGCCAGTATTTTTAGCGGCTTTACCCAAATCCACCTCTAATCGGGAGTTACTAGCCGAAAGCTGGGACAGCTACCGCCAAAGATTTATTCAAGGTGATGGGCGGGTAATTGACTACGAAGCGAGCGATCGCTCTACCAGTGAAGGCCAAGCCTACGCCATGCTGCGATCGGTACTCATTGATGACCCAGAAACTTTTGCTCTAACTTTAAAGTGGTCTGAAAATAACCTCTTGCGGCAACAGCATGGCAAACCCACAGATAGTTTGTGGGCTTGGAAGTGGGGGCAAAAGCAAGATGGTAACTGGGGTATCATCGACAGCAACTTTGCCAGCGATGGCGATATAGATGCCATTACTGCCTTGATTTTCGCATCACGGCGCTGGAATCGCCCCGAATACATGGAACTGGCAAAAATTAAATTGCAAGATTTATGGAAGTTTTCTACCATCTTAGGGGCTGGAGGCAAGCGCTATCTGCTACCAGGGCCAGCATCAGCATTTGCTCCTAATGGCACTACTGTCTACCTCAATCCCTCATATCTTGCTCCCTATGCTTTTCGCATATTTGCACAAATTGACCCCGCACATGATTGGTTGAGCTTGGTAGACACCAGTTACCAAGTCTTGGAAAATTCGGCGCAGCTTTCCATTGTGAATTTGCCTAGTGATTGGGTAATTCTAGATATCAACACAGGTCAATTCCAGACTGCACCAGACTCTAGTTTTCTACAGAGTTTGTACAGCTTTGACGCTTATCGAGTTTGGTGGCGTTTGTCACTTGATGCTGCTTGGTTCGATTCACCACAAGCACGGCGCTATTTGCAGAAATCGACTCAGCATCTGCAAACTTTCTGGAGTCAACAATCGCGCTTACCAGCACGCATAGATCTCCAAGGAAAAGCATTAGTAGATTACGAAGCTACATCCCAATACGCTATGTTCTATGCTGCCATGCGGTTGGTAAAACCAACACTAGCGCAAGAAGTGCTAGTGAAAAAATTGCTACCTCAATACAAGCAAGGAATTTGGGGAGATCATTCAGCTTATTACACCCAAAACCTAGCTTGGTTAGGGCTACTCCCTCCAGATTCAGTTCCCACACAACTCATCAAACCAAACTAGTAATAGAAACAAAGAATAAAAATGTATGTTTTTTAAGTAGAAATAACAGCTTTTTATTGGCAATAACACTGAAGACAAATCAAACAAATTAAAACCAAAAATCATAATAATCAAGTTGTACTATGAAGCAGTTGTTTCACGGTTTTTCAACCAATACCAAAGTACTTATTGTTACTACCTCCTTTTTACTCTTTCCCTGTTCATTATTCAGCGCTCAAGCTCAGAGTCCAGCCAACCCGAAGGAACAGCCTGTTATTTTATTGGCACAAGCAACTACACCTGAGAGTCCACAAAATTCAGCAACAACCACAAAAGAAACCGCTGATGCGAAGAATTTAACAACTTACAATCTAGAATTTAATCGCAGTCCGATTGTAGGTAATCGTATGCGCTTGCGGGGGGGTTATTCAGAAGCTCGCCTTGCCTTTACCCGTCCCCGTAGCTGGAAACTGAATAAGGGTAGGGTTAAAGCCTTAATTCGCTTTCAACAATCGCCAGCACTCTATGCTAATCGCTCTAACCTGACAGTGCTAGTCAACGGTACTAGTGTAGGCAGTGTGCCACTTAACCGTAAACAATCCCAAATCGGGCAAGTGCTGTTGAATATACCACCGAACTTACTTCAGGACTATAACGAATTAACAATCGTGGCGCAGCAGAACAACTCTTTGGAATGTAGTGATCCAAATAGCCCAGATTTGTGGACAGAAATTCTGCCAGATTCTAAATTAATTTTTAACTTCCAACAACAGCCAATTCCCCTCAACTTTAGTCGTTATCCCTATCCGTTCTTTGATGAACTTGGCTTAGATACTAACCAAATTGTTTATTTGCAACCTAACCAAGTCAGCCCATCTTGGCTAACTACAGCAGCTCGCTTACAAGCGGCGTTAGGTAGGATAGCAGATTTTCGCCCAATAGAGACGAGCTTGGTTTCTGATGTGCCCGATGTCAAGCCGAATCAACGGTTGGCGATCATTGGTACTCCTAGCGAACAACCGTCCCTAGCTACTTTGAAGAATTTGCCTATCAAAGTCATCAGTTCGCAAATTCTTGATCGCGATAATAGCCCTATACCTGAGGACACAGGGGTACTAATCGTCACCCGAGTTGAAAAGAGTAATGTTCCGGTTTTAATTGCGACTGGCAATAGCAGCAAAGCGGTAGCTAAGGCTGTACAGTTTTTGACACAACCTGATGTGCGGAAAATGGGTACAGGTCAGCTAATTTTAGTTGAGAAACTACAAGAGGCGATAACACCTGCGCCGCGCCAATGGCCGCGTTATTTACCAGAAATCAACTCCTTTAAACTGAGCGATATTAAAACTCAAGTCAGCGGCGAGCCTTTTGCTGATGTGACTGTACGTGGTGCAGCAGCGCCGCCTATTGATATTGATTTCCGCGCCTTGCCTGATGACAGGTTTGTCAGAGGTAGTTCAATGAACTTAGTTTACAGCTATGGGTCGCAGATTAATCCTAGAACCTCTGCTGTAGAAGTATTACTTGATGGAGTGTTTATCGGTGGGGCACGTCTCGATTCAGAATCAGGAGCAACTCGCAAAAACCTGAAAGTAAATTTGCCGGAAAACTTGATTAAGCCTAATTCTAAATTGCAAGTGTTTTTTCGGATGAATGCTAGGGAACCGTTTGACAAACAAAACTGTCTTCAGCCACCCGATCAACAACTTACAGGTACGGTACATTCTGACACTAGCTTCGATTTGAAACGAGAAATCTCGGCTGATATCCCAGACTTGAACCTGTTGAAATTTGGTTTTCCGTTGACTGCACCTCAGGATTTGTCCAAAACGGCGATTGTAGTACCACAAATCCCCTCAGCTACAGATGTGTTAACTGTGTTGGCCTTTAGCGAACGCTTAGGACGACTTAGCCAAGCAGATTCCGTCAAACTAGATGTTTACACGCCGGATACGTTACCTGAAAGAGTCCGTAATAATAACCATTTAGTAGGAATTGGGACGCGAGACAAGTTTCCCATCCCCGACGTATTTCAGTCTAGTGGCTTGAACTTGAGTCTGGCATTTTCTCGCTTATCAGCCCAAGCAACGATTCAAACCCCGCAGGATGCTCAAGGCATGATTAAGCAAATTATTTCGCCTTGGAGGGGCGATCGCGTGATTCTAGCTTTGACAGCGCAGTCGGAAACTGGTTTAGAACGAGTACGGCAAGTCCTCACTCAAGATCCGTGGTTCTTCCAACTCAAAAAAGATACGGTGCTGATTAGTAGCGACCAGAAAAACCCCACTCCCTACGATCCCGATGCTTATCAACTGGATTTTTTTCAGAGTGCGCCTTCTGTTCATCGCCTAGAAAATACAACCCTGTTAAGTAAGGCGTCACGCTTTTTACAAGAAAACTGGCTATTACTACCTGTAGGAATTGTGAGTTTATCTCTTCTGCTTTATGGCATTTCTCAGCTTTATCTCCAACGCCTCACTAATACTGGCAAGAAATAAATACATCTAAAAATTATTCCTTGTCTTTGATATTTTGCACCATCCTCAACAACCGTAGGGTGGGTAGCGCCCACCCTAAAAAAATTGCAATAGCAATAAAATACCACCAAAACAATAATTGACAAATTTTAGATTTTAAAAACACAAATCCAAAATTAAAATTTTAGAGCTAAAATGTCTTCTTCCTCATACAGACCACCTCGTAAACAAAGCGATCGTCAGCGTCGCAAACTGAGCAATTGGCTGCTTAACTTTACCCCTAGCTTCTTTGAGCGTACTTTAGAAAAAGTCGGCATAAAACAGTTAAAGTGGCTTATCTTACTGCTATTTTTACTTTCAGTGCCACTAATTATTACTCCGGTAGAAGTATGGCAGCAGGGTACTGTCGCTGTCTTTTTAGTAGTACTTGGCCAGCTAATTTTACAAACTGAGAATCAAGAATCTTCTTTGGAAATCAGCCATTATTACCACCTATTTATGGTGTGGTTGAGTCTGGTAACAACGCTGCGTTATTTATACTACCGCACCAGCTACACTCTCAATTTTGATGGTTGGGTCAACAGTATTGCTTGTGTGCTGTTATTTGCAGCAGAACTATATGCGATCATCACCTTGATGTTGGCATACTTTCAAACTCTTAAAATTAAGGAACGTCAGCCAGTTAATCTTTCTACGATTGCAGAAGAAGAATGGTTCAAAGTTGATATTTACATCCCAACTTACAACGAAGATGTTGAGATTGTCCGCAAGACCGCAATAGCGGCCTTGGCTTGCGACTATGCCCTTGGTAAAAAGAAGGTTTATATCCTCGATGATGGTCGCCCAGAACGCTATCAAGATAACGATCCGCGCCGAGAAAAGTTCAGCGCCAGACGGGAACAAATACGGCAAATGTGCCAAGAACTCGGCTGCATACACATGACGCGAGGCAATAACGACCATGCCAAAGCTGGGAATATCAACACTGCCTTTCGCAAAACCGACGGCGACTTAGTAATGATTTTGGACTGCGATCACATCCCATCGCGCCAATTTCTTTTGCATACAGTAGGGTTTTTTTTCGATCCAAAAGTGTCATTTGTCCAAACTCCCCACTGGTTCTATAACCCCGACCCTTTCGAGCGTAATTTAGTTACTAACGGTAGAATTCCTGTGGGCAATGAACTTTTTTATAAAGTTCTGCAAAAAGGCAATGATTTTTGGAATGCTGCCTTTTTCTGCGGTTCTGCTGCCTTAATCCGTAAATCCCATGCTTTAGAAGTTGGGGGGATTGCCGTAGAAACGGTTACAGAAGACTGTCATACTGCCTTGCGGTTGCATTCTAAAGGTTACAAGTCTGTATACTACGACAAAATTATGGTGGCTGGTTTAGCACCAGAAACGTTTTCTTCCTACGTGGGTCAACAAGTACGCTGGGCCAGGGGGATGGCGCAGATACTGCGACTGGAAAACCCCATGTTTAACCGGAAGCTAAAGCTGACATTTGCACAGCGAATTTGTTATTTAAGCGCCACTTCACACTTTTTATATGGATATCCCCGATTAATATATGCGATCGCACCCACACTATTTTTATTATTTGGGATTAACTCCGTTCAAGGTTTGGGTCTAGAAACTTTAGCCTATGCTGTACCACATATAATTCTCTCGCTCTTAACTAATTACATCATCTACAAACACGTCCGATTCTCCTTCTGGAATGAAATTTTTGAATTTGCAATGGCTTTCCAGGCTGGCTGGGTCACTTTGTTAGCGCTGATTAACCCCAAGTTGGGTTCATTTAACGTCACTGATAAAGGGGTGTCTGTTACCGAACGCATATTTGATTGGGAGTCGATGCGTGGTCTGTTATTGGTTGTGGGAGTAGTAATAGCCTCTTTGCTGGCTGTCCCCTATTGGTTGTTACTACGCCCTGAAGATTGGCAAGCTGTTTTAGTCAACACCTTGTGGTCGATTTTTAACCTAACTTTACTGATAGCTGCTTTGTTGGTTGGCTTTGAACAACCGCAGGTGCGTTCTGCCCACCGTTTACAGCGATGTCTAACTGTGATTATTTCTAGTAACGACCAAGTAATCATGGGCGAAACGGTGAATATCTCAGAAACTGGGGCATTGATTTCTTTAGAATCTTGGCCCAATTTAGCAGACGAAGTGGAAATTGAGGTCATGGGAGATTTTACTGCTAGTGCCTCCCTAACAGCGCGGATTGTGCGTGTCTCCCCTACTAGTGATACACAAACACTTTTGGCAGTTGATTTTGTTAATCCTAATCGCGCCCAACTTGATGCTTTAACCCTAGTTTTGTATTCTGATGTGCGGGAATGGTATTCCCAAAAGCGGCAATATATAGACAAGCCAATGGCTTCTTTTGGGTTTCTGGCTACTAGTCTGACTCGCTCTTTACGTGATATCAAACAACCTAGTCGCAAAAAGGTACGCAAGCAGGTACAAACTGCGGGTCAACTTTACTGGGATGGCCACTTCTTCTCAGGAATCGCAACAGAACTAGGGGTAACAGGATTGCGTTTGGAATTAGAGGATACAAAAGCCGCATCTTCTAACAGAGTACTAGAGCAACAAGACTTACACACAATGCGAACTGTTAAACCACTTGTAGGTTTGCTACTGAATCATGATGCTGAGTACTTCTCATCCAATCGATTTATTGCCGAAGTTGCCACTGTAGAAGAACAGGCAAGCGGCAAAATTGCGATCGAGTTCCATTTTCCTGAGAAATTCAAGCAACGCCAAGACCCTAAAATTAAACAACTTTTGCAACTACTGTAGTAGCCACTCAAGGCTCAGAATTAGCTTATGGCATGACGACAATTCTGTTTTTTACTATCGGGAGCAGGGCTATTTGGGAACCCTGCTCTCTATATTTGTAGCAACCTAAAAATGAAATAATATAAAATCCTGTGCCTGATCAGGGTCGGGGCGATCGCTTCCGCGCGCCCTGCTAATCGCACTCCGTGCGGTTGCCTCAAAGCTCGGCTTTGAGGAAGCCTGTTCTAAAAAAACAGGCTTGGCAGTATACGGGCGATCGCAGAAGTCACATAATCTCATAAGCTGATCTAAAGTAGCGATTTTTCGCCAACTCGCCTTACCAGCATTTTTCATGTCTGTTGGGCGACGCCTGGCAAAATATCACCTTCGCTGTATTATCCTCAGTCTTTAATCACTAAGTCCAAAATGCCTCTTAAAATTGTTCAGAACTTTGATAGCAGTTTCACTCTTGATCCCCAAGCTCAAGAGACTCTATTTAAATTATTGACGAATGAAAATTTTTTAGCTCAAATTAGTCACCAGTTGCAATCTGAAAAACTTGAATTTACAGAATTACTTTTCCAGCCAGTGCCTTACAGCTTAACTACTCCCAAAGGTATGCCAGCAGAATTTGAGAAATACCATGAATCTGATGATTACGTTATTGTCAATGTCCCGCCAAATTTTATGTTTAATGCTAAGATTTTCAAACCAAGTCGCCTGTGTGCAATTTACCGAAAAATTAGGTGATAGCTATTAACCTTTATCAATTTGTTTGATTAGCAAATCCTAAACTATCTAGAAAATTGCGTAGTTAATTTATGAATACTGAAACTAATTTTCCTTCTTTAGCAACGCTGGAATACTTTCCTTATATTGATGATAATGGTCAATTACCTGAACAATTTCAAGGCAAAATTGGAGTATATGCCATTTTTAATCAAGAAAAAGTCCTGCAATTTGTAGGTTATTCCCGCGATATTTATATCAGTATCAAGCAGCATTTAGTACGTCAGCCGCAACGGTGCTATTGGTTAAAGGTTCAAACTATTGAACGTCCCAACCGCACTGTCTTAGAAAGCATCGAACAGGCATGGATTGCTGAAAATGGCAGTGTACCATTGGGTAATGGAGATAACAAGGACAAATGGACAAATCCCATTAATGTTAAAGCTATAATGACGTTTGAAGAAAAAGCTAATTATGAAAAGCCAGTTAATGATGAATTAACTCAAATTAAAATTATAAAAAATGTAGCGCGACGAGTGGAAGCAGAAATTTTAGCTGTGTTAGAAGCCCGTGGTTTACAAGTACAAATTCGCTTTAACCCCAAGTTGAAAGAAGAAGGCTTGCTTGATTTGAAATAAGCGTGGTTTTTCCGCATTTACCCCAAAATTTTAATTATTAAGCAACAAAACAGCCCCTGAGAAATAAAAGGAGGTATTAAATTTTGGATTATTAAATCAATTTTATAGTTAATTATAGCTAAATATTATATTCCAGTATTCCAGGAATTGATTGAGCTAGCCACAGCCCAATCTCTAATCAATCTAAGTTTCATCTAAAAAACAGTTTAAAGTTTCTACTTGCTATTAGCTGATGCCCATTCTTCTTGCCTCACCTAATCGTTAAATCATATTTATCTTAATTTTAATCTCTAATAGGCAGTGATATAAAATAATCATCTATGGTTGAATTTGTGTATATGCAAATTTTACTGCTAGCAGGGTAACTAAGATGACAAATATGCCTCCTTCTGATCCTGAGTCATCCAAAACAAATGCCCTTGGCTTTGATGAATTTATAGGCGTACTAGTTGCTTTCGCAACCATTGGAACAATTTTATTCTGGTCATTTTCTCGTAAAGATTCTACTTGGAATATAAACGGGGTACTGTCGCCATCTCCGTCTACATCACCGAGTATTCAGCCAAATCAAGGATTTCCCTCCTCAATTCCTGAGGTAGAACCAAATGTAGCTTCCACCTCGCCGTTATCTTTACCTACGCCTACTGTTGAATCTAGCAGCACTCCATTAACCATTGACAAGGTTACTCGTACCCCACTGTTGCCACCTAACAATACAGCCCCAAACAATTCCCTACAAGTGCAAGCACTTTTGCCGTCCTCTACCAAAGCCATTAAACAACAATTCTCTTTGGTGTCACCCTCGAAGAAAAAGTCAACAATTCCGCCACCAATTGCATTTAACGATGTGCCTGCTGATTTTTGGGGCCGACGTTATATTAATGTTCTTTCTTCTCGTGGTGTTATCAAAGGCTTTCCAGATTATTCCTTTAGACCAAATCAACCTGTCAACCGCGCTGAATTTGCTGCTATATTGCAACAAGCTTTTGATCAAGAGCCAGCCAAGACTACGACGATTAAGCTTAAGGATATAAAAGAAAAATTTTGGGCAACTCCAGCAATTAACCAAGCTATCAGTAAAGGATTTTTAAAAGGCTATCCTAACAAAACCTTTAAACCAAAACAAAATATTCTACGAGTGCAAGTTTTAGTAGCCTTAGCCAGTGGTTTGAATCTAAAAACACCCGCTTTTCCAAATCAAGTTTTAAAAATTTACAAAGACGCCAAGGATATCCCTAAATATGCCACTGCTAAGATAGCCTCTGCTACAGTCAATGGTCTTGTTGTCAACTATCCTGACCCAAAAATTTTTGCTCCTAATAAAGAAGCTACCCGTGCTGAGGTAGCCGCAATGGTTCATCAAGCTTTAGTGCTAATGGGGCGATTGGAAGAAATTCCATCTAAAAGCATTGTACGCTTGCCTCAGTGAGACTGGGAGCGCTTGCTAGTAAAAGTGGTCTAGTGTTTTTGATTCTACTAGACCACTTTTACTAGCTTTTATATCCAGCAGGGCAATGCCAGCATTTTAGATATCAAAACTTTACTCAGCACTGCACTATTCTGAAACTTCTTTGCCGACTACCTGCGATTTGAGTGTTGTAATTTCTTGAGTTAACTCTTGCCTAGTTGAAGCTTTAAGTAAATAGCGATAAACAAACCAAGCAGAGTAACCAATACCAATCAACTCAAAAGTAGGTGCTACTAAGGGAATATCGTTCAAAGCGTCTAATACCGCCAAGAGTACCTTAACAGCGACAATTGCTCCAACAATTAAACCTAAGGAAATCAAGGGTTGCTTGTATTGGTTAAAGAAGCTTCCCAGGTATTCAGGCAGCGTTCCTAAAAAGCCAGAAATTTGCTCGCCGTATTTTAGCCATTCCTCTTGAGACTGCGCGGGAGGCTGGAGTTTAGTAATGGTTCCTGTTTGGTTGTTGATCTCTGCCATTGTAGCCTCTGGAGACTTGGTTTCTGTGAATTGTGGTTCTTGCATTTTCGCTTCCATAAATTGTGACAGTTGAGTTTCTCTAATCTGGACAATTACAACCACAAGGCTGTTGATTAGGCGATGCATGAGAGCACCAGCACAACTGAGTTTGGGGTAAAAAAGGGTTTTAGCGTCCTATCACTATAATTGCCTCTTAACCACTACTTCATCAACTACTAGGTAGCAAGTCAGTAGAAGGATAGAAGTCAGAAGGAGGCAGGAGCTATGAAAAACAGCTTTCTGAGTTCTGTTTTTTTAAATCAACTGAAATCCTCAGGTTGCTATTATCCCATGCCATGTCTAGTTGCCCATCATCGTACTCATTAGAAGTACAAATCATGCAAAAGTCAGTTCACCTCTCATTTATACAAGTCTAAACCCTGGTTTTATCTGATATTAAAGCTATCTTAAGCTGTGTTCGTCAATTAACCCATTGGTATTGATATTAATACGTAAAAAAAGTATTTATGTGTACGATTGGTCTAGACAGAAAAATTATTTTATGATATGAAAGCTCAGTCTGTTTGGCACTGAGAAGTAAGCAAAGTTGCTTCAATTCTGCTGTCTAATAGATAAACAAGCAACATCCGTTGTCAGTAAAATGAATACTGAATTTTTTCTTTAGTACTACTAAATACAAATGAGGCTATTTAAAAAATTACAATCAGAAATCGCATTTAGAGATAGGGTATGAGAGATGATGTATTGAATATTTAGAGACATTTATTCCCTAGCCATCAATCTTTGATGCTTTTAAAAAATCTGCACAATATCTCAAGAGGTAGCTCAAAAAAATACCTAAGCTTCCCCCTGCTGAAAAACTAATATTGTTAGTGAGAGAGTTTGGGGATAATGCTTACCGAAAATCGGTTTTTCTTATCCCAAAACTCTTTACCACAACTTGCGTTTATGCCTACTTAGTTCAACCTAGTCCCAATCAGGAATTTCTGCATCCTCACCACCAACGCCGATTCCAGTATGAAATATCTCCGCATCGGTGATAGTTAAGTTATTCATTGATGCCTGATATACATTAGAATCGTAAATTTTAGCACGAGTTAAATTCGCGTTATCGAGATTGGCTTGCTTCAAATTGACATTAGTTATATGAGCTGAAGTTAAGTTAGCACCAGCTAAGTTAGCACCAGTTAAGTCAGCACCTTCGAGGTTAGCTTCGGTAAGATTTGCATTTTTGAGATTTGCTCCTCTTAAGTCAGCACCTATTAAATGAGCATTACTGAGGTTGGCTCCTGATAGATTACACCCAATACATTCCCCAGTTGCCAACAGCTTTTGTAGGTCTTGCGGATTATCAGCTTTGACTGAGCTAGTGAAGAACAGGGGAGTGGCTAAGGCTATAGCCGCTAGTAGCTGAAGTTTCATAATCTTTCCCCTTTTACTCAAGTTACATCCGTTCTTTTCCTCACAATTTTATTATCTCACTAAATTTCTGAAATATGGTAATTGGGCGCACAAGCTGGCAGTTATCTTGAATATCATTGATGGTAATATCAGATCTGCTATTGATAATGGTTTTAACCTGTATAGCCGTGATAAATTATCAAAATCTATATCTGTTAAATTACTATTAAATATTATTAAGTAATTGCATTACTAGGCAGAATTTGTCATGAAAAATTGATATAAATTTTTCTGTAGCCTAGTAACACTTTAAACAAGCAATCCCTAGAGATTTAAAGCAATAAAAAATCTCGTATATACTGATTAACTAAATTTGGTTGCTCTTGCTGCACCCAATGGCTACAGTTAGCAATATATTGAATTTGAAAATCTTTGACGTAAGCTTCTGTGCCATAGGTAAGTTCTTTACCAAGTGCAGTATCTTTTTCGGCCCAAATCATCAAAGTTGGCACTTCCAAAATATCCCAATTTTCTTTTAATATTCTCTGCTGAAAAACGTTGCGATAATAATTTAACATTGCGGTGAGGGCACCAGGCTTGGCCGCAGCATCTTTATAAGCATTAATGTCTGCTTGAGAAAAAGTACTTTTGTCAACTGCCATACCTTTAAGAGTTCTTTCAATGGCTTTATAGTTTGATGCTTGGAGGGTTAATTCAGGTAACCAAGGAAGTTGAAAAAAGAAAATATACGAGCTACGTAATATTTGTTGGGGAGTGCGTAAACCTTGGGAAAACTTTGCGGGATGAGGTAAGTTTAGTATAATTAATCGCTCTAGCATATCGGGATGTTGGTAAGCGAAATTCCAAGCGATCGCACCTCCCCAATCATGTCCAACCAAAACACATTTTTCGTAGCCTAAGCCCTTAATTACACCTTCCACATCTTTAACAAATTCATCCATAACATAAGCTAATTTATCTTTTGGCTTATCGCTATCGTTATAACCACGTAAATCAAGCGCAACGACTTTAAAATATTTAGCAAATTCCGGGATTTGATACCGCCAAGAATACCAGAACTCAGGAAACCCGTGTAACATCAGCATTAAGGGCCCTTCGCCTTGGGTGACATAGTGCAGTTTCACCCCATTGGTAGTGATATACTCGTGTGTCCAAGAAGATTCTGCTACAGTCATCATTAGTGCTACTCCATCTGTATAAAATACTGTCAAATCATCTAAAAGATGTTTGAATTATGTGTTTTATTGATGACTTTGGCATCTATTAAAAGAAAAGATTACAGCGATAATTTTGTAGTCATGGAGCTACAAAAATCCCTCTTAAGTAGTTGTAATTTTTCCCCTGAGACAGATGCAGATTTTGGCTAAATATTGCTAAAAAAATATCATCGCTTCAGGCAAATACTATGGCACAACAGCTAATAGATTACCCTTCATTATGGATTGAACGGCTAGCAAGATTCGGTTATGCTTCTAAGGGAGTAGTTTACGGTATCGTTGGTTTACTAGCAGCACAGGCGGCTTTTGGTACAGGTGGTAAAACGACTGATACACAAGGAGCATTACAAACACTAGTAGAACAACCATTTGGTCAGTTGTTACTGGCTCTGGTGGCAATTGGTTTAATTGGATACGTGCTTTGGCGTTTTGTGCAGGCAATCAAAGATCCAGAAAATAAAGGCAAAGATGCTAAAGGCTTGGCACAGCGGATTGGTTATGCAATTAATGGTTTCATATACGCAGGTTTAGCTTTTAGTGCTGTACAAATTCTCCTCGGTTCAGGCAACAGCGGTAATAGTAATTCCACCGAAGATTCGACAGCACGTTTACTTTCTCAACCGTTTGGTCAATGGTTAGTAGGAACTGTAGGGGCATTGATAATTGGTTTGGGCTTTTATCAGTTTTATAATGCCTTTAGCGCCAAGTTTCGCAGAGAACTTAATTTAACTCAGTTAAGCGATGCAGAACGTAAGTGGGTGATAAGCACTTGCCGCTTTGGTTTACTGGCAAGGGGTATAGTGTTCTGCATTATCGGCTGGTTTCTCATTCAAGCAGGAACTCAATATGACGCCAAAGCTGCTGGAGGTTTAGATGAGGCGTTACAAAGTTTGGCACAACAACCTTACGGCCCTTGGCTGTTGGGCATTGTAGCGCTGGGTTTGGTTGCTTATGGGATTTATATGATCGTTAAAGCGCGGTATAGTCAGCTAGTCGTGCATTAAAAAAGCGATGTCTTAGGACAAGCCCTACGCGTCTACGCATTGTTTTTAGATACGCAAATGAGCTTAATAGAAACACGCGGTGTTTGGCTAACCACTACGGATAGCAAGGTTCTCCGGTCAAAGCAACGCATTGCTTCAGCAATGGATTTTCTTGCCGAGGCAGGATTTAATGTAGTGTTTCCTGTGGTTTGGAATAAGGGCGTAACTTTGTATCCCAGTCAAACGATGCAGCGGAATTTTGGTGTCGAAATTGACCCAAACTTTGTAGGACGTAATCCTTTGGCAGAAGTAGTTTCTGAGGCACGGCGGGTAGGATTAAAAGTCATTCCGTGGTTTGAATACGGCTTCGTAAGTTCCTACAATTTGAATGGCGGGATGTTGTTGCAGAAAAAACCGGAGTGGGCAGCCCGCGATCGCAGCGGCAAGCTTTTGAAAAAAAATGGCTTTGAGTGGCTGAATGCCTTTGACCTGCAAGTGCAGGAATTTTTGTTGAATTTGGTGCTGGAAGTTGTAAATAATTATGATGTTGATGGCATTCAAGGAGACGATCGCTTGCCAGCATTCCCCTGCGAAGGTGGTTACGATGAGGCAACTATTGCCCGCTATCACCAGCAGTTTGATCAACATCCGCCACAAAATCCTCAAGACAGGCAATGGCTACAATGGCGTGCTGATACCCTGACTAACTTCTTAGCGCGTCTTTACCAGGAAGTGAAAGCGGTTAATCCTAACTTACTGGTGTCGATGTCTCCTAATATTTATGATTGGGGATTCAAAGAATATCTCCAAGATTCACCTACCTGGCTTAATCGGGGACTTGTTGACATGATTCACCCCCAGATTTATCGCCGCGACTTTCTCAGTTATCAATCTATTGTGAATCGATTAGTAACCGAACAGTTTACAGATGCAACACTGTCTAAGCTAGCGCCTGGAATTCTGATGAAGCTTGGTTCTTACTTTATTAGCCCTGAATATCTTGCTCAGGCAATTGAATGCAACCGCAAAAGAGGTATTAATGGGGAGGTATTCTTTTTTTATGAAGGTTTGCGAGAGAATAATGATGCCCTAGCTAAAGTATTGCAGAATGGCCCCTATGCTAAGTCTGCATCATTCCCCACTCTGTCAGATTTGAGCAGAGGTGGTGCGGATAACAGCAAGCCTTTATCAATTTGGCAGAAGGCGGAAAGTTTTTTCAGAACTATTTTTTAATAAATTGTGTGGAATATCAATGCAGATAGAAAAAGTAATTGAAACTCTTAAAAATGATTTACCTACTCTTTTTGAAAAAGATATTTCTTATGACATATATACTCAAGATATCTACTTTCGAGATCCAGTAAATCAATTTAAATATAAATTTAACTATCGCATTATATTTTGGACTTTACGATTTCATGCTCGGTTATTTTTTAACCAAATTTACTTCGATTTACATGAAGTCTATCAGTCAGCCGAGAATACAATTTTAGCGAAGTGGACAGTGCGCGGTGAGTTACGCGTTCCCTGGAAAGCAAAGTTATTTTTTAATGGTTATTCAAACTATAAATTCAATCGAAATGGTTTGATATATGAGCATATTGATACTTGGGATCGGAAACCAGGGCAGATTTTGCGGCAGTTTACTCACAAAGGTGGAGATAAATAATACTAATTTGGAATTAGGAAAGTCGGATTTTATCTAGATTTTCATAATTTCTAGCTTATTTTTTCAGATTTTGGATATTGAGCGATCGCATCTTTAAAAAGCATAGAATGCAGGTCAAACGACAAATGACTCTCAATTTTAATTTAGAAACTTATAGCCAATTACTGCCTCAATATCAACCTCGGATTATCAAGACAGAAGAGGAAAACGAGAGATTTTTAGAAGTTGTTGAAGAACTAATCTCCCGTTCAAATCTCACGCCTGAAGAAGATGCTCTGCTGGAATTATTGGTAAAGATGATTGAAGATTTTGAAGATAAACACTACCAGCTTAATATCCGAAAACTTACTTCAGACTACTTAATTAGACACTCGATTTTTTCCAAAAATATGGAAATTGAATAAAAAATTAATTGATTGTTTATGAATTTTTTATTTGACAATCAATTTTTACTTTGTGGTTCACTACCTTTCAACTTTTGTTGCATTAGTTCCTTTAACTCAGCAACTTTTTTCATTATTTCAGGGTCATCTATTTCGGTTGCTACTTGTGCAAGTTTATCAGTTAAATCCTGCCCCTTCTTTAGCCTGTTTCTGCGTCTCTCGTATTCTAAATTATCAAGATTACGCTGAATAGTCTTTGGATCAGGAACTGTGAATGTTATCTGCTCATAGTTAGCAAGTATAGTTTCAATTTCTTTAAATGAAACCTGAGCTTTTTCACCTATTCCCGTCAATACACACCAGCCTCGAGCACGTGTCATAGCTGTAAAAGCTTGATTTCGCTCTTGGACTATCAACTTAGGATTGCTACCTACCTGTTCAAAACCAATCACGTAGACAACAGAACCCTCATTTCCTTTGGCTCGGAAAATACCAGTTAGAGTCACATTATTCTGTTGGCGGAAAACGGCTTCATCAGCCCTTGCAGATTGTATTCCCAATTGTCCTAGTTGCGCCTGTAAGTAGATGAAATCTTCTTTCATCTTTTTCCAATCCAAAGATATTACTACAATTTCATCTGGTTTTAGCTCATCTTCGTATACATTTTTGTAGATTTCTTTGGCGACCCAATCTAATTCTTTTTTTCTATCTATAAAAACTTGCCATTGAACTAGGTTTTGGCTACCTTGTAGTTTTTCTAAACCATGAGGAGAATTTTTCTCTGGTCTTTTAATAGTAATTTTATTTCCTGGTTTAAATTCACCCGCAACTAATTCATACCCAATATCTTCCCAACCGCCAGCTGTGGGAATAAACTGAACAGCCCCTTGGGGTCTAAGCAGACCCATTCCAAAGATATGAGCAGTAACTAAAATAGGCCGAGGAGTACGATAGCAATGATAGAGAATCATGTCCTTCTCTATTTCACTATCTGGATAATTACCCTCAAGCTCAACAATAGGTGATCCATGTGAATAAGTACCGAATATTTCAATAGTGGTTGGAATAGATAAGCTTTCCAGGCTTTGAACCTCATCGTATGCCCATATTAACCGTTTTGGTTCTCTCAAAATGCTATAACAAAGTTTATAAAATTCAAAATTAAAGTCTTGAGCTTCATCTATGAGAATTGCATCAAACAAAAGAGGAAGTTCATCATTACTTTCCCGCAGTTCTTTACAACAGTTTCCCAAAATCTCGCTGTACTCTTTGTGGCTAGAAACGTTTTTAGCTTCACTATATGTGCGTGCAGTAAGTTTCATGGAATGTGCAACTAAACGGTACATTCCTTGAATGTCTTTGCCTCCCCAACCATGCAGCACTTGAATTTTATTCCAGTTGGGATCTCCAACAGACCACCAACGGTAGAAACGGGTTATGAGGCTCTTGATTTGTCCATATAGGCTTTTAGTGTAAAACGTATAGGCAATATCCCAATCCGGATAATTCATATGCATCCAAGCAGCTTTCATACACATGACTACGGTTTTGCCTGAGCCAGCTAAACCCCTAATTCTTTGTGGGCCATTTGGAATTTGAATTGCTACTTTATGTTGCTCTCTATCTAAGCTCTGCATTTGTTCCTCCACTTGCTTAAGCATGGAGGATTTTGAATCAGGTTTTGTTGCTTCTAGTCTAATTTCACGACGTAGAGTAGGAGCGCCTTGAAGAACACCTACTGCAAGTTGCCATTGCTCATCTGTGAGTGCTTCTTGCCTTTCTTCGGCAGGTACACTTTGTAATTTTTTTCTCAAAGCATCAGGTTCTCTTAGATCATCTGCGAAAAGAATAGCTAGAGGTGAAGCTGGAGAGCGATCAAGACCTTTTTCTCTCCATTCTGATTTAGATATAAAAGGTAACCCAATAAAAATATGACCTTGAATTAAATCATGTCTACCTCTGCGTAATCAGCTTTCATTCTTAAACTTGCCAAGTACGGAGTACATCTGATCTTCAGCTTGGGTATAGGGTGTTTCTTGGCTAGAATGCCAGTCTTTCATTACCCATACTTGTCCGTTGATTCTTTCAATATTATCGATGCGACACCCTTTCGATTCAATAACGTAGAGTCCCCAATTTCTATGAAGCATTAGGATATCAGGCTCTCTTCTTGATCTATCTGCTGAAAATATGGGATAGCGGTGATAACAAATCCCTTCATCTTGACTTAAAGCATTTTTAAGGGTTTTCCATATTTCCTGTTCAGCATAATTAATCTTACCAGAATCAGACCATACGAATTCCATAAAGTGTGTCGCTTTTTATAAATGGCGATTTAAATTATACATATTATTGCTCTTAGCCGTGTAATTGTCCAAACTTGCTTCACTGTAATTACTTACGGCAACAGCCTTCTCCTGTTTTTTAATTCTTAATCTATAAATTTTTTAATAACTTATATAAAGGTTGCTACAGTATAATTACGCAGCCTACTTCTTCATTACCGGATACTGTTGCAAAACTTGCCGCAAATACTCCGCAGTATAAGACTTGGAATTCTTCGCAACTTCCTCTGGTGTGCCTACAGCAATAATTTCTCCGCCTTTATCGCCACCGTCTGGGCCCAAATCTATTACCCAATCAGCACAACGAATCACATCTAAATTGTGTTCAATTACCAAAATTGAATTGCCTTTATCTACCAACCGTTGCAACACGTCTAACAATTTGTGGACATCATAAAAAGATAATCCTGTTGTTGGTTCATCTATTAAATAAAGAGTCTTACCTGTTGCGCGGCGAGATAATTCTGTTGCCAATTTTACCCGTTGTGCTTCTCCACCAGATAAGGTAGTTGCAGGTTGACCTAGTTGAACATAACCCAACCCGACATCAAGTAAAGTTTGTAACCGATTAACAGCTTTGGGAATGTTTTGGAAAAAGTCTAAACTCTCCTCAACTGTCATGTTGAGAACATCAGAAATTGTCTTATCTTTGTACTTCACCTGTAAAGTTTCGCGGTTGTATCTTGCACCTTTACAGATTTCACATTGCACGTAAACATCGGGTAAAAAGTTCATTTCAATGACATTTACACCCTGTCCGCTGCAAGCTTCACAACGTCCACCTTTGACGTTAAAAGAAAATTGTCCAGGTTTATAACCTCTAGCTTTGGCTTCTACTGTTTGCGAAAAAACATCCCGAATTGCATCAAAAACTCCTGTGTATGTTGCAGGATTAGAACGTGGTGTTCTACCAATAGGAGATTGATCGATAACGATCGCTTTATCAACAGCGCTTAATCCCTTGATTGCTTCTAAGTCTTTAGGTAAGGGAACTCTCTTAGTTAGGTGGTGTTGCAATGCTGGATAGAGTAATTCGTTAATTAAGGTAGATTTACCAGAACCAGAAACACCAGTGACAGCAACGAGTTTACCCAAAGGGATTTCTACATCAATATTTTTGAGATTATTGCGATGGGCATTTTGAATTACCAAACTGCGCCCATTTCCTTCGCGGCGATCGCTTGGTGTCGTAATGACGCGTCTTCCTGATAAATACGCGCCTGTTAAAGAATGTTCTGCTGCTAGCAACGCCTCTAAATCACCTTGGGCGACAATATTTCCGCCATGAATCCCCGCGCCAGGCCCAATATCAACTATATAGTTAGCAGCACGAATTGTTTCTTCATCATGCTCTACCACAATTAATGTATTACCCAAATCGCGTAATTTAGTTAAAGTGTTGAGCAACCTGCCATTATCTCGTTGATGCAAACCAATACTCGGTTCATCTAAAACGTAAAGAACTCCAGTTAATCCAGAACCGATCTGAGTTGCTAACCGAATTCGTTGGGCTTCGCCGCCAGAAAGCGTCATTGCGGGACGGTCAAGGGTGAGGTAATCTAACCCCACATCTAACAAAAACTGCAATCTAGATTTAATTTCTCTGAGTACTAAATCGGCAATTTGTAGCTGGCGATCGCTCAACTTTAATTGCTCTAGCCTTTGGCGACAATCCCGAATTGAAACTCCAGTTAAATCTAGAATTTTGTACTGTCCCAATCGTACTGCTAATGCTTCTGGTTTTAACCGCTTTCCTCCACAAACTTCACAAGGTTGATCGATTAAATAATCTTCTAATTTTTGCTTAATTAACTCCGAACCACCCTCATACTGTCTTTGCAGGATGGGAATTACGCCTTTAAAACTCTGCTTTCTCTGAGCCTCTGCGGTGCGCTTGTCATCTTCGCCAAACAACACAATTTGCTGCTGTTCTGGTGTTAACTTATTCCAATGAGTTTGTAATTCAAAACTATAAGCTTGCCCCAAACTATAAAGTAATTCTAAATAGTAAGAATTATCTTTTTCTGACCAAGGCGCAATTGCTGCATATACTGGCGCTTCCGGATCGGGTACGACTAAATCTGGTGCAAATCTTCTTAAACTTCCGATGCCATGACAGTTAGAACAAGCACCATAAGGTGAATTAAAGGAGAATAATCGTGGCGATAATTCTTCCATTACTGCCCCATGTTCTGGACAAGCAAAATTTTCTGAAAATACTAATTCTTCTTCGTTTTCAGTTGCTTTTTGATTATCGCCCTCAGTTGACGAGTGACTAATAACAATAGTTGCAATACCACCTGACTGCTTGAGGCAAGTAGAAAGAGAATCAACTAAACGCTCTTGAATACCTGCCTTTTTCACTAGGCGGTCAATTACCACTTCAATGGTATGGGAAAGGTTTTTATCTAATTCAATCGAATCAGACAGTTCTCGAACTTCGCCATTAACTCGTACACGTACAAAACCTTGGGAAGCCAGACTTGATAAAAGTTTGCGGTGCGTGCCTTTTTTCCCCCGCACCACGGGAGCCAAAATTTGAAAGCGGGTACGATCGCTTAATTCCATAATGCGATCGCACATCTCATCAATTGTCTGCGGTGAAATACAGCGATCGCATATCGGACAATGGGGTTCACCAGCGCGTCCAAACAACAGCCGCAGATAATCGTAAATCTCCGTCACTGTGCCCACAGTCGAGCGGGGGTTATGAGAGGTAGACTTTTGATCAATCGAAATCGCTGGACTTAAGCCTTCAATTGCCTCCACATCAGGCTTATCCAACTGTCCTAAAAATTGCCGTGCATAAGCGCTGAGAGATTCCACATAGCGGCGTTGCCCTTCCGCGAAGATAGTATCAAACGCCAAAGAAGACTTACCCGAACCAGAAACGCCAGTAAAGACAATGAGGCGATCGCGTGGCAATTCCAAATCAATATTTTTCAGATTATGCTGCCTGGCACCTCGAATACGAATCGTATTCTGGCTATTTTGGCTGGAGTGCGGAAGATGCCCATTCAAGGATACGGCTAGCTTTTGATCTGACATATCGGCAAGCTGATAGTGAGAGGCGGCATGAAACAGTCCTTAATAATACTATCTTTACTGCGCTTATAGTAGAACAGCCGTACTGCTTGATTTGAGGTAGTGATTATACACCTCTGCACATTCGTGATATGTTAAGCAATATTTGACCAACAATATCTCTATAGCGTTTCCTAGTCTACTAAGGTAGGGATTTATTTGTGTACCCTGCGGAAAACCCGTTAACTGGACAGGCTCACTGCTGCGTCTCTACAACCGTGTTTATCTCTAGTTAATTACTTCTTCCTGTACCTCACTGGGTTGGGAAACGCTATCTGTACGAAAAACCATTAGTATTAGCGCAATAGAACCTATAAAACATCCTACAAGACATAGTGCCAGTTTTAAGTTACTCTGTTGTTTTTCCTTTTGTCGACGAAAATTAATTTTTTGTTTTAAATTATCAGGGAGCCAGTCGGGAATTTCAAATTTTCCAGTCCCATACCTAACCAAATGTAAATATTTCTCAAATTGCGCTTGTTTTTTGACCAGCTTGTAACCACTTTGACTGTAAGCTTGCCAGAATTGCCCTTCGACGCTATTCAATCTCTCTTTATTCCAATTGGATACTATTTTTTGCCTGATATTGTCAGGAAGCCAGTTGGGAATTTCTAATTTTTCATTATTACAATTAATATAATTTAAAAAAATCTGAAATTCACTTTGTTTTTTTACTAAGTTATAACCACCTTGGCTGTATTTTTGCCAGAACTGTCCTTCGGAACTGTTTAGTTTATCCTGTATCCAATTAAATTCTATTTTTCGTTTGATGTCGCAGGGTATCCAGCTAGAAATTTTTAGAGTTTCGCTATTAGGATTAACATAGATTAAAAAGTTAGAAAATTCACCTTGGTTTTTTACTAAGTTATAACCACCTTGGCTGTATTTTTGCCAAAACTGTCCTTCGGAACTGTTTAGTTTATCCTGTATCCAATTAAATTCTATTTCTTCCTTGATATTGTCGGGTAAATAATCTGGAATCTTAATCTCACTATTTTCGATGCTTATAAACTTCATGCAAGGTTCAAAGTATTCTAATTTGCTAACAGATACTCGACCATTATTAGCATACTTGAACCAAAATGTTTTTTCTAATGCTTCATGAAAAGCTTGTATACATTGTTTTTTATGGCTTTCATTAAGATAATTAATAGAGGTTAAAATGTTAGTTTCTAATTCCGAACTGCCACTTACCATCTGATCAATGCCGCCAACTATATAATTAAAAACAAACTTACCTTCTTCATATGCCTGAATAAAGTTTTGATAACTATCAACTGATTTTTGAAATTCATCTATCTCTATGTAAGTGCTTGCAAGTGATAAATAAGCTTTTCCATAATCAGGAAACTTTTTAATAATATCTAAATAGTTTTTTATTACAAGTATTTCATATTGCAATTTAAGCACATCTGGAGATATTTTTTCGATGGCATTGGAATATCCCTGTCCTTCTAAAAGAAATACTTGGTATTCTGGCTTTTTTCCAATTACTTCCAAAAATGCTTCTTGTTCAAAAAATTGATAATTCATTAAAATAATTTTTCTTTTTAAGTCCGAGTTTCTATTATTTAAATACTCAGGTTTTTTGCTGTTAATTTTAATAGCAGAATCATAAGCTTTTAATGCTAGATTGAACTCCCCCTTGCTTGAAAGTGTATTGCCCAATAAATAAAATTTTTCATCTTCTGGCAGCCCAAGAATCTCCGCTTGCTCCATTGTTGCTTCGACAAGTGATTTTACTTCTTCTGATATTTTTGTCATCTTCAACTCAACTTTATACAATTAACTATTTTATGAACATTCAAACTTTTATTACTCTTGAGCGCCAAGACAAGCCAGTATTGATAAACCAAATAAGAATGCTATGTGCTCAGAACAAATAATTGATTGATCCTTAAATAGGCTGTAATTATAAAATTCCCTAAAATCTTACTAAAATAACATTAGTCAAAAAGGAGAGCTATTTTTTTAGGGAGATATAAACAGACAATGCAGTAAGATGACTCAATGGCTAATTACCGAGAACCTGTAATCTATTAACTAAGCTAAGACTGATGGTTGCAAGCAAACGTCAATCATGTTGAGACTACAACCTTCTGCCACATTCTCAAAATAGATATTGCTTATCCCACTTCTATGACCGTAGTCGATTTCGATATTTAACTTCTTGCTCGATCACCGTTGCTAATTTATCTGCCTCGACAGGTTTAGTAATATGCTTTTGGAAACCGGCGGCGATAATTTTTTGCTGGTTAGTTTCACCCGCAAATGCAGTAAGGGCGATCGCAGGTAGCCTTCCATCACCGGATGCTTCTGAGGCTCTAACTTGACGAATGAGTGTATAACCGTCGATTTCCGGCATGGCGATATCGCTGATTAATAAATCTGGTTGTGTTTTAGCGATCGCTTCCAATGCTTCACGAGCCGAAGCAACTGCTGTGACTTTAGCGCCATACCCCTCAAGAATAAATCTTAATAAATTCAGACTATCAACATCATCATCCACAGCTACAATCTGCAAACCCTGAAGATTTGAGGAATCATTCGGCAATCCCTTATCCTCACTTTTTAAAGAGACAGCGGTTTTCAAAGGTAGTGTTACTGTAAAGGTTGCTCCTAAACCTTCTCCGGGGCTTGCGACTTGGACAGAACCGCTGTGGAGTTCGACAATGTGACGGACAATTGCTAACCCTAACCCTAAACCGCCAAACTTTCTTGTTGTAGCATCGTCTGCTTGCCGAAAGCGCTCAAATACGTAGGGCAGAAAGTCGGGGCTAATTCCTTGACCTGTATCTGTGACTTGAATTTGGGCATTAGAGCCAACCTGCTGGAGTTGAATTTTTACTTGGCCTCCTACTGGCGTGAACTTCACAGCATTTGTTAGTAGATTTACAACTACTTGCTGCAAGCGGTTGGAATCGCCTGCTATCTTACCGATCGCGGAATCAAGCTGCGTCTGAATGTGAATTGATTTAGCTTCAGCTGCTAGACGCACGGTTTCCAAGGCTGCCTCAATAGTAACAACCAAGTCAACTACATAGATATTTAGGCTGAGTTTGCCGCGGAGAATGCGCGAAACATCGAGCAAGTCGTCAATTAACCGTGTTTGTAATTTTGCATTGCGCTCAATGATTTCTAGCGCCTGAGTCGTCTTTTCCGCATTCAATTGGCGGCTGAGTAGAAGTTGTGACCAACCCAAAATTGGATTGAGTGGCGATCGCAACTCGTGGGAGACAATCGCTAGAAAATCATCTTTCATGCGGCTGGCTTCTTCTAACTCGATCCGGGCAGCGCGTTCCTGTACCAAAGCCTGGGCACGTTCCTCAATCACCAATTTTTGATCGTGAATATCAGTGCAAGAACCAAACCATTTGACGATTTGACCGTCTTGATTTCGCAATGGAAATGCTCGTCCTAAATGCCAGTGGTATTCGCCATCAGCACGCAGAAGACGGTACTCATTATCATAAGTTTTGCCAGTACGCAGAGAATTTTGCCAAACTTCGATTGTGCGTTGCACATCATCGGGATGCAAAATCTTTTGCCATCCTTCGCCGCTTGTTTGTTCTACTGTTTTTCCCGTGTAGTCGTACCAGCGTTTATTGAAATATTCATGATAGCCATCTGGTTGTGTAACCCAAAATATTTGCGGCATTGTATCCGCTAACGTGCGAAACATTAATTCGCTTTGGCGTAGTGCATTCTCTACCTGTTTGCGTTCTGTTACATCGAGGAATGCCCCAATCACGCCGCGGACAGCACCAGAGTCATCCCACAAGGGTACAGCTTTACCGTAAATTGAGCGCACATCTTCGTCACTCAAGACACATTCAAATTCTGCCTCAACAGGCTGCCCAGTCCTACCCGCCAGCTGCATCGGTAAATCTTGAGGTGGAATGTCTTGACCATTTTTTTGGATCTTGAACTTAAAGGGATACTGGCCATCAACAGGAGTAGCTGTTAAGACTGAATCCGGAGGTAGCCGCATTAAGTCATAAGCAGTTCGGTTGACGCTCATGTGATGGCACTGCGGATCGTGAGCAATCCAGACAGCGACGGGAACTGTTTCCATAAAAGTTTCCAGTTCTTGGGCGCGCGCTTTGGCGATCGCTTCACTTTGTTGCAAGGCGGCTTCTGCTTGCTTGCGTTCACTAATATCGCCATTAATTCCCACCATGCGTAAAGGTTTGCCCGCGTCATCGTAAAATACTTTTGCTCTGGCGTGCAGCCAATGAACACTGCCATCCTTCCAAACTACCCGCCAGTCGGTGAAAAATTCACCTGTTTTTAGTGAATTAATGACATCTGCTTCTGCTTTAGCTAAATCATCGGGATGAACTAATCTTGCCCAGTCTTCATAACTACCGCCAAACTCACCAGGTTGTAAACCGTAGAGAGCTTCTAATTCCTCTGACCAAATATTGACATTAGTTTGAATATTCCACTCAAAACAGCCAATCTTTGCCGCTGCTTGTGCTATATCTAGCCTTTCTTGCTTTTGCCGTAGTGCGTTTTGTATTTGCTTGCAGTGACTTATATCAGTACAAACACCAATCCACTCCCGAATACTACCGGATGCTGTCACAACTGGTACGCCGCGAGTTGAAAAATAACGGTAGATACCATCTGCACCAAGTAACCGATATTCCGTCTCGTAGATAGTTCTTTCCTGAACAGCTTGTGCCCAAAGTTGAGCAGTTCGTTGCCGATCTTCTGGGTGCAGTGCTGCCAACCAACCCCAATCTTTGACCTCTTCTGGACTCTGCCCAGTATAAACTCTCCAATCTTGTGAATTAATTACCTGTCCCTCAGTGTCAGCCGTCCACACCATCTGGGAAGTTGCGACTACTAAAGAACGATACCGCTCCTCACTTTCTCTCAGGGCTGCTTCGGTTTGTTGACGTTCAGTAATATCGGTGAGCATGGCGATCGCACTAGAAAATTCACCATGCTTATTGAGAATAGGGCTAGTGGAGACAATTGCCCAAATATCTCTTCCGTCTTTGTGGCGTAAACGCAAATCAAATTGCTGGTTTATCTCTTGAATGCTCTGCCTTGGTTGCTTTAACCATTGGTCTATTTCAATTTGAGCCTGACGTTCCATAAACTCGAAAATTGGGCGACCAATCATTTCTTCTATGGTGTAGCCAAGCATTTGGGCTAAACGTTGATTGACGTATTCTGTCTGCCCCTTAGTGTCAAATATCCAAATGCCTTCATTGGCTGTCTCTAGTAACCGACGATAGCTTACCTGTAGTTTTGTTAGCTTTGCCTCAGATACGTGCTTGGCAGTACGCAGTTCTGAATTTAACGAACTAATCAATAGTGCGATCAAGCTAAATATGACTAGCTCTAACACATCAGAACCGCTCCTCAGTGTTAGTGTGTATAAGGTCGGTGTAAAAAAGTAATTATTGGCTAAAATTGCTAAGACTGTAGCTACCAAACCAGGAACAAATCCGCCATACCAACTACTGAAGACTACAGCAGCAAAAAAAAGTGGCGAAACATTTATGGGCAGGAATTTTTGCAGCAGCAGACTCAGTAGCAGCGCCAGTAAAACTGACAACATAGAAATACCGTAGCGCTGCATCTGTGAACGCTGGAGTCTTAACATACTGCTTTATCTATGAGATAGACTCTTATTTTACCGTGGGCGACTTGCTTGATTAATATAGCTTGGATATGGTCAACAGAAGTTAACTACTGATAGTATTTAGCGCGATTGCGCGGAGCGCAGTGCCCTTTAGGGCAATCGCTTTCTGATTTCAAACGACTGTAACGATACTATAGATTTAAAATTGATTGCGCTAACGAGGCAGTCTCACCATGCTCGCCAATGCAGCCACCTATGAAGTTACCTGGGAAAAGTTACCAGATGATTTTGTCTTAGACGATCAGCCTGTGGATAACATTAATCAGCCGCCCCTAGCTGCGGCTCTCACAGAAAGCTTAGAACTGGCTGGGAGGTTACCAAGCAACGCCTTAACTCTAACTCACTATGGCATCTGTGCTACCTTAAATGGCCAGTTCGTAGTCAAAGCCACAGATTGGGGATATGTGCCCTCAATTCGAGTCCCGCGAGCAGAGGTGAAGCGGAGTTATACCCCACGGCTCCAAGGAGATATACCAGCGATCGTCATGGAGTTGATCTCGGATACGGAAGGTGGAGAGTATTCCAGCAAACCAACTTATCCTCCTGGTAAATGGTTCTATTATGAGCAAGTTTTACAAGTGCCAAACTATGCCATTTTTGAACCAGACGAGGGAGTTTTAGAAGTTTATCAGCGAGATGATTCAGGACGTTATCAACTGCAATCACCGGATGCAAATCAACGTTACTGGATTGCTGAAATGAACTTGTTTTTAGGCGTTTGGCAAGGAAGCCGAGAAAATCGCACAGGTTATTGCTTGCGTTGGTGGGGCGATCGCGGGGAACTATTACTCTGGGGATCGGAGCTAGCAATCAAAGAACGGCAAGAAAAAAACGCAGTTCAACAACAGCTAAAACAAGAACGCCAGCGCGCAGAACAAGAACGTCAGCGTGCAGAGAAATTGGTAGCCCAGTTAAAAGCACTGGGAGTAGAACCGGAAACATAAGACATTTGCATCGGCTCTACCGGCTTCCAACAGTACGTTCTTACCCATGAATCTATTGCATTCATTGATGAGAACACGAAACTCCGAGTTCAGAACAAGAACCACCGAGTTCAGAACAAGAACCACCGAGTTCAGAACAAGAACCACCGAGTTCAGAAC
>NZ_JCACKA010000070.1:69886-104714 GCF_059505145.1 Mojavia sp.
CGAGTTCAGAACAAGAACCACCGAGTTCAGAACAAGAACCACCGAGTTCAGAACACGAAACTCCGAGTTCAGAACACGAAACTCCGAGTTCAGAACAAGAACCACCGAGTTCAGAACACCAAACGCCGAGTTCAGAACAACAAACTCCGAGTTCGGAACACGAAACTCCGAGTTCAGAACAAGAACCACCGAGTTCAGAACAAGAACCACCGAGTTCAGAACACGAAACTCCGAGTTCAGAACACGAAACTCCGAGTTCAGAACACGAAACTTCGAGTTCGGAACAAGAAACTCCGAGTTCGGAACAAGAAACTCCGAGTTCAGAACACCAAACGCCAAGTTCAGAACACGAAACTTTTAGTTTGAAACAAGAAACTCCGAGTTCGGAACAGGAAACTACCACCCTACAGTAGATTAAACCAATGTTCTGCTACGCTCCACAGCAAGGGGGCAGAGGGACATTCCCCTTGTCTCCCTGCCCCCTGCCCCCTTGCCTCTTGTTTAATGTCTGGCTTATCTTGGGGAATTTGAAATTAAGTGAGCGCCTAGGCCTTCTCTAGCCTCTAGCAGCTTGTTAATACCCCCCGATTGGGCAATCATCAAATTAGCCCCTGTTGCAGCCAGTGTGCCAATAGTCGCTAGCCCTAACATAGCGGCTCTTTTTCTATGTTTTATAGTAGCGGCTAAAGTTTCGATCCCAGTAGCAGTACCAATAACCTGAATCGGTTTCAGCGCTTGCAAAGCAACATCTGCATTAGCGTAGCGATGTTTGCATTTGTGCGCCACCATTTTCATCAACCACGATCTAAAACCATAACTAATTTGAGGAACTAAGTTCTGGAAATTGAAGCGATATTTATCATCAACTAACTTACCAATATCTACAGAACGGGTATGAGTGAGTAAGCAAATTAGCGTTACTCCTAAACTATACAAGTCTGACGCTTCAGTGAGAGGATAACCAAATTGCTCCTCTGGTGGCATAAAACCTGGGCTTCCGGCTGCAAAAAAGCTGAGAGCCATTTTTGTACCTAGTATCCGAGCCAAATCAAAATCTACCAAATAAGCATTCAGTTGCTCATCAACTAAAAGATTTGCTGGTTTTATATCTCGATGGATGATTGGAGCAACTTGCTTTTGTAGATAAACCAAAATTTCCAACACCGAGATAGCAATTTGTTTTATTTGTTCAGGAGTAAAGCTTCGTCGTAATCCTAAGGATGGAGCGTTTTTATATTCCTGCACTATGTAACAGCCCGCTTGTGTTTCAAAAGAATCTATATAGCGGGGAATACGGGAATGATTGAGTTGTTGCAGGATTTCAACTTCGCCTTTGTAAGCTTTGAAAGCTGACCAGTCAGGACTCACGCTAGAAAAACGGAACTCTTTAATTACCACTGGTTGATTGGACTTTAGAGCATGAGCCAGATAAGTAGTGCGTCCCGCTTCCTGGTTACGTCCTAGTTCTCGGATAACTTGATAGCTTAACTCGGAAAAATCTGGATGGGTACTTAAAGGAATCTCCCTTTTATATCCATTTCGCACATCAAGTCCCATAGAGCATCACCAAATGATTATGATTTTGTCAAGGTGGATTGGGAATAACTTAAGAGACACTCATTCAAATTATGAGCATCTAATCCTCCCGTACAAAGGCGCATAGACGATGTAAAAACGCCTATGCGCGGAAATTATCACCTTTGCGCTAGCCAATCCACAATTTGGGCATTGACAACATCTGGAACTTCATCGTGGGGGCAATGACCGGCGTTAGGAATCGCAACAATTTTGATAGGTTTACCATTCTCACGCGCCTCTTCGTAAATCTTCGCCCCGGTAATTGGTGTCCAGGGATCATCAGCACCCCAAATTATCAATAGGGGACGTTCTACTTTCGGCAAAAGTTCCCCTGGAGTAGGGCCAGGAGGTGCTGTCAGAATAGACGCAAAAACTCGCTGCGCCCCCGGTTCGCAAGCAGGAGTATAAAGTAAATCTACTAATTCATCAGTAACGGCTTCACGGTTGCGGTAAACCTGGTAGAGAGTGCGGCGAATTTGGGCTTTTTGACGGATGCGGTTAAAGACGAAATTGCCTGTAAGAGGCGATCGCACAAATCTGTTAAAAGCTGACATCATAATTCTGATTGGTGGATTCAATTCGTGGGGACGATGGCTTAACCCACCAGCCGAGTTAATTAAAACACCACCGGCAGCAATTTCGGGATGCTCTGCCAGTACCATTAAGCTGATCAGTGCGCCGATAGAATTGCCAATAAATACAGCAGGTTTTTGGATGTGTGCTGTCCAAAAATCTTTTAACAGTTCAACCCACACTTCGATGGTGTAATCGATTGGCGCTTTCTCAGAACCACCAAAACCCAACAAATCCACAGCAAAAACTTGGTAGCCAGCATTAGCTAAAACTGGAATATTTTTACGCCAGTGTCCAATGGAAGCACCAAAGCCATGAACTAGTACCAGAGGTTGTCCTTTACCCATGACGGTGTACTGAATTTTATAGCCCTGCCAAGTCCAAAAGAATTTTTCTAAGGTGACTGAAGGTAACTGCTGGGTCGTTAAATTCATTATTAACATTCCTAAACTATTGTTTTTATAGTAATGTCTTCTACCACCGACAAGGGGACTGGGGATTGGGGACTGGGGACACGGAAGGGGAGAAATTATTATTCAGAACTCAGAACTCAGCACTCTCTGAGGTAAGAGGCTTTGTTCAAGTTACATAAGTGAAACCACTGTGGTTAAAGTATTTTATTTACTATAGAAGATAAATTTTATATGTTAGTTTCATCCATACTACGGGTTTAATAAGTCAAGGGAAATTCACATTCCTTTGACCTTATCGCCGAATGGTATGAACTGAAATGAAATACATAAATCAGAGTTACTTGGCTTGCTTAAGCAAAGGTGTTGTTGCTGCTGCGTTTGTGGCAATTTTTTCGCCAACAGCTTACGCTTACACGGCTTCAGGGTCTTCTACCAATGTTGCACCAACGTCTAATAGTCAACAACTTTTAGCCAATGAGTCTACTCGTAACGAAGTAGAAACAATCAGTAGGACTACTATAAAACGGCAAACTGTGACCACAGAACGCCGCAACCAGTTAAGCACTAGTAGTAGGTCTGTAAAGAGTAAAACAACAAGTTTTAATCTTGCAATTTGGCAACAAGCTGGCAACTTTTCGGAAGTAATTACCCGCATTTCTGTTAAAAGTAAACGTGGCAAGGGTTATTTGAAAGAAAGGTTTTTGGGTGATTACAAATACAAGATTAAGCAAAAGGCCAAATTTGCTAAGGGTTTAAAAGAGGGCGATCGCGTTGTCGTGCGATTGTATGATACTCAAAACCGCTTTATTGGCTACAGCGAATTTGAATGTTTGGCAGCAAACACCACAGTTAACCTGATTTTGTCTGCTAACCCAACAGAATATCAAGTCGTTCGCACCGTTTATGGAGTCGATGCCAACTCTGATGGCATGATTGACGCAGGTACTACCAGCTACGACTACTTCACCCAAGTTAGTAACCAACGTGTTAGCTTCCTTAGCAGTTCTCGGACAATCAACTTTAGCCAGTTCCAAGTGCAAGGTTTATCGGTAGTTTCTTCAAACAGCGTTTATCCCTCTTCCTTTACTCAAGGCGAGTTTGCTGTAGTGCGTCAATCAATTAGTGCTTTCAGTTCCAGCTTGGCGTCAGCTTTAAAGGCTACACCTGGTCAGTTGGTCGAACTAATTGAGGTTAGCGATGACGGTAGTTCTGTCTACAATGTCAGCCAGATGATGATGAATTATCGAGAGATAGGTGTAGACAACAGTGTCCAGATTAACTTTGCCGATGTATCGACAAACCACTGGGCTAAAGATTTTATCGCCGAGTTAGCAGCTTTAGAAGTTATCCAAGGTTTTCCCGACGGTAGTTTCCGTCCAGATGAACAGCTGACTCGTGCCCAATTTGCAGCGATGCTTAGTCAGGCTTTTGACAAAGTAAAAGTTCGCAACGCAATTAGCTTTAAAGATGTTTCTACCAAACACTGGGCTTATGATGCTATCCGCAAAGCTTATTCAACAGGGTTTTTAGCGGTTTCTGGTACTCAATTTAACCCGGCTCAAAGTCTTTCTCGCTTGGAAGTTTTGCTAACGTTGGCGCGAGGACTCAACTACACATTTAGCGGTTCCACACAGACGATTTTAGCAGCCTACAGCGATGCTACTACAATTCGGAGTGATGTCCGCAGTGCGATCGCAGCACTCACAGCACGAGGTATTGTAGTCAATTATCCCAATGTCCAATCTCTTAATGCTGATAAAGTGGCAACCAGAGCAGAAGTGACTGCTTTAATATATAAATCATTAGTCAGCACCGGTGAAGTAGCAGATATATCCTCACAATATGCTGTAGAAAAAACACAGCAGCGTTCTGAAGTTCTAGATCAGGCTGAAATGCAGGTAGAAGGTGGAAAACTACGCCGTCATTGCAACCAAGGCATAGGTAATGGTGCGGAAGGTTGCGACCCAGGTAATTCTCAACCTCACGGTGGTAGCAACGATGAAGGCGGACGTACTCCAGGTAGAAAGTAATCCAACTTTTACTCGTACTGAATTTTAATTAAACATACTAAAGGCACGGTGCTACTCAATTCTGTAAGAAACCCGTGTCTATATTTTTGATAGCAATTCGTAATTAAGAAAGTTAAATTGAATTGAGGTTTCTAGGTTTGCATCTGTAGCTGCATTTGGGAGAATTGGGATAATCTAAATTTAGCCTTCGGTTTTTGCGACATTCCCTTGCATATACAACTCTCTGGATGGGAAAGGAATTTTAATGCCTTCTTGCTGATAGCGTTTGTGCAATTTTTTAATAAATAAATGTTTTCCAATGCGCTGATCAAAAAATTCGTTAACGCGCATATAAAGAGTAAAATCTATACTAAAATCACCAAATTTATGAAATCTTATATAAGGTTCGTTTGCCATTAATTCAGGGGCGATTTCTTGCATAACTTCTTTAGCAACTTGAACAGTTACTTTTTCAACTTGTTCTAAATCACTATCATAATCAACACCAACATTAATCGTTAATGTAATTTCCTTGACTGGTAAATGGTAATTGGTAAAGATTGTAGAAGCCAATTTCAAGTTTGGCACAATTATGACGTTGTTAGAAAGCTCCCTAATAGTTGTGTTACGCCAAGATATATCTATTACATAACCCTCATGGCTACCTTCTAATTTGAGATAATCTCCTGTTCTGACTTGTTTAGAAATAATTAAATAAAAACCAGAAAATAAATTTTCTAGCGTGTCTTTCAGCGCCAAACCCACTGCTAGTCCGCTAATTCCTAAAGTTGTGACTATCGGTGTAACTGCAATTCCTAATGTTTGTAATAAGATTAATGTTCCTAAAACTAAAACAGCAGCTTTAGCAAGATTAGCTATTAGTGATGCTGAAACACCTTCGGTTCTATGAGTAAATAGACTCACAAAACCAGCAGCCAATCTAGCTAGAACTAATGTTACTGAGTACAGGACAATTATAGTAATAATTTTTTGCAGAACATTAGCATGATCTGGCTTGATAGGAGCGCTCAGAATTGCCATAAAAAAACCTGCGACTGCAAACCAAATAAAGGTCATGCGATGCAAGGCTTGGAATATGATTTGACTTCCGGGTATTTGTCTTTTGGTAACAAATAGTTTAAGCTTCTTGAACAAAATTTTCTCAGCAATTATTCCCGCTATTAAGCCAGCTAGAATAAATGCAATTGGCAGAACCCATTCCATCATAATCAATGCATAATTTAAGTTTTACATTTAAAATTTCAGCAGCTTTAACGCCGTGCTTGCTAAATTTTACCTTGTTGTTCGCCGTTGGAGAACTGTTTGAGATTTTCTGGGTTTTAGGTAAGTTGTACTTTTCGCTGTTGCGTTAGATTTTCTAAAATGAGATATAGTTTTCACCAAGGTGATTGGATAAGTATTGAGAATTTTTCATAGAAATTTATCTCCACGACTTTACGTCCTTTCAATTGTGACAACCGATTTTTATCTGTTGTGGGTGGATTTGGCATCACCCTGTAGTTAAAAATAAATAACATGGATCTGCCAATTATTTACCACCCAGATTACATTGCCCCATTACCTCCAGGACATCGCTTCCCGATGTCTAAGTTCCGCCAACTATATGAGTTACTGTTGGCTGATGGCGTGGCGCAAACAGAACAATGTTATACCCCAAAACCTCCACCACCAGAAGCAATAGAGTTAGTTCATACCTCAGAATACGTTCAAGCTTACTGTCAGGGAACCTTAGATATTAAAGCCCAACGGCGCATTGGGTTGCCTTGGAGTCCGGCACTAGCGAATCGTACCTGTGTAGCGGTAGGTGGTACAATACTCACTGCCCAACTAGCAATAACTCAGGGTTTAGCTTGCAATACAGCTGGTGGCACTCACCACGCCTTTCCCAGTTATGGATCTGGTTTTTGTATTTTCAATGATTTAGCGATCGCATCCCGCGTTTTACAAAAACTCGGACTTGTGCAAAAAATCTTAATTGTGGATTTAGATGTACACCAAGGCGACGGCACAGCTTTTATTTTTCAAGAAGACGAGAGCGTTTTCACATTTTCGATGCATTGTGAAGTTAATTTTCCTGGCACAAAGCAGAAAAGCGATTTGGATGTTGCCCTACCAGTAGGAATGGAAGATGATGCCTATTTGCAAACTTTAGCAAAGTACTTACCCGATTTATTATCTGATGTGCAGCCAGATTTAGTTTTCTACGATGCAGGAGTCGATCCTCATGTAGGCGATCGCCTGGGAAAATTAGCCTTAACCGACACTGGCATTTTCCGTCGAGAAATGCAGGTTTTGAGTACTTGTGTAGGTGCAGGTTACCCCGTCGCCTGCGTCATTGGTGGCGGTTACGCCGATGATTTGAACTCCCTCGTCTGGCGACACTCACTACTACATCGCGCTGCCACTCAAGTCTATCGGCAATATAAACTATAAATCTTTCTCTTTGCGCCTTTGCGCCTTGGCGTGAGATTTTTATAATTAGGACTTACGCGCAAGTAACGGAAGTTACTGGATGAACAAAACCAAAATCAGAATCTACGAACTATCAACCGAGTTAAAACTAGACAGCAAAAAGCTACTAGCAATTTGCGCTCAACTCAACATTGTAGCCAAAAGCCCCAGCAGTACAATCTCAGAATTTGAGGCAGAACGCGTTCGCAAAGAAGCCAAACCACCAGCGAGCAAAGTTGCTACCTCAAGAATGAAAAAAGCCTCCGAAGATTGGGGCTATATGTTTGTAAATTCCACAATTGATAGTTTTATCCGTCATCTTGAAGACGCATCCACCGTTGCAGCATATCCTGAATTCGGGGAACGCCGAGAATATGCCCACGAGTTAATGTATGAATGTTTCGGTCAAAAGCCTTGTCTATTTTATGTCCGCCGCAAGGGTGCTGGCAGAGCTGTAAAAGAAGAAATTTGGGATTTAGTCGTAGCTACAGACTCAGATGATAGTAAATTACCCCTAAGACTTCAGAAGTTAGGAAAAACTTTAGGATTTAAAGCAGCAGTACAACCAAATAGTGATCACGGTTTAAAAATTCTGTCTGTCTATTTACTCCAACCTTCACGGGGACAAGCCGATGCTTATGCTGTGCCCTTTCGCTTGCGGCTTTTGCCTAACCATGAGCATCATATCGGTCTTCCCTCAGCAGTATTTGCACGTATGGCAGCCGCGCCAGTTTGTGGCGACTATGTGCCTACAGAAGAACAACTCAAAGCCTGGAAAGCGTTTTTGCAGATTGAGGAAAAAATCGCTCAGGCTCGTCAATTTTGTGTACCTTACCTGAGTCATAACTACAACTTAAAAAGGCGGATCAGTTTTGAAATTGATGTCACCTCGGCTACCCTTGACGGTTCTAACGAAAATCCCTTGGATGTAGGAAACTTCTGGGAACGGGTAAGAAAAGCAAAAAACGACGACTTGAAACTGTTCGAGACTGCACCCACGGGGAAAAACTGGCAGCAAGGCCGCTTATTAGGATCTATTGAAGAAGTTGACCCTAAGCACTGCATCATCAGCGTCAGGCTGGAACGTGACTTAGCTGACTACATAGCAAGCGGGCGTTATCAGCTACCCACCACAGGATTCTTATGTTTTGAAGCACTGGGTGACATTAAACAAATTCAGCGTAAGAAAAAAGCCTTAGAAGATTTGAACAATGGTCGTACCCAAAATCCTTACTTGGGCAATTTCTTATTCGACGCTTCCCAAGCCAGACCTATTCAAAAAACTGTCCAACTGCAAGCACAAGATTTATTATTGTCCTCTGCTAACCCTGGTCAAAAAGCAGCAGTAGAAACGGTACTTTCCGCCGAGGATCTTGTTTTGATTCAAGGGCCACCTGGTACAGGCAAAACTACCGTAATTGCTGAGATTTGTTATCAAATTGCCTTACGAGGTGGACGTACCTTAATTGCCTCTCAAGCCAATTTAGCAGTTGATAACGCTCTCAGCCGATTAGTTCACAACCCAGTCATCCGGGCGATACGCAAAGGACGCGCTGAAAAAGTTGGGGAGGAAGGACAGCCTTTTTTAGAAGACCAAGTAATTGGCACTTGGTTAGAAAATACTGCTACTGACTGTGAAAACAATCTCAGCCAACGCCGTCAAAATGTAGAGATTTTTCGTCAATTGTTGGCATCATCACAAAGATTTACTGCTTACTTCCAAGCTGAAGAAGAATTTCAACAGAGTCAACAGGAAGTAAATCAACGTCAGCCACAATTAGAGCTAGATTTAAAAAAGCAAGAATCACTTTATCAAGAAGCGTTAGCCAAAAAAAGTGAAGTAGAAACTTTATTTTCTGGCTTAGAAAATCTCCTCAATGCTCCGAACATTGTAAATTGGGAAGCCCCAGAAATTACAAATTTTTTGCCCCATCTTAGACCTTATACAGAAGGTAAAGATTTAGTCAAAAGCTTTTTAATAAATGTGAGTAAAGCCATCAGCTTGACTAATATACTTGGCTTTGTTCAACCTCAATGTGGCGCTTTTGGATTAGCCGTTTGGTTACGTGAAACTGTAGCGACTGGAATTCCTGAATTTAGAACTGCATTAATTTATGCTCAGAGTGCAAATGTAGCGATGTTAGAAGTTGCAGCAGCAGTTGAGGTTTTTAAACAGCATTCCAGCGAGTTGCATCAGTTAGAAAAAGAGCATCAGCAATTCTTTAGCAAACAGCAAAGTCTACAACAAACAATCCAAACTTGGGAGAACCGCAAACAAGAAATCGATGTAGTGATAAATGACGTTAAGGAATGGAAGTCTATAGCAAATTCCCGACTGTCTGAAATTTTGCAAAATTCGAGACAAAATCCTCAACCATTAACAGCAGATTTATTTCATTTACCACCAGGATTAGTAATCCTGGCTAGTTCTTTAAAAATATCACTGATTCCAGAAAATTATACAGTCAATCTGCCTGATTGGGATTTATTAGCGAAAGCGATATCTTATGAAATAGAAGGTAATTTTACTGATAAAAAAGGTAGACAGCATAGTTTTAGCTATTTTTTACAACAAAATTTTAGCCAAATTCCGTTGGTATTAGAAACAAGCGATCGCACTCAATGGCAAGAAATTTATCAGCAATTTAATAACTATCAATATCTCACAGTAAATCAGCGAAAAGCTCTAGTTGAAACAACTCAGATTTTTCTAAGCAGAATTCAACAAACTTATGGTGATTCTTGGAAACCCAACCATAGCGAATCTACTCTTACCAGAATTACCCAAGAATTCATAGAGAGCCTTTTAGCAAATGCGCGACAATGTGTGTTTAAAGTTAAAACGGAAACAGAACAGCAGCTTCAAAATTTGCAACGACAATTAAATGAACTACACAACAATGAAATTGCTCAACAGCAAATACTAAATGTTCAAAACTCTATAGAAACAGCCAGACAAGATGCTAATGTAAAACTTGCAAGAGCGATCAATATTCTGCAAGAACTCAACCAACAATCAAACGTTCCTAATCAATTACATACTTTAGCTGAACAATATCTCACAACCCAAGCAAATATTTGGGAAAAACCTCAAGAATTTTCCAAGCACGTTCATTATTGGATAAATCACCTCAGTCAGCTTGAAAATCTGATTCCATTAATAGAGCCTTTTGCTGTATTAGAAGATATTAAAATTACTCTATTTGAACATTTATCAAGGTTACAAGAAGAAACTACAATTTTTCAACAAAAACTTGAGAACCTAAAAATAGAAATAGCTGAAATAATCCAAAAAGCACAACCACAGCCATCAGAAACTTTGTTATTAGAAAGAAAATGGTGGGAGACAGAATGGCAATTAATACCTGATAAACTTAAACCAAAAACTACACCTAATGAATTGTATAATTTAGAATTTTTACGCAGCATCAAAACTCAGTTTGAATCTTGGCAAAATCAACTAGATAAAGACGAAACTCATCTCAACAGATATCAAGGATTTATCCAAGATTGGATTGAAAAAGTACGTAACCCATCTGAGCGCGATCGCAATGATTTAAGACAAATTTATTTAGATAATTGTAACGTCGTTGGTATCACCTGTGTACAAGCAGCAGGGAGAGATTTTTCTGAAGAATTTCAATACTTTGATGTTGTCATTATTGATGAAGTTAGTAAATGTACTCCACCAGAGTTACTTATCCCAGCCTTGAAGGGTAAAAAGTTAGTCATGGTAGGTGATCATAGACAACTACCACCAATGCTTGATACTAATACTTTAGAAGAAGTTGTGCAAGAAATTGGCAGTACACGAGACGAATTGCAATTTTTAGAAGAATCACTATTTAAAAGCCAATTTGAAGATGCCGATCAAAGCATCAAACAAATGCTAACTACCCAATATAGAATGCACCCTTTTATTATGGGCGCAATCAATCAATTTTATGAGGGTAAACTAGAATGTGGAATTTTGGAGCCGGATATTAAACGCGCCCATGATTTAGCAGGTGAAATAATTCAACCAAACCATCATCTACTTTGGGTGAAAATTCCCAAATCAAATGAATTTCAAGAACAGCGTGAAGGAACCTCCTTATTTAATCTTCAAGAAATTGATGTAATTGAACGTTTGTGTCAGCAATTTGAAAATACTTGGTCTGCTAGAGTCGCCTGTGGCGAACCGAAAAAAGAAATAGCTGTAATTACATTCTATGGCGCTCAACTGCGAAAAATTGATGAACGCTTACAATCAGAACTGTTCCCTTCATTGCAAATTCGTACTGGTACAGTTGACCGATTTCAAGGTATGGAACGCCCAGTTGTAATTGTGAGTATGGTTCGTAACAATAGTAAAGGTGATGTCGGATTTGCTAAAAAGTCAGAACGGGTGAATGTGGCTTTTTCTCGCGCTCAAGAATTACTAGTAATTGTGGGTTGTCACGATTTATTTACCCAACAACCAGGTAAAATCGGCAATATGTACTCAGAAGTTGCCAATACAGTAAGTCATCATGGAGGTTTCGTTGATGTTTCTCGCATCCTCGGCTAAACCTATCGATGACAGTCTCAGGAATTTGGTAGAAGAAATTGAAACGCAAAATCCTAATTTATCAGTTTTAGCAGCGCGTCAATTGCGTTATTGTTTGCAACAAACAACTGTAGAAATTACTATAACTGAACCTCGTCCCTTTAACGTACTCGAAGAGTTTATCATTCGTGCTGGAATTGAATTCGCTCCGCCACCAACTATTAATGAATTAGCATCCATACTTGGGCTTGATTCTGTATTTGTGCAAAGTACAATTACAACTCTGCAAAAGTTACAAACTCTGGCACAAAAACCGCCAATTACAGTTACCGAGCAAGGGCGCTTATTTTATGAAAAGGGTTCTGTACCACAACCCCCATATTCCGTACAAATTTATGCTATTACAGATTCTTTAGGCGAAACACTAACTTTTCAGGCTGAACCATTAAATGAAGTAGTTATCAACCTGCCTGACTTGGCAAGTTTTTTGAATATTGATTATAAAATTAATAATATCTCTTCCTTAAGTTTGGAGCAAATCCAAAAAAGTCTTCAGGCTTCAGGTGTAGCACTTCATGTACCAGAAGCAGGAAAGATTGCTACTGCTTTTAGAGTAGTAGCTCCGACTCAAACTATTTGGAGAAAAATATCCTTATTTTTAATTTATGATGCAATAGTAGATAAATTGAGCATCCAACTTCGGCGAGGAAAACAAATTTTAGATTCAAGGTCGAAATGGCTAGAAATCCTTTTATCTGAAGGAAAGATTTCTTTGCAATCCTTATGCAAATTATCCAACGAAACCATCAATGTTGAGCAGGAAGCCGTCTTTAATTATAAGAATGACGAAATAGAAGCGAGAGTTGAAAAGATTCGTCAGCAAGCTTTCAAAAATTCTATAAAACAGAAAAAAACTTTGGTGTCTGGTACAGTTATACAGTTAGGCGATCGCCAACTTAATCAAACGTTCTTAGAAAGCATAAATGCAGCGAAGAGCCAGATTATCATCTATTCTCCTTGGGTAAATCAGGTACTTGTAAATGACGAACTCCTGACTCTGCTAGAGCAATTGACCAAGCGCGGAGTTTGGATTTTGATTGGGTATGGAATACAAGAAGAACAACCAATATCACCAGAAATAGTAGAAAAGGTGCGAACAATCACAACACCTGAAGGTTTACCATCTGTACAGGTTTTTGGGTTAGGAAATTCCCATGTCAAAGAAGTAATAGTTGATCGGGAAATTTATCTTTGTGGCACTTATCAATGGCTATCCTCTGGCGGCTACCAACTACCATTAGGTGAGTTAGTTTATCAAGTAACAATTCCCCAGCAAGTTCAAGAAGCTTATAAATTTCTCTCCACTCGCTTCCAAAACCACGCTCAACAATTATGGAACCAAGCTGTAGAAAAACGAGATGCTCAACTAGCTGTAGAGCCTTTGTGTGTATGGGGTGCGCTGGGTATGGAAGAGATAGCAATTACAGAAATAGAGAAAAATAACTGGTTAGAATTGCTTCCATTGTGGTTGAATGTGGCGCTTCAGAAATTAAGGTCGAATAACTTACTCAAAGATTCAAGAACTTTTCAACTGGCGCTTTCATTGCTGAGTCAGGTTACAGGAGAAGAAGTTTTTGTTGATTTATTGCGAGAGGGATGGCGACAAGTTATTGATGCGATCGCCACAAAAAACCGTGATACTGCTTTAAATTTACTCAATAATGAAGTATGGGCGCACTTTCTCCGTCTCAACATTGCTTACCAGAATGATTCACCCGATGAATTTATCTCGCAACAGATTTTATCTCAGCAATTAAAGCCAAAAAAAGGACAACCAGAAAAGAAGACTAGGAAAAAAGTTAAGGAATAAGTTTGAAGTACTAGTTTATGAGAATATGAATAATAGGGGGATTATCTGCCTCTAAATAAAATTAGTGGTCATATCATGTAGGCGATCGCCTCAAAAAATTAGCTTGAACTGAATACTGCCATTTTCCACCGGGAAATGCAGGTTTTAAGTACTTGTATGAAGTGTTTATTCCGTCTTTTAAGTCATTAAGACGGTCATATCAATGCTCTCAAGTTCTTTCCCAAGCACCACTCCCATTATCTAAGACCGATAGTGGTGTTTATCGCCTTTAGGGTTTATTTAACAATAGCTGATCACGAATCACTAATACTAAGGGCATAAATTGTTTATACCTTTAGTATTTCTAAGTTGATTAAAAAACGGCTGAAATACCTGTGATTGCTGGTTTGTGGTTTAACAATCCTTAACTAAAACTTAGCTTCAAGATAGATGCAGAAAATCGTGTCATTCGATACAATTTATAGGCTGGGAGAGCCGAGGAGAATAAAGTGAGCTTATCAAAAGGCTTTGAGATTGAGATGTACACGGGCACACCTCAAGGTGAAATCGTCGGTCTCTCTGACAAAATTGTCGGTGCTCTAGATGGATTTGTGCGAGAGCCAGATAGCCGCAATGTGGAATACATAACCAAGCCATCGCATAGTTATGAGCAGCTATTGTGTGCCCTGCTGGGCCCTCGTCAGAAATTACGAAAATTTATCAAGCAGTTTGGTGATTACACTCTGATTCCAGGGAGTACATTGTCATTGGGTAGGAGCGATCGCTTTTTCCGTTCCGACCCCACTAACCCCTATCATGACTACATTGAGCAAACCTACGGCACAAAAGTAGTCACAGCCAGCGTGCATATCAATATTGGTATCAGCGATCCAGAAATATTAATGCGGGCGTGTCGGGTGATTCGGGCGGAAGCACCTTTATTTCTTGCTCTGAGCGCCTCATCTCCCTTTTTAGATGGCAAAGCTACCGGCTATCATTCCACCCGTTGGGGAGTCTTTCCGCAAACACCTGCCCATGTCCCTTTATTTGAAAGCCATGCCCACCACATTCAATGGGTGGAAGATCAACTAACTGCTGGCACAATGCAAAATGTGCGGCATTTATGGGTATCAGTAAGACCTAATGGCGATCGCCGTCCCTATCACTTAAATCGCTTAGAATTGCGAATTTGCGATTTAGTCACAGATCCAATTGCCTTACTAGGGATTACTGCTTTGCTAGAAGCTCGTTTATTGCAGATAATCGAAAACCCCGACATCGATCCATTAACTCAAAGTACCCTCTCACCTGAAGAACTTATTACTTTAACTGCTAGCAACGAAGCTGCGGCTGCTACTGCGAGTCTCGATGCTCCGCTTCAGCATTGGCAAGATGGTAGAACTATTGTAGCCAGAGATTGGATTTGGCAAATGTACCCAGAAGCTTGGGCGATCGCCAAACAAAAAGGCTTTAGTTGTTTCCTTTCTCCTTTGCGTAAAATTCTCCGTGAAGGTAATGAAGCCCAACAGTGGTTGCAATTACACGCAGTTGGGGTTGAATCTGACCGCGTCATTACCCAGGCTATTATTGCCACCCAAGAACGCGAATTTGAATTAGAAGATAAATTGTGTTCATCCCTGATGGCTTAACACGCCTCTTGTCGATTCGTCTGGCAGTTGATCGCGTTAACACAGATAACCCAGCCGCCTTGTACGAAGTATTCCAGCCAAAAAAAGCTCCTCGTCATACATAGCCCTCAATAGCACAATTGAGGGTTTTGCTTTACCGAAACTTCAAATAGTTGACATAATGTGAAGTTTCTGTTAGATATATTAATATAAGCTTACAAAGCTAAAAAATAAATATTTTAACTACGACAACTGCGAAGAAAATCTGACATTTGGGTATTTCGGAGTTTTCTTCTTGAACCTCGGCAAGCGCAGCCGAGGTTTTATTTTAAGGTCTAGCAAAGTGCCGAGTTCTAAGTTTTGAGTAATACAGCGTTTTAGTGTTCTGAACTTGCTGTCAGTAATCTTGAGATTTTTTTGATTAGGAAAGCTAAACAATCGCTTCACTTGTATTTCGGTATATACCCTAACGACATTCAGCGCTAACAGAGTAAAAATTGATTCGTATTAAGCATCTGTAGCCACTCCAGAAAACTCCAGAACCACTGAGAGCTAATCTGGAGTTTTCTTTTTTTGGAGGTTAAAACAATGTATTATTTATCATCTTTGTGTAATAACTGTCGAATTTGAGTAAGTATAATATTAAACTTAAATACTTTACATTCTGTAGGGCAGGTATTGCCTACCCTACTATATTTACGCGGCTATATACCTACCTTGGCGCAAAAATCTTATAAAGGACGGTAAACACGGTAGTTGATATTGGGGAAGATATTATCCATCAGCTCGACTTTTTCTAGCCAACCGCTATCCACTTTGCCGATTTTAACGTCATCGTAGAGCTTGTTGAACCGCATAAGATGCGATCGCGTCCGTCTGACTGCATAGGGAACCATTGTTCCAGTACGCATAATAAATGCCCAATCAGAAGATTGTGCTAGTAATAATTCTCGCGCCGCTTGGTTCAGTGCTTTCCACTGCAACTCATCCTCTGGTTCCAAGTGCGAGATTTCAATCATGCGTTCAGCCGCCTTGTGTAAATGTGGGTAAATCCAGGCATTAGTCTCATTCAACCAATACTCATGGAAGCCCTTGAAACCCCAGCTTGACTGTGAAGGGCGGCAAACTTGCTGATTCGGTTGTGCGCGCAAATAATCTGCCAAGTGAGTCATTGCATAGGTTCCTTGGTCATACCATGACTTGCGGAACAAGTAATCAATGAACCAAGGGCCTTCATACCACCAATGTCCAAATAACTCTGCATCGTAGGGCGAAACGATAATTGGCGGACGTTGCATTATGCCATGAAGATGTGCAGCTTGCCGTTCTCGGTTATACATAAAGTTAGCAGCATGTTCCGCCGCTTTTTCCTTTGCCCAATAAGGATCGTAGAGTGCCTTATCAGAAAGTCCTAAACCGCGTCCAGTAATTTTATGATATTTAATACCCGTGTTTTTACGTTGGCCGTTGGGCATAATGTAGGGCTTGATGTACTCATATTCTGCTTCCCAGCCCAAATCTTTGTAAAACTCGCGGTATTCTGCTGCTCCAGGATAGCCCACCTCAGAAGACCATACCTGCTGAGAAGATTCATGATCGCGTCCAAAGACAGCGACACCCGTTTCTGTATAAATGGGGGCATAGGTACCAAACCGAGGACGGGGGCGGGCGTAAAGGATGCCATGTCCATCGGTGAGGAAGTAGCGCAACCCAGCATCTGCCAGCATTCGCTCTAAACCTTCATAGTAAGCACATTCAGGCAACCAAATGCCTCTAGGTGCCTGTCCAAAGGTTTCTTCATAATGTTCGCAAGCTACCTGAATTTGTGCCCACACAGCTTGCGGATACATTTTCATCAATGGCAGGTAGCCGTGGGTAGCGCCGCAAGTGATGATTTCCAGATTGTTAGTGTCTTGGAACTCCTTAAAGGCTGTCACCAAGTCACCGTTGTAGCGTTCCCATAACTGACGCGCTTCGTTAAACTCAGTAGCGTAATGTTCCGCTAAATAACGAATATGCCCGTTATGCACATTACGTTCAGCTTCCAGTTCTATAAGTTCTTCTAGTTGGGCTAAATGTGCATCGTAGCGTTCTTGCAGCAGAGGATCGCGGAGCATCGACACTAAAGGCGGTGTCATACTCATCGTGATTTTGAAGTCGATACCGTCTCGCTTTAGGCCTTCAAATACTTTTAATAAGGGAATGTAAGTTTCGGTAATAGCTTCATAGAGCCATTCTTCCTCCAGCACATAGTCACTTTCTGGGTGACGAACGAAGGGTAGATGTGCATGAAGTACAAGCGCGACGTAACCGATAGCCATAGGTATTCTGGGGTGGTACGTGTAAATTGAAGGTCGAGGGGTTTGGCTGAAATTAACAATATTTTAAGACTTTATTGGGATCGTGACATTAGTTAATGAGTTTTTCCTAGTCGATGCTCGTAGATGATGGCTCAGGACTAGGTACTCGAAACTCAGTAATGAAAAAAGTACACCTGCGATCGCCTTTTCTTTTCTTCCTCCGCACCTCTACGCCTTTGCGCGACGCCACTTGCTACCCTGCCTTAAGCCCTTTGGGTGACGCTCCTACGTCGCTACCGCTACACTAACACCAACGCAGTGGCTCCTCTGCGTGAAATAAAAAAGTGATCGCCTTAAATTTGCCTCGTTTTATCAATGTCAAATCCACCCGCTATTAACTGTTTTCAGTTAATTGACCGTTTGATCGGAATTTGTATCCAGAACTCAGTACCTTTACCAGCTTCGGAAAAACATTGAATTTGACCGCTGTGTTTTTCGACAATAATTTGGTAACTAATAGATAATCCTAGACCAGTTCCTTTACCAGGTTCTTTAGTGGTATAAAAAGGATCGAAAATGCGCGATCGCATACTTTCAGGAATCCCACAACCATTATCAGCAATGCTGATCAAAATAGAATTTCCTTCTATAAGTTCTGTAGAAATTCTAATTTGAGGATTACTAATGCATTGTCCTATAGCATCTGAGTGTTCTAGAGCATCAATCGCATTACTGAGAACATTCATAAATACCTGATTCATCTGGGCGGCGTAGCACTCCACATCGGGCAATTCACCGTATTTCTTAACTATTTCTACAGGAAGAGAATTACCTTGTGGTTTGAGGCGATGTTTTAAAATTAACAAAGTGCTGTCAATACCGTCATGAATATTAACAGGCTTCATTTCTGCTTCATCCAGGCGTGAAAAATTGCGTAAAGATAGCACTAATTCACTAATACGTTCTGCTCCTATAGTCATTGAAGCGAGAATTTTGGGTAAATCTTGAGCAATAAAGTCTAAATCTAGTTCTATTGTTTTATTTTTAACTTCTGCTGTTGGTTCAGGATAGGTTAGCTGATAAATGTGTAGCAATTTCAGCAAATTTTCAGTGTACTCACTAACATAGGCAATGTTGCCATAGATAAAATTAATCGGGTTGTTAATTTCATGTGCTACCCCAGCAACCAACTGCCCCAGCCCAGCCATTTTCTCACTTTGAATCAACTGGCTTTGAGTTTGCTGCAATTCTTGGAGAGTTACCTTGAGTTCTTCCCTTTGACGCTGAGTCTGTTCGAGCAATTCTGCTTGCTGGAGTCCTACTCCTAATTGAGTGCCAATCTGTACTAGCAAATCTACTTCATCTTCTTGCCAATCACGAGGATTCCTATTTTGATAAGCTGCTAGTAATCCCCAGAGTTTATCGCCCTGAAAAATCGGCACAATCATATATGCCCTAGCTTGCATTTGCTCGATCACGGCAATATGACAAATGGAAGAATTGGTGTTGTAAATATCATCAATAACAAGATTTTTCCCTTTGGCGTAGTCTCCTCCTTGGGTTTGTTGTAAGTAATCATCTGCAATCACAGGTGTAATTTTTTCCACTGGTGGCCAACCCTCGGCTAGGGACTCAGCAACAAACTTACCACTCCAATCAGAACAGAAGCGATAGATTAGCACTCGATCAACTTCCAATAGCTGCCGCACTTCTTGTGTACTGGTGGCAAAGATATTGTTAATGTCAAGAGACTGCCGAATTTTCTCAACAGTTGTGGCTAGTGCCTTTTCTCGTTCAGCTGCTTTAGCCAATTTCTCGGCTTGTATCTGCATCTGTTTTAGAGATTCTGCCTGCTGTAATGCTACCCCTATTTGCACGCCCACTTGTGCCAACAAATTAATTTCCTCATCTTGCCAATAACGGGGTTGTGAGTTTTGATAAGCTACTAGCAATCCCCACAGTTTCTCACCTTGGGAAATCGGCACAAAAACTTCATTGCGGGCATACTTGCCTGCCTGTGTTCCTTGCAACAGCAGGCGTTCTGTCATCGGTTGGGACTTAACTATTGGTGTCCAGCCATCAACAATCGAATCAGCGACAAATTCACCACTCCAATCAGGATAAAAGCGATAAATGGCTACTCGTTCTACCTCCAGCAAGCGTCGGACTTCTTGAGTTGTAGCTTTAAATATTGTGTCGATATCTAAAGACTGACGAATCTTGTCTACGGTGTTAGCCAGTGCCCTTTGCCTTTCCGCGGCTTTGGTGAGTTCTGCTGCTTGGGTCTGTGTATGGTGTAAGAATTCCGCTTGCTGCAAAGCCACACCAAGTTGAACGCCAATTTGGTTGAGCAAGTAGACTTCATCCTCCTGCCAATTCCGAGATTCTGAGTTTTGGTAAACTGCTAACAAGCCCCAGAGCTTTTGATTGTAGCGAATGGCAATGATTACATAAGCTTTTGCCTGATAGGCCTCTAAGATTTTAATGTAGCAGTTACTAAAGCCAGCATTATAGATGTCGTTACAAATACGGTATGTTTTACCTTGGGAAAAGCTGCCGCCCTTTGTATCTTGTAAGTATGTATCTGCTGGGAATTTAGCTAAATCTTTCAAGCTACATTCGCTGATATCTTCACACAATTCGGGTCGCTCTAACTGCTCTTGCATGAGGGAAGTCCAGCCCTCTGCCACTGATTCAAATACGAATTCACCACTCCAATCAGGATTAAAGCGATAAATTGCTACACGGTCAGCGTTCAGCAGATGTTTGATTTCTTGGGTACTCGTGCGGAAAATATATTCTAAATCAAGGGACTGACGAATTTTTTCAACGGTTGTAGCTATAGTTTTCTGCCATTCTGCTGCTTTTTCTCTAGCTGTTGCTTGAGCTAGTTGTGCCGACTGTAATTTCACCTGTTCCAGGTAATCTGCTTGCTGCAATGCAATTCCTAAATGCTCGGCAATTTGTTGCACAAACTCGATTTCGGAGACTGCCCATTGCCGAGTACCACTACACTGATGAATACATAGTAATCCCCATAAATTTTTACTCTTCATTAGGGGGGTAACTATACTGGCACGTACTTGTAACCTTTCGAGAATTTGGGCATGGCAATCACTGACATTAGCTTGATAGATATCAGCCATTGCCTTAACTCGACCTTGCTTATACAGTTCTGCAAACTCCGTTGCAAAGCAGCGATCGCGTAGTTTAGCAGCCATTGCCGAACCCCATTCTGCCGCTACATCTTCGTAAATGAATTCTCCCTCCCAGTCTAATTCTGGGTAAAAGCAGAATACTCCAACTCGGTCAGTTTTGATTAATTGACGGACTTCGGTGACTGTAGTGGTAAAGATTGTTGCTAAATCAAGAGACTCTCGAATCCGAGAAATTATCCTATTTAAGGTTTTATGAAGTTCTGCTTGATATCTTGCTTCTGTGAGTAAATCAATATGTTGTAGTGCTACTCCCAAATGTTGGGCAATTTGATTGACAAACTCTATTTCAGTAGCTTGCCAGTCACGAGATCCACTGCATTGATGAATACATAGCAAGCCCCATAATTCATTACCCTTGAGTAAGGGTGCAACGACATTTGCCCGTATTTGAAATTTTGTTAAAGTTTCGATGTAACACTCACTGAAATTACCTTGATAGATATCAGCAATAGCATTAACACGGCCTTGTTTGTATAACTCAGCAAACCTCAGACTAAAGCAGCGATCGTGGAGTCTATTTGCTAGCGCTGAATTCCATTCTGAGCCTACATCCTCATGTACAAATTCCCCTTCCCATTCCAGTTCAGGATAAAAACGGAACACCCCAACCCGATCAGCTTTGAGCAATTGGCGCACTTCAGTAACTGTAGTTTTAAAAATAGTTTCTATGTCTAGAGATTCACGAATTCTGGCGATGACTCTAGCTAAGGCTTTTTGTTTCTCACCCTGAAGTTGGCAGGCACTTATATCTAGTTGAAACTCTTGTTGCTCTGTAGTTGCTTCTAGAGGTTTTATGGTGATATTTTCTTCCATTGCTGGTGGGTTTCTATAAGCGTCTTATATTTCATAATTCCCCCAGCAACTAAAAAGGTAACAGCAAGGATAATTTATCTATCTTAAGTAGTAGATATAAAAGTTTATAAAAATTTAGGAACCCGATAGTATCAGGTTCCTACAAAGCATTTTTGACTACAAAAAACTAAGTTAAATATATTGCGAAGGAATTATCGCCGCTTAGGAGGGCTGCGACGAAGTTCGCGTTTTTCCGCTTCTTGACGACGGCGATCGCGCCAATCTGTCAGGGTTAGATAACTAACTCCGCCAGTTACTGCTACTAGCAAGATTACGGCTACTAAAGCCAAAATACTCAGGAATGGACTTTCCACGATTCTTCTATAGTCCGTTACGTCCCCAAACTACCATTGCAATTGACCAAGTGAATACAACCAACAGTGATACCCATCCCAGTGTCAAAATCGCCATAGTCCCACTTCTGAAATAATTACAAAACGTTTCTAATATTTATCATACTGGGAAAGGCAGTTGATTACTCAACAGCATTTGCAGGGAAGTTGCACATTGTGAATAAAATTTCAAATCCTCAACTGATGGTGGAGCGCCTAGAATCCCTGAAAGCTGGCATAATTGGGGGTTTTTCCTTGGGTTTAGCTTTTACGCTCACCAGTCTTGTAAATAATCTAGTGTTAGTAAAGTATTTTTCGATACTGGAAAATTGGAAAATTGAGCCGTTAAATTTAAACTTTTTACTAAGTGCGGCGATCGCTTGTTTCTCTGGTTTGCTGTTTGGTGTCACTTACCGCTATATCATCCGCCAAGACAAAAATCCTCAACTCAAAGTCGGTGGTGTGTTGGCCTTTGGCTTGGTGCGGGGATTAACTCAGATCGAAGTTGGTTGGAATGCCACGACTACAGCTTTACCGTATTTGGTGCTAGCTGGGGAAAGTGTATTGTGGTTTGCGATCGCTGCGATCGCAGTTGATATCGCAATGCAACTCGGCTGGGTTAAGCCTTTTCTATCTACCTAAATTTTCGTTCTTAGAACAAAAACGTGGTTCATTTTTCCTTGATCATTGCGTAAGTCCTAGCCACAATTGCGAATACTGAATCGGTGTTCTAGCAGCCACCATTGATGTTTAGCTATTAGTGGCATAGGAGACTTTAAGATTTTTAGCTTGAAAACGTCTGCTAAATATGAAAAATAGTAAGCTTTTAACCATCAGGAAGCATTTCTATAAAAACTAAAAATTTTATACCCATTAAGGAAGTTATTTATTATAGTTGCATCTATCCTGAGAAAGTTGTTTATTTAATTAAAAAGAAATTAATTTACATTTATAACAGTAGCTTTTAACTGTCTAAGTAAATAGTTTATTCCTTATTGAAGGGAGTGTTGGATATTTAAAATTTTTAGCAAATATTACTTAATTTTAACTAAGCGTAATATTTGCTAAAAGGTAACGTAAAATAATCCTTTTAAAGGTATTCGATGTTTTCATTTCCTAATAATTATTACCACTAGCGATCGCTACATTGATAATGTTGTACCGAAAGCCAATAAACAAGCTGCAAAAATTCATCCAAAAACAAGGTTTTTTGCATGTAGGAATTTTTCTGGCAATTTTGTTGAGTATCATATTGTTCAGTTGGGTAGCACTCTCGCAGCGACCAGTTACCCTCAATCTGTTAATGACTGCCCCTGATGCCCAACCTTGGAGGCAAGGTTTGATTAGAGACTTCGAGGCTGAGAACCCTGGCATTCGCATTAACCTGATTGAAGGGCCGAATGCCACAAATTTGCTCGAAGACCTGTATACATCATCTTTTATCTTGGGTGAATCTCCTTATGACCTAGTAAATATGGATGTCATCTGGACACCCAAGTTTGCTGCTGCTGGATGGTTACGACCCTTAGACGATCGCGTTTCTAAAGAGGAGTTGGCAGTATTTTCGCCCAAGGATGTAGAAGGGGGACGTTACCAAGGCAAGCTGTACCGCATTCCAGTGCGTTCTGACGTGGGAATGCTCTACTACCGAGAAGATTTACTCAAAGAAGCAGGATTGAAGCCGCCAGAAACCTTTGAGGATTTGATGCGAATTTCCCAAGCCTTGCAGAAGAAAGACGAAGTGAATTGGGGCTATCTTTGGCAAGGACGCCAATATGAAGGACTCGTGGCGATGTTTATAGAAGTCCTCGATGGCTTTGGTGGTTTCTGGGTTAATCCCGACACGCTCGAAGTTGGGCTAGATCGACCAGAAACATTACGAGCTATTGAGTTTCTGCGTAGTACCGTCAGGGAGGGCGTTTCTCCTCCTGGAGTCACAACCTACCAGGAAGAAGATACCCGGCGCTTGTTCCAAAGTGGTCAAGTGGCATTTTTACGCAGTTGGCCCTATGCATGGCCTTTAGCCCAGGCAGAAAATTCGCCAATCCAAGGCAAAATAGCTATTAAACCAATGGTTCATGCTCCAGGTCAGACGGGGGCAGCTTGTCTAGGGGGCTGGGGTTTAGGAATTGCTAGAACCTCTAGACATCCCGAAGAAGCTTGGAAAGCAATTCAATATTTTACCAGTAGGGAAGCACAACGCCGATTCATATTGACCGCAGGTTATGTGCCCAGTCGTCGGGATTTGTTTACAGACCCAGAGATTGTTGCCAAATACCCCCACTATCCCCAATTACTGGAAGTCGTGAACAATGCAGTTTTACGTCCACCAATCGCACAATATGCTCAAACATCAGATATTTTGCAACGTTATCTCAGCGCGGCGCTATCCGGTCGGATGAATCCTGAACGAGCAATGCAAGCTGCTGCTGCTGAAACGCGCCGACTGCTAGAAGCTGGAAGAAAAGGATGAATCAAGGCAGATGGCAGGGGAAATAACTATGAATAACTCTTGCCCAATGCCCGATGCCCTAAGACAAATAACAAATGACTAATGGCTAATTCACATACACTCCGAGGCCGGGAACAACAGACAGCTTGGATATTACTAACACCCGCACTGCTGCTGCTGTTGTTTGTATTTGCCTATCCAATTTTACGAGCATTCTGGTTAAGTGTATTTACTAGGAACCTGGGAACAGAGTTACAACCCGTATTCTCTGGTTTGGAAAATTATGTGCGGATGGCGGGGGATGGCCGTTTTTGGCAGAGTCTCTGGGCAACAACCGTGTTCACAACAGCATCCGTAATATCAGAACTACTGCTAGGACTGGGGATTGCCTTGGTTCTCAATCAGGCGTTTTTTGGCCGGGGTATAGTGCGTACAACCGCTATTTTACCTTGGGCTTTGCCTACTGCTTTGATTGGTCTGGCGTGGGCTTGGATTTTTAACGACCAGTTTGGGGTTGTAAATGATATTCTGCGGCGGTTGGGACTGATTGAAACTGGGATTAACTGGTTAGGAGATCCAACGTTAGCAATGATAGCAGTAGTTTTTGCTGATGTTTGGAAAACCACACCCTTTATCAGTATCTTGCTGTTGGCTGGCTTACAGTCGATATCAAAAGACCTCTATGAAGCTTACTCGGTTGATGGAGCAACTGCTTGGCAAAGCTTCCGCAATATTACCCTGCCACTGCTGCTGCCGCAAATCTTAATTGCAGTGCTATTTCGGTTTGCTCAAGCTTTCGGGATTTTTGACTTAATTGCTGTGATGACTGGGGGTGGCCCTGGTGGTGCTACAGAAGTGGTGTCATTGTACATCTACTCTACGGTGATGCGCTACTTAGATTTTGGTTATGGAGCAGCCCTTGTAGTGGTGACATTTTTAATATTGATTGCTGCGGTGGCGATCGCTAGTTTCTTGCTTAACAAATACCGTGCCAAATCAGGAGCCATTTAACCGATGAGTATAACTCCACAAGCAGTTCCAACGACTCCAAAACGAACGGGGGAAACCAAGTTTTCTCTTAAAAAAATCTTGCTGCTAATCGCAGTTGTATTAGTGGTGCTATTCAGCCTAGCGCCAGCCCTATGGCAATTGCTGACCTCGTTTAAAGTCAATGAGGATATTGCCGCCGTTCCTACTGTTTATTTTCCTACACGATTTACTTTCAATCACTACATTGAGTTATTCACCCGTCGTCCATTTTGGCGCTACATCTTCAACAGTGCCTTGGTGTCGATTATTTCTACAGCTGTATCTTTAGCGATCGGCGCACCTGCTGCCTATGCTCTGGCACGGTTACGCCCTTGGGGTGGACAAGTTATCCTTGCGGCTGTTCTGATTGTGACTTTATTTCCAGGAATTCTCTTATTCTTGGGACTGTTAGAAATTATCCAGGCACTCAGACTGGGCAACAACTATCTGGCGCTGATTATACCCTACACTGCCATCAATTTGCCGCTGACAATTCTAGTCCTGAGAAGCTTTTTTCAACAATTACCGAAAGACTTGGAAGATTCCGCTAGGGTCGATGGCTACAACACCTTTCAACTTTTGTGGCAAATCGTCCTACCAATGACTCTTCCCGCCTTGGTGACTACTGGAATTCTCACCTTTATTTTTGCTTGGAATGAGTTTATCTTCGCTCTCACGTTTATGACTCGTGAAGAGTTGAAGACGATTCCCGTTGCTGCTGCTCAATTGGGTGGTGCGACAGTATATGAAATTCCCTACGGCCCGATCGCCGCTGCAACTGTCGTGGGGACTGTGCCCTTAGTTTTACTAGTTTTGTTTTTCCAACGCAGAATTGTCCAAGGTCTTACCGCTGGTGCTGTAAAAGGATAAGAAAAATGGCTAAACTTGAGCTTATAAATTTGAATAAAACTTTTAATCCCAAAGTCGTCCCTGTCAAAGACGTTAGCTTAACTGTAAATAACGATGAATTTCTCACTTTACTTGGCCCTTCTGGCTGTGGCAAATCCACCGTTTTACGCATGATTGCGGGTCTTGAAGAACCTACTCGTGGTCAGATCAAAATTGGCAATGTGGATGTCACCCATAAGCGAGCAGCCGATCGCAACATTGCAATGGTATTCCAAAGCTATGCACTCTATCCCCACATGACGGTGTACGAAAACCTCGCTTCTGGGCTAAAGCTGAAAAAAGTACCATCAGCAGAAATTAAACGGCGAGTCGCAGAGGTGACCGAAGTATTAGGATTAGCAGAGTTAATGAACCGCAAGCCTGGTCAGATGTCTGGCGGTCAACGCCAGCGGGTTGCAGTCGGTCGTGCTTTGGTGCGTAATGCTGATGTGTACTTGTTGGATGAACCGTTAAGTAACCTGGATGCACTGCTGCGGGAACGAGTTCGAGCCGACCTCAAGCAAATTTTTGCAGCCCAAAAAGTGCCAGTGGTCTATGTCACTCACGACCAAACAGAAGCGATGACACTCTCCACGAAAGTTGCATTGCTCAACGATGGCTATGTTCAGCAACTTGACCCGCCTGACCGCATCTATAACCATCCAGCTAATCTCTTTGTAGCTGGGTTTGTTGGTAGCCCACAAATGAATTTGCTGACTCTACCTTGTCAGGGACGATACGCCCTGCTGAGTAACTTCCAAGTGCGTCTGCCAGATATACCAACTGTACCACCCCAGATTGTCTTGGGAATCCGCCCAGAGAATGTCCGCATTGCTCAACCAGGTGATAAGCAAACTATCCGAGGGCGAGTGTATCTAGTGGAAAACTTGGGTATGCACTATTTAGTCAGTGTCAGAGTTGAGGGTTCATCAACCGAAGGTACTACGGTACGTGCTTTGTTGCCAACAGATCAAAATTGGAGCGGCGAGGATATTACCCTGGCATTACCTCCTGAAAATATTCACTGGTTTGATGTTCAATCTGGTCATGCTGTTATCGGTAGGCAAATGTCAGGCGTGATGGGCTAGTGAATAAATGAGTTGCAAGTCAATACCCAGCCGAAAAAGCTACACTGCATATTTAGTACAGGCATGATTTCAACCTGTCTTTATAAAAATTTCGGTTTCATAATTCAAATGCAACTACCCAATCCTATAAAAACCCCCTCTTTTTTGCAAAAGCTTCAGTGGGTTGCCGATCCTATAGGCTATATGGAAAGTGCAGCTCAACAATATCCTGACATTTTCACTGCTAAAATAATTGGTTTTGGTGACACTCTAGTATTTGTAAATGATCCGCAGGGAATTCAAGAAGTTTTAACCAATGATAGAAAGAAGTATGCCGCCCTTGGTGAAAAGAACAAGCTTTTACAACCCATAGTAGGGGACTATTCAATCTTGATGCTGGATGGCGATCGCCACAGACGAAGGCGACAATTAGTTATGCCTTCATTTCATGGCGATCGCATGCGTGTCTATGGTAAACAAATCTGTAATTTGACTGAAAAAGTCTTTAGTCAGATACCAACAAATCAGCCTTTTGCTGCGCGTAACGTCACTCAGGAGATTTCTCTGCAAGTTATCTTACAAACAGTGTTCGGCGTCTATGAGGGAGAAAGGTTCCAAAAACTCAAGAAGCAATTAGGCTTGATGGCGGATCTGTTTCGTTCGCCGTTCACTTCCAGTTTTCTATATTTCACCTTTTTACAAAAGGATTTAGGGCCTTGGAGTCCTTGGGGAAAATTTGTACGCGATCGCGCACAAATTGATAAATTGCTCTACGCAGAAATTGCCGAACGCCGAGATAAACCCGATCCAAATCGTGTTGATATCCTCTCGTTGCTGTTATCATCTCGAGATGAAGCTGGCGAACCGATGACCGATCAAGAGTTGCATGACGAGTTGATCACTCTTTTATTGGCCGGATATGAAACTACAGCAAGCGCAATGGCCTGGGGTTTATATTTGATTCACCAAAAGCCAGAAGTTCTTGCAAAGCTGCTTCAAGAGTTGGATACTCTCGGCGATTCTCCCGATCCCATGAGTATTTTCCGACTGCCTTATCTCACCGCTGTTTGTAATGAAACATTGCGTACTCGTCCGGTAACGATGTTAACTTTTCCTAGAGTAGTACAAAAACCTGTTGAACTACTCGGACACCGCTTAGAACCTGGTACAGCAGTGATTGGCTGTATGTACTTACTTCATCAGCGTGAGGATTTATATCCCCAACCAAAGCAGTTTAAGCCAGAACGCTTTCTAGAACGCCAATTTTCTCCCTATGAATTTATGCCTTTTGGTGGCGGTGTCCGTCGTTGTATAGGCGAAGCTTTGGCTGTGTTTGAAATGAAACTTGTATTGGCAACACTTGTTTCACGCTATCAATTTGCACTAGCTGATAATCAACCAGAAGTTTCTAGGCGACGGGGTATTATCCTAGCTCCAGCCCATGGTGCAAGGATGGTAATTACAGGAAAGCGTGCGCGTCAAGAGCCACAATTAAGTATGGCAACTACTTAGAGCTGTTACACAACTAACAGGTGATAGGATTTTGTTTGTGTTATCCCTACAAGCGAAATCTTCAAATGACACTGGCACTTGGCATGATTGAAGTTTATGGCATTCCCGCAGCAGTGGAAGCTGGAGATGCCATGTGTAAAGCTGCGCGCGTCACTCTTGTCGGGTATGAAAATACTGATTTGGGGCGGATTACGGTGCTGATTCGGGGGGGTGTGGGTGAGGTAAATGCTGCCGTAGTAGCAGGGTTAACGGCGGTACTGCAAGTTAATGGTGGCGAAGTGCTTTCTCATCACATTATTCCTCGTCCCCATGAAAATTTAGAATATGTGTTACCGATTCATCGCAGCGCTAATCTTGAGCAGTTCAGTGCCGATATCCGTTTTCCCCCGCCCCTATCAGCTTAAAAACTTTATATGGAATTTTTAACATCTCGTATGCAGGCGGTGCAGTCGCCAATTATTCCTGTTGTTGGAGAATTGATTAAAAACTCTCCCGGAACCATTTCTTTAGGACAGGGTGTTGTTTCTTATAATCCCCCACCTCAAGCGATAGAATTTTTATCTAAATTTTTGGCTGAACCGACAAATAATCTCTACAAAGCTGTTGAGGGAATTCCGCCTTTATTAGCAGAATTAACCGCAAAATTGCAAGTTTTTAATGGCATTGAAATTAACGAAGAAAACTGCATCGTTGTTACAGCAGGAAGCAACATGGCGTTTATGAATGCCATTCTTGCTATTACTATCCCAGGTGACGAAATTATTCTGAATACGCCTTACTATTTCAACCATGAAATGGCAACTACAATGGCGGGTTGTCTTCCAGTGTTAGTAGAGACGGATGAAAATTACCAGCTACGTCCTGAAGCGATCGCTCAAGCAATTACCTCAAAAACACGGGCTGTTGTAACGATTTCACCTAATAATCCTACAGGAGTCGTGTATTCAGAAACACTATTGCGGCAAATTAATCAAATTTGTAGCGATCGCGGTATTTATCACATAAGTGATGAAGCCTATGAATATTTTACCTACAACGGAGTCAAACACATCTCCCCTGGTGCATTTAATGGCAGTAGCGAGTATACCATTTCTATTTATAGCCTTTCTAAAGCATACGGTTTTGCTAGTTGGCGCATCGGCTATATGGTGATTCCTAAAAAGTTGCTTGTGGCTATTAAAAAAGTCCAAGATACAATATTGATTTGTCCGCCAGTAATTTCTCAGTATGCAGCATTAGGGGCATTGCAGGCAAAAGAAGAATATTTACAGGAAAATATTGGAGCGATCACTAATGTTAGGCAAATTGTTAATGAATCCCTTAATCACCTAAAAGGCTTGTGTACAATTATCCCCGCCGATGGCGCTTTCTACTTTTTCCTCAAAGTTCATACCCAGATGGATGCTTTTGATTTGGTGGAAAAACTCATCCGCGAACATCAAGTAGCAGTTATTCCCGGTACAACTTTTGGCATGAAAGATGGATGTTATCTACGCGTTGCTTATGGTGCGCTGCAAAAAGATACAGCTAAAGAAGGAATAGAAAGATTAGTCAAAGGTTTACGAGCAATAGTATCGTCTGTTTAATATCAAAATATTTAATTATTTAATTGCCGATATATGCCGATAATATTGGATAATTACTTGTGTCATTTTGCAGATCAAAAGCCAAGATTTAAGTTATGCCAATTATTAATAAATTAATTAAAATCGAAACCCAACAGGGAATTAATATTCATAATATTACGCCAAAAATTCAGGATTTTATTGCCTCAACATCAATTAATAATGGTCAAGCTTTAGTGTTTTCTCGCCACACTACAACCGCTTTAGCTATCAACGAAAATGAAGAGAGATTATTAGAAGATGTTAAAGTCTTTTTGCGAAAATTAGCCCCAGAATCAGAGCCATATTTACATAATGACCTGCATTTAAGAGATGTTCCAGAAGATGAACCAATTAATGCTCACTCTCATTTAATGGCAATGATGCTAACTACTAGTGAGGTTATTCCTATTGTAGATGGCAAACTAGCTTTAGGAACTTGGCAATCTGTGTTATTCTTCGAGTTGGATGGGCCGCGCAAAAGAACAGTATTTTTGCAAATTTCTGGCGAGTAATATCGTGTCCGGTGAAAAACTTATCATTAAGACCGCAGGGAGAAAGAGCATTTCGCGGTTTTTGCACAGATGCGAGAATTATAACTAAACCTCGTCTAACTTGAGAACTGTAGTTTTTTACCAAAGTTTTGCGATTGCTTCCTTCGTCGCAATGACACAACATAATAATTCAAAACTCCAGGTTTCAACATGGACGAGGTTTAATTAGGCGGACATGATATAAGAAAATCAATCATCTGATACTTTATAAATTTGAATAATAGTAAAATTAACCACAGATAAACACTGATGAACACCGATACTTATCTGTGTGCATCTGTGGTTCAATATAAAACCATAGCACTGATTAATCCAAACGAAATTCTACAAATTCTGGTTTCCCGAACAACTGATTTTTATCTATTGCTGATAAAACTTTATTATTAGCAAGTTCAGAATTTAAACAGCGGACAACCAACTGAGCAACATCTGCGCGATGGATACTGCCAACAACACGTGGATCTTCGGTTAAAACTCCATTACCAGTTGCGGGTTCTGACTTCAATCCACCAGGACGAATGATGGTATATGTGAGTCCACTATTAATTAAGTATTGTTCAGCTTTGTCTTTTTCGACTAAAACTGCTCCCAAGGCTGCCAAAGCTTGAGGAGATAAAGCACCAACACTATTTCCAGTTCCAATAGAAGATACAAGAATAAACTTTTGTACCCCAGCTTTGACTGCTGCATCAATCAGATTTTTATTTCCAGGGTAATCAGGCCTGTTAGTTTCATTAGGTAAACCACCCAGAGTGCTGATAACGGTATGGATTGGTTCATCTGCTAATATTGCACGTTCTACATCATCCACATTCAAAGCATCTCCCAGAACTACCCGAATTCCCATTGCTTCTAGTTCAGCAGCAGTAGTTTCTTTTCTCAGGAGTGCTTTAACTTTTAGCTGTTGTGCTGTTAATTGAGCGATCGCTCGTCCAACACCGCGACTAGCCCCAGCAAGAAAAATAGAAAATGCGCTTGTCATATCAATATAAACAAAAAGAGTGTATTTTATATCTAGCGAGCAAAATTTTACAATATAAAGCAATTAAGTAATTTAAATTACTTTAATCTTACTATAGCGATTATACTTCCCCTAATTGTAGGAAGTATTTTTATAGGTAATAATGCCAACCTAGAAAGTAAGTAATTTGAGACAAAATTATGGCTAAACAATCGGCAAAAAAATTAAAACAATCCCAAGATGCCAGAGTAGCCGCCACTTCACAAATTTGGGGAATTACAGTTGGAATCATAGCACTTTGTATTCCGCTTTCAGCTGTTACCCGAAGTGGTTTTATTCTGCCTTTAGCTGCTATTGGTGGCGCAGCAGCTGGTACGGCTGCTGTATGGCGTTCTGATGAGAAAAAATCACGAATTGAATTTCTGCAACAGCAAAAGATAGAACTGTTAGAGCAAAGGATAGCGAATTTAGAAACGATTGTTAGCAGCGATGACTTTGATTTGCATATGAAAATTAACAAATTAGAGGCAAAGGACAGTACTAAACCTACATTACCCGATCACCCAGTCTAAAATTCTTCAGCGCTAGTTGCCGAGAGCCACTAGCATCGGCTGATTTTGCCATGAGTATTATGAGCTTAACATCAGCACAACCGTTTAAGTCCGCCTCAAATGAAACCTTCTTTTGCAGCTAGAACTGTTTCTACGGAAACAGTATCTAGTTTTCTAAGTTCGCTAGAATAAACTGGCATTTTCTAATTCTCTATACCTCAGCCGTATCAGTTGATGATATGTTTGAGTTCTATCTAGGTGCATCCTGACCGCTAACATCTGTCTATGTATGTATTTAATTAGACTGTTATAATTACTGAATTTTAATCGATTAAGATTATAAACTTGAGTAATTGCAATGGTATAGCTTACCTTAGGTATGCAATAGTTTGCCGCTCTCATGCAGATGGATTGGATTAGCTTATTAAAATTTCAACAAGCTGACTTCCTACAACGTGTCAAAAGACCTAAAACTTATGAATTAACTTTATTGGAAAGTCAAGTCAAAGGTTGCCACAGCGAAATTATGACCTTTTCGAGCGAGTATTTGGCAGAAATGAGCGAATTTTCGCGCCAAAAAGCAGAAATTCTCGCCAAAAATCCGCCTCCCATACCGCCTGATTATCCCGAACCTCCTGACTGGACGATACCATTTCCCAAATATTTTCAGCGGCAAGCAGAAGATTATATTTTGCGAGAGCAAATCGTTGATCGGATAATTACTGAACGTCTGGGTAAGTTGGTCAAAAAGTTACCACAAGACACTGTAAAAAATATCGTTTTGGATGATGAAGGAAATTTACGTGGTGAAAGTAAGTTTTCTTATTTGCTCACAGCCAACAAAAAAATCAGTATTCAAGTTTACGCTGCTGATGGAGAAAGTTTTAATGGAATTAAGAAAAATAAAATCAGGTGGTCTGTTACTCAAGAGGATCTAGAACAGCACCAAGTATTAATTTTTCTGTGCTTGTTGTATCCTTATACTGGTGAATTTGGATACGAAAAGGAAGCAGTAATTACTGGATTTTTACCTGCCGATCAACTTGAATTTAGTGAACCAAAACTAGATGTTGCTCCTAGTATTTTGTTGTATGCAGGTGGTTTAAGTTGGTATTTAGAATCCCTAGTTGCCAAAAAAGACGTGCCGCTAGTGAACAATGGAAAAATGATGGCAGAGATGGTTCAGACTGTGCCAGCAGACCATCCTCTCAAGAACATCATAGGAGACTGGGAATACTGGCAAACCTTAAAGGGTCATACTAGAGGTATTAATTGCCTTGCCTACTCTTCTAGAACACCTACAGCGAAAAATTCTGGATTGAAAAATGGCAAAACACCGCCTATCTTAGCCAGTGGTAGTCGTGGCGAAACCAAGCTGTGGGATTTAACTAGAGGTGAGTTAATAGATACATTATCAGAGTCGCCTTGGGTTGTATCTGGGCTAGTAGATGAAATCAATTCTTTGGCTTTTAGTTCAGATGGACAGACGTTAGTTAGTGTTGGTGCAGACTCCACGATTAAGATTTGGCACGTAGGTGCATTAGATTTGATAGATATCTTGCACAAACATAATGGGGTAGTTAGATGCGTTGCTTTTACCCCAGATGGCAGGATGTTGGCAACTGGCGGAGATGACAGAAAAATTCTGTTTTGGGATTTGATGAAACGCCAAGTTGCGATCGCCCTTTCTTTAGATGATACGGCGGCTCATTCTATGGTGTTGAGTCGAGATGGGCAAACTCTTGTCACAGGTAGCTATCGCAAAATCAAAGTCTGGTGTACCTCTCACTTTGCAGGTGTGACGAATTTAACGGATGTGCAACCACTGCACTCTCTCATGGGTCATTCTCACATCGTTCGTTCTTTAGCTATGAGTGCAGATGGTAAACTGCTCGTCAGTGGCAGTCGAGATCAGACAATTAAAATTTGGCAGTTAGAAACTGGGGAATTACTTCGCACCCTCAAAGGACATACAGATGAAGTCTGCGCGATCGCCCTCAGTCCTGATGAGCAAATTATCGCAAGTGGTAGCGCCGACAAAACTATTAAATTGTGGCATCTCCAAACCGGGGAACTGCTGGGTACGTTTACAGGGCATACTGATACAGTTACAGCCGTAGCATTTACTACCTCTGGCGAGATGTTGGTCAGCGGTAGTTTGGATAAGACAATTAAAATTTGGCAACGTAGTTGAATTGGGCATTGGGCATTGGGCATGGGGCATGGGGCATGGGGCATTGGGCATGGGGCATGGGGCATTGGATAAAGAAGACAAGGAGCAAGAGCTTTCATAGTTTCTTTCCCCTTGTCCCCTTGTCCCCTTGTCCCCTTCCTTGTCTCCCCTGCTCCCCTGCTCCTCTGCTGCCCTAATTTACTATCTTTGAATGCAACTCGGTCTCAGAACTCCGTTAATCAGTCTTTGAACTGGATTCATCCACCTCAGAACTCCGTTAATGAG
>NZ_JCACKA010000071.1:0-103570 GCF_059505145.1 Mojavia sp.
TCAGGCTGATGCTCAAACGGCTGGCACATTTATAGATCCCAAATGGGTTCTATAGACAATCTCATTGACAGTATCCCAGGTAGCCGTGGCTAAAATTTGAGTGGGGTTGCCATTGGAGTCAGTTAGATAAGTTGTAGCATTTTTAGGCAGACTGGGAGTTTTGGGAACTACATCATCAATGGTGACTGTTTTGCCATCGTAACGGCCTGCTCCAGTCCCCTCTCCCGTAGGTAGACTTATGGCAATGTATGTCAGGTCATAAACTTGCATTTGCTGCCATAAGAATTTGCCAACAGTTTTGCGTTCGCGCCCATTCAGCAATCCTAGACGCATGGCATTGGCATTGATTTGGTTGACTTGATGGGGAATTGCTAGGTAGGCACTTAAATGGTCATTCACTTGGCTGCTAGTGCGCTGCATCAACTGCTTTGCTAGCTCCTGAACCGCTTTCTCACCATTTTTAAACGACAGATATCCCACTAGCCCCACTGCTCCAAATATCTGCAATACAAATGGCACTATTAATACCCATTGCAACGGCAGTGAGCGAGTTTTTTGGGAGAAAAAATTTTTCTTCATAATTGTGAAGGCTTAAGCATAAGGGAATGGGGAGCGATCGCCAGCCCCAGCACATTGGCTTTGGGAAGCGATAGGTGGGGAGATATCTGTGGCTTTAGTCTGTGCATCACAAAGAATCGCCTCAAGCATTATGCAATTTCGCTCCATGCTGCTTGAGCTTTAGTGATAGATAATACTCCTAGTCCTACTAACCTAGAAATTATTAGAATCTGCCAATTTTTACTCATTTTTTATAATTATTCCTTTTCCCTCAAGCATAAAAAATAAATTTTCTCTTTCAGATAAATTATTATTAGTATTTATCAAATTTTGGATAAATTTATCGACTAGTTTGAATTGATTTTTCAGTAAATTTCAGTAGACTGAAAAGTTTCGCCAACACCAAAAATGAGAAAAATAAGGTTGAACCTTTACTCCAAGAAACCAGAGAAATTGCAAAGATTCTAGCCCTCTTGTGTCACTATCGCAGTAGTATAATAATAATGTACAAAGCTTACAACGAAGACACAGAGCATGGTAGAGCCTCGTCCACCCATAAAAACCGTCAAGTTTGTGGATGAATATTGCTTGTGGTTAAAAACCTGTTTTCAGTTGTTAGGAATTTTGAAGCTTTCAAATATCTACATATACGATGTATTTCTGATTTAAAACGGAAAAGTTTACCTGAAATAGCGAAAATTGTCGGGCTAGATAACTATCAAGGATTACATCATTTCTTAACTACATCATCTTGGGAAGTAGAACAGTTAAGAGCTTTGCGATTGAAACTAATTTTAGAGGTACTAAAAGGAAGACCAATCATTTTAATTATTGATGAAACAGGAGATAAGAAGAAAGGAAATACCACAGATTATGTGAAACGGCAGTACATCGGAAATCTGGGAAAGGTTGAGAATGGAGTTGTAGCAGTCACCGCCTATGGTGTATTCTGCGGGATGACTTTTCCCTTACTGTTTGAAGTATACAAGCCACGGGAAAAATTGAAGCCAGGAGATATCCCTCTTCTGTCAGTTTCCGGGAGAGGCAAGTACTAAATAAGTAAAATTATCCAGAAGCATAAAAGGATTTAAACTGATTCATGGCACCAATTAGGTGATTGAATCCCCGCAATAAATCAGGATTAGGAAAGATATCTAACCAGGGGTAAATCAACGAAAACAGAAATAGCGGTTGGATAATTAAACGAAGGTTATTTAGAGTATTCTTCCATCCACCTTCATGGTTCCATTGTTGATGTTTAGAAAAATTTTCAGAATTACTTTCTTGTCTGTGAATTTCAATTTGGTGAGATTGATGTAAAGCTAAAAAAGCTGGAGATTTTAAACTAACCATTGTGTAAACACAAAAAATAATCTCCCACCACTTCTCAATATCCTTAAAATTAGTAAAGCGATAATCTGTCCAACCCAATTCCTGTTTACAAGTAACGAAAACCATATTCTACCCACGTTCTTAATCCATAGAGATCGCCTAAAATCTTCTTCAGATTTCCTTGAAGATTCGTCATGACAAACGAAGTAGAATTTTCCGGTAGTGTTTCTGGGTCAGTAGTTATTTCCCAATAAGTTATGGCTCTTCTTTTACCATAAACTATTTCTCGAATATATCTGGTTTCCGATTTTTGATTACTAAATGTTCTTTCAAATTTACACCACTTATTAGCCCTAACGCTTTGATTGGCTGGCAGCCAGACTCCGTGATTACTCCTAATTGCTACCACATAAGCAAGTTGGTATTCATTCAATTTCTGAATGAATTGGCTACTTTCACCCTTACGGGTTCGCCAGTCGCTTCAAGTCGGCAAAGCCGCCCAACGCGCTGGCTCACCATATAAACTATCCGCTAGTACCAATTCAATATTAAAGCCTTCATCGACTAACTCTGTAATTATCTCTGATGCTAAATCTATTTTTGTTTTATATTTATCTGATTCTTTTAGCGTCCCTTTCGGTTTATATATTTTTACACTTAACGGAAATGTTATATTCTGATAAACTCCATAAGCATTCACTGTTACTATCCCATTATCTATCTTTCCTACACTTCCTAGATACTGTCTAGCTACATAATCAGTCTTTTTACCTTTTTCTCTATCTCCGGTTTCATCTATTACTACCGTAATTGTTTGACCATTTAATGCTCTTTTTATTTTCTTTAATCTTCTTGCTTTTAACTCCTTTAATGACCAGTCTGAATTGGCTATAAAATGATGTAATGATTGGGGAGATTTTATACTTACAAATGTTGGCTATTTCTGGTAATGATTTTCTTTTAATCGGTGAAACTATTCCCAAGTGTAAATATTTAAAGCATTCATAATTTCTTACTTCTTTGAACAGGTCTTTGTACTCTGCACAATATTCATCTACGAGCGCAACTGTTGGGTGGGCATCTCTTGCCAAATGTTTCAGGATTTGTAATTATACATCCATTGCCCTGCTTAGTTTCCAGAGTTTTTTCTTTTAATCCTTTTATTTAGAATACCCGGAAACTGACAGAAGAGGGATAAAACAGGCTGTGGCGATTGCACTGCAAAATAATCCTTCCCCTAGCGAATCAGACTTTGCCGCAGCTGCAAATAAAGTGGTTCCTCATCTGCCACGCCAAAAAATCACAGAACCAGTGGTTCCTAAAATTCAGGAACCATTGGTTCCGCAACCTGCCAAAGTCACGGTTACGTCATCAACTCATCCAAGACACGGGGAATCAGGAACCATCCAAGCAACCAAAGCCCTAAACAAACAAGTCAAGCAAGCCTTAGAAAAAACGATTGATTTGCGATTGCCTTTGGCAGTGCGCCTCGCGCAATCGCTAGCTGTTGAACCCCCCAAAGAAAATGCCACCGAATGTCTGCGGCTGATGGGCATGGCGTTGAAGAATCTAGCCACCGCTATGAACAATACCCAAGCGCTCGAAGCTGCGGCGATAATTCTGGGGAGTGAGCCGACACAAAGCGCGATTGCGCGGAGCGCAGTGCCGAAGGCAATCGCATATCGAGCCGAGCAGTTGGAAATGCTACCCCAGGCTGTTAGTGATATTCGGCGGGCACTTTCACAGCCTCGGTGTACTTGGCAGGACTACTGGGCAGAATTAAGTACCCAGGAGACAGAGCTAATTACGGCTCTCCAAAACACATCTGCTGAACCGGACACAATTGGCGTTGGCTCTATCGTTGCCCATGCTGATCCTTACCGTACTTTGTATGTAGAGAGGGGTGAAGTCGTAGAGGATTTAGGCGAGGAAGTAGTGGTGGCTTGGGATCATTGGCGAAACGAGTCCAAGAAAACTGACAGGTACTTTCGAGACGAGTTGAGATTCTGGCAGGGCGAGAACAAGTAGATAAAACTCGCTTTGAGATAGCTAAAAACTTAAACGCGGCATGCGTGCAATGTCGCTCATATTGCCATGGAAAATTTAGGAGGGAATATGATTACAGCGTTAAAAGCAATTAACGGTGGTAGTAAACAGCGAAATGACTGTCAGCAGGCAGACGCAGAAAAATCAATTAAACCACACTGTAAAATCTCGATTGAGGATATCAACTGGGTTCGTCAGCAACCACCTTGTGTGCAGCAGTTGTGGTTGGACTCAGTAGCAGCAGAACAATTTGGTGGGGCTGCCCACAAGCTGGAAACCAATCTCACCTACAAGTCATTGCAAAAAGCAGGTGCAGCGTTGACTGCTCAAGGTTTGTTTCAGTTTGAGGAAGTGTTTGGCCGATTACCTTCCGGCAGACCTGGGCTGATTGGTTATCGCGTCCGTAACTTGCACGGTTATTACAATCGCTTTTACTGGGAATCGTCTACATCAGGCGAAACGAATTCTTGTGACGAGAAAGTTGTTCACGCCGGCAAGGAAATTAACCAAGCTGGGAGGAACCAAAACCACTCCGAAGCGAAACAAATCCAACCTGATTTGGAACAATTCCAAAAGAATGGTCAAAAAAACCAGGATTTGCAAGGCTTCCAGAAACCTAACAACGTTTCTAAGAACCTCTTAACTACCTACCAACCACCCACTAAGGTGGTTGGTAAGGTAGTTGGTTCTTCCACGCAAAACGAAAATTTGCAATGTGAGCAGACGGCGATTGCGCGAAGTGCAGTGCCGGAGGCAATCACATCCTTGAGGGATGCGTCGCCTCAGACTGTCGAAAGCGTGCAAGAAGAAAAAGAAGAGTTACCTGCGGTAACGGACTGTACGACGCTGACGGTTGTGGTGTACCGAGTCAATCTGCTTCGTTGTTGGCAGAGAAGAAAGATTTGGGTGATGATGCGATTGCGCGAAGCGCAGTGCCAAAGGCAATCGCCCTTCATGAAGACACTTTTTCCGCCGCGCCCGTCGCCGCAAATTCTGAAAATCCCAGTCAGCACCAAAATCAAGCTCAACTGAGTCAATCCGCTTCCTTGATGGTAGGGAACCAGGATTTGGGTGATGAGTCGGGAACCAATCATGAAGACCATCTTTCCGCCGCCCCTGCTATATCGAATTTGCCAGTACAGGAACCAAAAGCCCATCATGAAGGCTTTTGTGCTGTGACAGCTGACTCAAACCCTGAAAAATGGTCGTATGAGGCAGTCGTTGAGCGATCAAGAGTGCGACCCTGGCGCATGGACAAGTTGAAAATGGCAGAACAATTGCGGGAAAATCCAGGGAATGATTTTCTGATGGAGTGTTGGGCTGATGATCCGGCTTTGAGGATTGTGATCAAGAAGCTAGTGGCGAAGTGTCCGCAGTGGGGATTGGTTGCGACAGATGGTGTGCTGGTGAAGTGGGATGAGTAGCGTAAGCTATCGATTAGTCGCATATTTCAGCAACCGTTCCCACTCCCAACGCCACGCAGCATCTACCGTAATTTCTTTGCCGTTGGTGAACTTGATAAATTCTGTGCCTCTGATGCTATGCAAATACGGGTGTAGTATCTGTGTAGAATCTTACAGAAGTTACCAAGCCTTCTTCATTACGGTCAGTGAAAGCAACTGCTCTGATGGTTACAAGCTGCCCATTGTTACGTTGGTAATGATTTAGTGCTTCAAGGACAAAAGATGAATCGTTACCATAAATGTTCAGCAGGTCGTGTTCTAAACTAGCAAAGGTTTTCCAGTAAGCAGCAAGTCCTTGTATCACAACCTGTTTGCCTTCAAGGGGCGGATTATTATTTGACTGCACACAGCAATTTGGAGCTAAAAATTTGCCGTATGCCTCAATGTCTAAATTATCCAACGCTTCCAAGTATTTCAGATACCACTTGTAAGTTTCGGGTGAAAGTTGATTGATTCTGAGATTATTGGTTTTCACCAGTCACTCCTATTCAACTGTCTAACATAACGACGAAATCAGATTATCTCACTATGGTTTCCGCTCACAAACTCTTCAGTAGAGTTTGTCAGGTGTTGACACCGAGGCTGACTAAAACAATTTAAAATACAAAATACAAAATACAAAATTACTTTCTTCTTCCTCAATGCGTGAATTTTGAATTGGGAGCGAAGCTACTAACGCTCGTTCGTATTTCTTGAATATCTCGTATTCAACTGAGTCTTTTTCCCATAACCACACACTTAATTCACCTCCCAAGCAGTTATTTTCACTTTCTCTATAGTTTAATTGTTGAGCGAGATACACTGTACCTTAAAGTTTCGGCTAAATGCAGAGATTGGGCGCACAGTCAGGCGGTGCTAGGAGAATGCACCGGGTGCGTAGACGCTCTGTTTCGGCTTGTCGCAGACATCGCTTATCTCAGGCGATACGAATTTGGAAAGGGGTCAAGTCACCGGAAGCCGTGTTTGTTGCTGCTTGCAAAGAGGGGAGGAAACCGGAGGCACAACAGGCCAAGTCTGGTGTGATTGTTTGGTTCGAGTGGGCAAGGCGGGACAGGGGTACAGCCGGGATACGTGCAAGTGCGATTCGTTGTAAAATTTTGTAACATTAAAGAGTTGAAACTATTGATTTAGCGTTGTTTCCCACCGTGGTTTTGATGTCAACTGAAGATGAAAACATCACCAAAAATGATTGTTTATGGGCAAGCTTGCGGCACTGAAAGGGGTGAAGAGTTGATTTTATCGTGCAAAATGTTTGATGGCCCAAGATCATTTATGGGTAAGTTGGTAAATCAAAAAACACGCTCTGCAACAAAAATTTACAATGTGTCCTGTTTTGCGGGTATTCCGGCTAAACCCCAATATATCTTTATAACTTTTTGCTGCTTGGAAAATAAAAAAGCTTAAAATTTGTCTTTTTTATTCAAATTCAGCCAAATTGTGCAATGCCCTTCCACCACAACGCAAAACCGCCCCCTAGTGGTTCAGAGGGCGGCAGCGCTGTAGTGATCGTTTGGGCAGGGGTGGGGAGATGGAGTTAGGTTGGGGAGGGATAGGGTACAGCTAGTTTAAATTTCCAGCTGACTTAACAACTTGTTTCAACTCTTCAAAGGAGATACTACCGTCTTTATCTCCGTGCATAGCTAGCAATTCCTGGGGACTACTGACACCTGTTTCGGCTGAGATGATTGCGCTTAAGCCAGGACTTAAAAAAAGCTCATTTATAGAAACTTTGCCATCCTGATCGGTATCCAAGGTATTAAAAAGAGATTGAAGCTCGTGCTCGGTTGCCATAATTTTTTATCTGAATTAATTTTTTCAATTTAATATCTCAAAATTTTGACAAAGACACAAGGATAGTTAAGAAAAACTTAATCACTTATTCCTAATCGCTTTTGAAGTTCGGCTTCTATTTGCTCACCTATGATTGCTGGCACTCAACGCTATTGACGCGGTTGTTGGCAGAATATTCCTGGTAAATGATTGGAAAGGGTGAAATCACCGGAGGCTGTGTTTGTTGCTGCTTGTAAGGAGGGACGGAAACCGGAATCCGCACAGGTTAAATCTGAGGTAACGGCTCCCTTCGAGTGGGCGAGGCGGCAGAGGATTGTGATTGTAATGTCGGGGGAAACTGTGTACACGCTACTGGGGTGAGGCGGTGGCGTTGGCCCAGATGATGCTTTGTCATCCTCTCGGCGTAAATAATTGTAGCTCTCTTAACTCTTCTCCCTGACGACAGCACCAACGCTCAATGCGATCGCCTGGATAAAAACCCGGCTGAGGATAAGTCTCGTCTAGATACTCCACAATTAGGGTTGAATCCCAAAAAACGAGGCCATTTTCATCCACCAATACCGGAACTTTGCCAATGGGAGATAAACCCAGAAATTCTCTTGATTTATTGTTAATGTCTGTTTCTTTGAGTTCGCAAGGTAGCTGCTTCTCGTCCAGGACAATTCTCACTTTACGAGCGTAAGGCGATCGCTGTGTATAGCGAGCCAAAGAAGATAACTGTATCTTTAATAGATGAGGAATTTGTACCTGTACTCGTATTGGGAAAGTTTTGGTGTACGAAGGTGAAATCGCTAGCAGATCCTTGGAAAGGAAAACGCAGACGGATTTTATCTCCATCTTGTATGGAAAAGTCGCTGATCACAGCATGACCAGCTTGGCGATAACCATCCAATATTAAGAAGGTATCAGCAGATTGAACTCCTACGCTGGCATTCCCTCCGATTAAGATATCTACCTCTGCGGTATTAAAGCCGCCATTGCCATTTAAGGTATCATTACCCGCACCTCCTGAGAGCGAGTCATTGTCAGAAAATGAACCTGATAGGCTATCGTTACCACGACCACCTTTCATAGTGCTACCACCACCGCCAGCAATCAAAATAACGTTTTGGTTGGCTTGAAAAGCATCTATGATATTGAAGCTATCGCCGCCTTGAATGGTAACGCTTTCAATACCTTCGAGGGTATCAATACCGGTGACTGTTCCATCCGGTATGCCTCCTATTGACTTACCACCTCTGAGTATGCTGGTATTTGGGTCATTGGCAAGTGAGCGCAGCTGAAAGTTAGTATCGCCTTGGATAAATAAGAAATCATCACCTGCTCCCCCGATGTATTGGTCATTCCCCGCTCCATCAAAACTACTATCGGAAAAACTATCGTTTCCTGTTCCACCTTGGGCAAAGTCATTCCCTGCGCCACCATTCAAATTATTGTTGTCATTTCCACCGATGAGGGTGTCATTGCCATCATTACCACGTAGAAAGTTAAATCCTGCTCCTCCTACTATGCTGTCATCACCCCGACCACCGTTGATCTGATCGAGACCACTGCTACCTGTGATAGTGTCATTTCCATCACCGCCAAACAGAAAGGTTCGCCCTGATAACAAAACCTGAGAGGCATTAATCGTGTCATTACCCGTAGTACCAGTGAGTCTGACATCCTCAACTTCAGAAAACTTGTGAGCTAAATTACTAACAAAGAGCTGATTATTAGTCAAGAAATAATTTGAAGCTCCCTCAACACGCAGTTCATCATTACCTGCACCGCCAATCAAGGTATCGCCAACATCACCAACACTAGGAAAGTTACCGTTTTGAGCGATGAGAATATCGTTACCTGCGCCACCATTAGCGAGATTGTTTCCAATTCTACCAGAAAGGGTATCGTTGTCATCGCCGCCGTTGAGAGTGTCATTACCCGCACCACCATCAAGGGTGTCTCTGTTAAATCCACCATCAAGGGAATCGTTACCAAGTCCTCCTAATAGAGAATCGTTGCCGAAATTGCCTATTAAAGTGTCGTTGCCTGCGCCACCATTTACCGTATCGTTACCCGCCAAAGCATCGATTGTATCGTTTGCCCCATCAGCTACGATTTTGTCGTCGGCTTGGGTTATAGTTCCACTAATAATCGCCATAATTTTGTGTTTCCTTTGATTTGCTTATGAGTTTGTGTATTATTTCCAATTTTTCAAGCGAGCTAAATTTGACTCAAGCCAAATCCGAAACGATCGCTGTTATTACCAGGTTGCCTTTTGCACTCAAAAAGGTAAATGTGGATAATTTAAGGAGTTTGATTTCCAAAAAATTAAAAGATAAAAGTGTTAAGTAAGGTTAAGTAAGAAAATGTAAGGAGAGTCATCTTTGCCTAACTAGGTAAGTTCTAGATTTAAGCCATTTGAATATTGTTTGGTGAAAAAATCTGGAAAGTTAAAAATTCGGGCTGTAGATCAATATATAAATAGTTGTGATTCATCCCTGAGCAATGGACTTTGAAACAGCATTCAAAATATTAGATGCAGCAGTTGTTGCCCAGACAAAAAGACATCTGAAAGATATTGAAGTGGCAATACTTCGCTGTTCTTGGCAAGGGAAAAAATATGATGAGATTGCCCAAACTCATGGCTACACTACCGAATACCTACAGCATGATGTTGGCCCTAAGCTATGGCAGATGTTGTCAGAAGCAATTGGCGAAAAGGTTAGTAAAAAGAATTTTCAGGCAGCACTAGAGCGTCAGCGGCTTTCGCGCACTGCGGCTACACCTAAGCAGTTAGAAGCAATTTTTCATTCACACAAGCTGATATCATCTTCACAATTAAAAACGGAGAAAATGACATCAAATAGCTCAATTTTTCAAGAAAATGAGGAACCATTACTAACTGTAAACATCAATGAACGAACTCAACTAAATGCAGAACCAGAATTTCCGGTGGGTCAAGTCCCTCTGGCTTCTAACTTTTATGTTGAACGCCCTCCAATTGAAGAGCGCTGTTATCAAGAGATTTTGCAGCCAGGTTCTTTAATTCGTATCAAAGCACCCGGACAGATGGGTAAAACCTCGCTCATGGCTAGGATTCTCGATGAAGCCAGAAAACATGACTGTCAAACAGTATCCTTAAGCTTTCATTCAGCAGATAAAGCAGTTTTCGCTAGCTTGGATACATTTTTACGCTGGTTCTGTGAAAGTGTTGGTAGGAAACTGAAGCGGCTTCATCAGTTAGATGATTATTGGAGTATTTATGGCAGTAAGGACAAAACCACTGCTTACTTTGAAGAGTGTTTATTAGAAGAAATCGATAGCCCATTAGTAGTTAGCTTAGATGGTGTCGATCGCATTTTTCCATATCGTGACATTGCCGAAGACTTCTTTAGCCTGTTGCGTGCCTGGTATGAGTATGCCAAGTATGGCGATCGCAGTAGCGAACTCTGGAAAAAACTCCGGCTAGTTTTGGTACATTCCAAAGAAGTTTATATTCCGCTAAATATCAATCAATCTCCGTTTAATGTAGGTTTGAGCGTTGAATTGCAAGAATTTAGCCCCGAACAAGTCCAAATTTTAGTTGAGCGGCATCAGGGGCTAAATTGGACTAATGCTCAAGTGGAAAAACTAATGGACATGGTAGGAGGACATCCCTGCTTAGTACGTTTAGCTCTTTATCAGGTTCAACACCAGGACATCACACTTGAGCAGCTGTTGCAAACAGCCCCAACTGAAGCGGGAATTTACAGCGATCATCTCCGAGGACATTTGTGTAATCTCGAACATCATCCCAATTTAGCATCAGCTTTTAGCCAAGTTGTCAACAGTTTAGTACCCATAGAACTAGACTCGGAGTCAGCATTTAAATTACACAGTATGGGCTTAGTCGTATATTGTAATGACAATAAAGTGATGCCACGTTGCGGTTTGTACCGCCAATATTTTCAAAATCGCCTTAGTTAGCTATTAAGGAAGATGAGAGAGACAAGGAGACGCAAAGACGGTGAGACACGGGGATCTGGGGAAATAACTAATGACCATTGACCATTGACTGTTGACTCTTGACCTTGCAAATGAGTAAAGCAGAAAACTCGGCTTACAAATATCAAGTCGGAGGGAGTCTACAAATTGATGCTCCCAGCTATGTGCAGCGCCAAGCCGACAAAGATTTTTATGATGCGCTCAAAGCTGGGGAATTTTGTTATGTTTTCAACTCGCGCCAGATGGGTAAGTCTAGTCTGCGAGTGCAAACAATGCGTAAACTGCAAGCCGAAGATGTTGCCTGTGGTGTGATCGACATTACGGCGATTGGGAGTCAGGAGATTACGCCATCTGAGTGGTATTTGGGCGTACTGCGGAGACTGGCGCGTAGTTTTATCCCTAAATTCAAAGTATTAAATTGGTGGAGCGATCGCACTGGGCTGTCACCATTACAGTGCTTGAGTGAGTTTATCGAGTCAGTGCTGCTGCTAGAAGTGTCTCAAAACATTGTGATTTTTGTAGACGAAATAGATAGCATTCTCAAATTGAACTTCAAGGATGATTTTTTAGCTTTGATTCGGGCTTGCTATAACAAACGAGCCGATAATCCCGCTTACCAACGTCTGACTTTTGCATTGCTAGGGGTAACTACTCCCTACGATTTAATTCAAGACAAACACCGGACACCTTTTAACATTGGTCGAGCAATTGAACTCAACGGCTTTCAATTGTCTGAAGCTCAACCATTAGCTGAGGGATTAGCAGGTAAATTTGTTAATCCTCAGATAGTTTTGCAAGAAATATTAGCTTGGAGTGGCGGTCAACCTTTTCTGACTCAGAAGCTTTGTCAGTTAGTTGTGACCTCTTCCTCTGTCATTCCACCAGATGGTGAAGCAGAGTATATTGATAAACTCGTGCGATCGCAAGTAATAGAAAATTGGGAATCTCAAGATGAACCAGAGCATTTAAGAACGATTCGCGATCGCCTTTTTTGCCGATGCGCCGATGGCAATGGTATTTTGAGAAGCGAACAGCGCATTAAAAAGTTGCTCAAGCTTTATCAGCAAATTTTACAAAAAGGTCAAATAACAGCAAATAACAGCCATGAGCAAATGGAATTGCGGTTATCAGGATTGGTAGTCAAGCAACAGGGTGTATTAAAAGTTTATAACCGCATATATGCAGATGTTTTCAATCAAAATTGGCTTGATAAAACGTTATTAGGTTTACAATCTGTTGAAATATCGCCTCTGTCCAGCAAGCGCCGTCTGCAAACAGTGCTAATTCTATCTGTGATTGTCACAGCCTTGGTAATAGGCGTGCGCCATATGGGACTATTACAAACTTTGGAGTTAAAGGCTTTCGACCAACTGCTGCGGCTGCGCCCTAGCGAACAACCAGATCCTCGCCTTTTGGTAGTTGCGATCGCTGAAGATGATTTTAAGCTACCAGAACAGCAAAATAGAAAAGGCTCACTCTCAGATCGCGCACTTGCTTTACTTGTACAAAAACTTGAAAAGTTGCAACCACGAGCCATTGGTTTGGATATTTATCGCGATTTCCCTGTAGATTCCAAGGAATCATTTTTAGCTGCTTGGATGCGACGCAAGGACAATTTCATTGCTATTTGCAAAGTCAGCGAACCTCAAATTAACGAACCAGGTGTTTCACCTCCCCCAGAAATTCCTCCAGAACGTCAAGGCTTTAGTGATTTTGTCAAAGATAGCGATGGTATTGTCCGCCGTCATTTGATTGCGATGCAACCAGGCGACTCATCACCTTGCACTACGCCCTACGCCTTCAGCGCTCAATTGGCATTTCGTTATCTAGAAGCAGAGAGTATATCTGCCAAGTACACCAAAAATCAGGAGTTGCAAATTGGCAAAGTTGTATTTAAGCGCTTGCGTTCACACATGGGTGGTTATCAACAATTGGATGACTGGGGCTATCAAGTATTGCTGAATTACCGTTCCTTTAACTCTCCCTTACAGGTTATAGAGCAAATCACGCTCAAAGATGTACTCAAGGGTGCGATCAATCCCAATAAAGTGAAGAATCGAATCGTACTTATCGGTATTACTAACCAAAGCGCTGGTGATTATTTTCCTACACCTTACACTACTGACCAAAAGCAAGAAATACCAGGAGTTATTGTTCATGCTCAAATGGTGAGTCAAATTCTCAGTGCCGTTTTAGATGGGCGCACTTTATTGTGGGTTTGGCCTATTTGGGGTGAAGTTTTATGGATATTTTACTGGTCTATTATTGGCGGAATAGTAGCATGGCACATTCGTAATCTCTTGCTTTTAGGACTGATGGGAATTTCTGTAATTGTGCTTATATCTGCAATTAGCTTTGTGATGCTTCTGAAAGGCATTTGGATACCACTAATTACTGCCGTACTAACATTGGTAGTTACAGGCACTAGTGTATTACTTGTAATTTACAATTTGGAACTTGGAAAGCCACATAGAAAGGAATGATTCCGAAAATAAGTTTCATGCCTTTGATGAGATAAATAGCCTTCATGAATTCGCTGCTTATATTGAGCTAATAACTATAAACCAATATAAAGATGTCAAAAATTTAAGATAAATTATTTGTGGGGGCACTACATCCAAAATTTTTTGGTATATCAAACTATCTTATTGGTGCCGTGCCCCTACGACTTATTAAATATGACTTTATTAAGTATGAATTATGAATTACAAATCACGATTTAGTATCAAACTTGCCTGCGCGTTCGCTTTAGTATCGCTTGGCTTTACCCTAGTACCAACACAGCATGTAAAATCTCAGCTTCCCGGAACGGAGATTTTTAACGCACCTCCACCGCCACCTGATATTAAAGCACCTGGTAATCGCACAGCAGGAGGAAAACGCGGCTGCTCGGTCATGAGTGAACAGCTTGCTACATCCAGCGATAAGCGACTGACAGCCTTAGTTCCAGTTTATGGATCTGGAAATGCGGAACTAGTCTTTGGATTAACGACTCTCTCGCAGCCAACTTTCTGGTTTTACGTTCCTTATGTAACCACAGCTTCCGCAGAGTTTGTGCTACAGAATGAAGCGGGACAGACCGTATACAAAAGACCTGTATCATTGTCTGGAAAACCAGGAATTATCACTATTTCTCTGCCATCAACAGCTTTCTCATTAGAAATTGGTAAGCGTTATCATTGGTATTTTGATGTTTACTGTAGTCCACAACAACCACCTGTTTATGTTGATGGTTGGATAAAAAGGGTCGAACTCAACGCTACTGTGAAAAATCAGTTAGAGAAAGCAACGCTCAAGCAACGCGCTGCTCTTTATGCCACTAATGGTATTTGGTACAATTACCTGACTGCTTCATCTGAACTTCGCCGTCTAGACCCAAAACGAAATGATTGGGTTAAAATCTTGCAATTTATTGGTTTAAATAATATCGCTTCAGAACCGATAGTAGACTGCTGTAATTGAAAGGGCAGAGGGCAGGAGGCAGAAGCAAGGAGTAAAAATTTTTGTATTTGGTTGTGCCAAAACATGGCGTGAATGGCTGACTTTAAAATACTACTTCGACAACTATCGATGTAGATACCCCAATGACGCCAGTACTCTACGAGAAGCCCTACGGGCGTCTACGCTCAAGTCGGGAAACCCTTTCGGCAGTTCCTCCTGAGGGGAATTGCCTCACCACGCGACTGGCTCACCCATGCCAATTTTCATGCGTGGCGGTGAAACTTGTTTCATTGGGACTGCCTTCTGCCTTCTTCAATCACCTTAAATTTCCTTACTTAACCTTAACTCTGATTTTTATAGCTGAATTTTATTGAAAAAACTCCTTAAATTATCCACATTTACGTTTTTGGATTCATAGGAGAACCTAATAATATCAACTACTCAAAGGAGATGCGAACAACACCAATAGTATTGGTAACTAGACATGATGTTTCCAGGTTATCAATATTAGGTTTCACAATATACAAATATCATCTTTTCTCTTTTTTGCATAAATTTCTCAGCTCACCTTTGTTAAACAAACACAGAGTCAAATCGAAGATTAACTCCTGTACTAATTACAACATTACAATTTATTGAGGAACTCACATGGTTACTAAAAACGGTACTATTTACAACGACAACGGCACAATTCAAAACGGAGTCTATTATCCTATTCTCGCTGGCACTAATGGTAACGATCAAATCTTTGGATTGGCAGGCAACGATATTTTAGACGGTGGTACAGGCAACGACAGCCTTTATGGTGATGCTGGTAATGACCTTTTACGCGGTGGCGACGGCAACGATTACTTATCTGGTGGTGTAGGACACGATACCCTAGTAGGGAATCGTGGCGCAGACACGTTTGTTGGCGGAGCAGGTAACGACCTGCTAATTTGGAACAACGGCGACGGCAGTGACAAAATGAGCGGTAACGACGGCTACGACGTAGTGCAAGTCAATGGTGCGCCTGTAGGAGATAACTTCCGTTTGCAACAGGATGCCCAAGGCAGAGCTATTTTTGACCGATTGAACCTTGTACCGTTCACTTTAACTGTAGACACTGCCGAGAAGTTTGAGATCAATGGTCAAGGTGGCGATGACATCTTAGATGTTAACAGCCTTGCAGCGACGAGTGTAACTTTAGTAGAGTTCAAAGGCGGCGCTGGCAATGACTTGCTTGATGGTAGTGGCACAACTACATCTTTGCAAGGTTATGGCAATGATGGCAACGATACCCTCAATGGTGGCGCAGGCAAGGACAGTCTCTACGGTGATGCTGGTAATGACCTTTTACGCGGTGGCGACGGCAACGATTACTTATCTGGTGGTGTAGGACACGATACCCTAGTAGGGAATCGTGGCGCAGACACGTTTGTTGGCGGAGCAGGTAACGACCTGCTAATTTGGAACAACGGCGACGGCAGTGACAAAATGAGCGGTAACGACGGCTACGACGTAGTGCAAGTCAATGGTGCGCCTGTAGGAGATAACTTCCGTTTGCAACAGGATGCCCAAGGCAGAGCTATTTTTGACCGATTGAACCTTGTACCGTTCACTTTAACTGTAGACACTGCCGAGAAGTTTGAGATCAATGGTCAAGGTGGCGATGACATCTTAGATGTTAACAGCCTTGCAGCGACGAGTGTAACTTTAGTAGAGTTCAAAGGCGGCGCTGGCAATGACTTGCTTGATGGTAGTGGCACAACTACATCTTTGCAAGGTTATGGCAATGATGGCAACGATACCCTCAATGGTGGCACTAGCAACGACACTCTTTATGGCGATGCTGGTAATGACCTGTTACGTGGTGGTGCAGGCAAAGACACTCTCTACGGTGGCACTAGCAATGATTATCTCCTTGGTGGTTACGGTGCTGACGTACTGTATGGCGGTGCTGGCGCTGATAAATTTGTCTTCAACTCCGTATCCCAAGGTATTGATATCATCAAAGATTTCCAGAAAGACTGGGCGCAACCGAGCTTATCAGACAAAATCGAGATTAGCAAAGTTGGATTTGGTGCTAGTTCCATTTCCCAGTTCAACTATGACAGTTCTTCTGGTGCGTTGTCCTTCCTGGGCACTCAGTTCGCTACTATCGAGAACAAGCCTGCTGGCTTTTCAACCACCACGGACATTGTGCTGGTGTAAAACTCTGTTGTAGTTGCAATACCTTTGCCAAAAGGTAGCAAAATTAAGTTCATCCCACCCCTAAAAGGAGTGGGATTCTAATGAATTTACCCTCAGCCTGTAGCCAATCAATTGTGGCTAGTAATCGTTTTTTAGCACTTATCCGCAGTTGATTCAGGTAGTGCAGCAATTGGGGTAAATCCTGTTAATCGTTTCATAATTAGTTGGTGTGGCGGCTCATCAAATAAACTGGTCTTTTAACTCGCCTGTTACTGGAATCACCCACAGTTCGGTGAATGCTTCGTTGGTGAAATTTTCGTTGATTGTGAGTAAACGGTCTGGACGAGAAATAGCGATTGCGCTAAAGCGCAGTGCCAAAGGCAATCGCAAAATCCGCCTTGTTACCTTTGAGATAACCACCCTGCTGTGCTTCCAGAATTGTTAGTTTTGGTGGGCAGTCTAAAAGAAATTGCCCGTACTCCTTGGCGCAGTTCGCTTGCAGTTTTGGTTGGCTGGGAGGAATAAAAAAAACGCTGTTGTTGATTCTTATCGTTTCCATAGTTGTGTATGTGTTGATGAATACAGAGAGTGCGGTTGTGTTTGCTGTAATGTTGATGACGGCGCAAGAGAAACTCCCCATTACCTCAATGAACAATCATCATTGGGGTACTTATTTTTCAGCAGTCCTTCTCCGTATTCATTGGCTAGATATATGTCTTGGGCGTAATATTTCATGCCGATAATTTGACCTCGTTCTGTTCGCTGTCCAAAAGTAAATCGAGGGTATGTCCAACCCTTGGGAATCAAGATTGTAGGTTCCATTGTTTTAGTTAGTGAATGGTTATTTGTTGAGATTGAAAGCTTTAATTAAGCTGCAATGTTGCCGTCTGTTTTGGCCATACTTGCAGTGTTCAGAAAATCATCGAGTGCTACTGCTGCATTTAACGGTTTGGCGTACTGTTTCTCGTCTACTTCGTTTGTCCAATGCGTGATGTGTTGAAAGACCAAACCCAACATTGATTCACATTTGTAGACACGGTAGATTTTGGGGCAAACTCCATTGCAGTAGACCAACGTGTAACCTGAAATTTCGATTAACTCTGCGTTTGGATGATTTGGGGACAGAAGTATTAGTTCGCAGCATTCGCCCCAATCAGGATCTTGCAGGAATGACATAGTTACTTTGTGCCATGATTTTTCTATCGTTTTCGTTGTATTGGCGATCGCTCTGCTTGAAGAGATAGGCATTATCGAAAAGCAGAAGAATCGCGGTAACGGTCAGGATCGGACATGGCAGTATAAATTAAACTTCGATGTACTGAATAGGTTATTGGAACATGGCAAGTGCAAAACTGAACATTCGAGATTCCATGCAGAACAATACCACAGATCCCATCCAGAAGCTTCAAAGCCACAACAACACTCTGCTGTTGAGCTTGAAAAAAGTGAGCCACTTGCAATCTTGGCGGTTCCCGTCGATTGCAAAGTGGCGAACCCTCTGGGTGAGGAAGTGAAAACCGAGATTTTGGACTGCGCCGAGGAACCAAAACAAACCGGGATTGTTGACTACGCCCTAGAACTAGAGCAACCCCAAATTTCTCGCTTCGTTGATGAACAAGAACAAGATTACTCGACTACTGAGACAGATACTCATGAGGATCATTCTTCCGCCGCCCCGGTTGTGTCAAATTTTTGTGACGAAGACTCTGGTGATGATTCTGCTTTCGAGCCTGTTGAAAAATCAATACAACCTAGTAACCAAGAGGTTCAGGAAGTATTACAGCAGTTACGGGAAATACCTTGTACTCCACAGTTCCGGTTAAATGCAGAGATTCAACGTACAGTTAAGCGGTACTGGGAGAATCTGCCGGGTACGTAGACGCTCTTAGCGGCTTGTCGTAGACATCGCCTACCTCAAAGAAGCGATACGGACTTGGAAGGGGATCAAGTCGCCGGAGGCTGTGTTTGTGGCTGCTTGCAAGGAGGGGAGAAAGCCGGAATCTGCACAGGTGAAATCTGCTGTGAAGGATTGGTTTGAGTGGGCGAGGCGGCAAAGGATTGTGATTGCGATGTCGGGTAAGGTTGTGTACACGCCGGATGGTAAGGCGGTGGCGTTGGCAGAAATGATGCGGCGGTATCCGGTGGGGGAGTAAGGTCTGCATCTGGCCAAAATTCTGAAATGGTCGAGTGAGGCGATCTCTGCTCGGTCGAAGACGCAAGAGAAAATTTCTTTTTTGTGTTTTTATAAACTGTACCCCACAGTTTTGGCTAAACCTTGATCGTTTCTGTATAAAAATAACCACGTAGGCTAAGTATTTAGCTGTTATTAGATGTATCCTACTAGCAATAGTTTCTTTCATGGCGTTTGATATGTTTATCTAATTAATACCGCTTGAAGACTAATACAAATAGCAAACAGGAGGGCTAGGAAGGATAGGGAAGCAAGCATAGATATATAATTATTTGGTCGTCAAAAAGTTCTGTGAGTGCTATTAAGCGGTAGCTTGCATTAGTTTATTCTGATTCTAAAGCGTATTATTTTTTTCAGTTACTTACAGTGTTTATATTTGCAAAGAATTGCAGTTTAACGTCAAATTATTGTTTGATACAGGATAAGATTAGCGAAGGATATTAACCTAACAGTGCCTGTTAAGTTAGACTCGTAATTCTTGGTAATCTGCGCTAATAATTCACTATGCGGATCTTACTGGTCGATGATGACGAGCTAATTGCTGAAGCTCTGGTACAAGCTCTCACTGACCAGCATTATGTTATAGATGTTGCTACGGATGGTCAAGCAGGTTGGGAGCTAGCCGAGGCATTTGCTTACGACTTAATTCTGCTGGATGTGATGCTTCCTAAGCTAGACGGTATTAGCCTTTGTCGGCAGTGGCGCTCGCTTGGACTGCGTTCGCCAATTATTCTTTTGACTGCTCAAGACAGCAGTACCAAAAAAGTCATGGGTTTGGATGCAGGAGCGGATGACTATGTGGTGAAGCCGTTCGAGATGAAAGAGCTGCTAGCGCGAATTCGAGCTTTACTAAGGCGAGGAAACTCGACTTCTTCTCCCTTATTGGAATGGGGAAACTTGCATCTTGATCCCAGTAATTTTGCAGTTACGTATGATGAGCAACCATTACATTTGACCCCAAAAGAGTATAGTCTTTTAGAACTTTTCCTCCGCAATCGCCAGCGCATATTTAGCTGTAGCACAATATTAGATTGCATTTGGTCGTTTGAAGAATTGCCAGGAGAGGAGACAGTTAGATCTCATATAAAGGGATTACGGCAAAAACTGAAGGCAGCAGGAGTCCCCGAAGATCCAATCGAGACAATATATGGCATTGGTTATCGCCTCAAACCATTAGAACAACAAAAGGCACCCAAGGGGCAAGTAGTGCCCAATCGCCTCTCGCCAGATCAAAAGCAGCAAACTGTGGTAGAGATTGCTAAAGTCTGGGAGCGAACCAAAGAAAAGTTGAGTCATCGCATAGCCACAATCGAACAAGCAACGACGGCGCTACGACAAAATCAGCTCTCGCATGAATTGCAATTTGCGGCAGAACGGGAAGCTCACAAGCTAGCAGGTTCGCTAGGGATGTATGGCTTTGTCCAAGGTTCACGGCTAGCTCAAGAAATAGAACAATTTTTTCAATCAAAAGAGCTGGTAGATCGAAACCAAACGCTGCATTTATCTGAATTAATTGTGGCATTGCGTCAGGAGTTGCAACAAACAACCGCAGGACAGAAACCTGAGGTGTCGTCACCAGACAAACGACCTTGGCTATTGATCGTCGAGCAGGATAAGTCCTTGGCTAAGGCGTTGGTCGTCGAGGCTGCTACTTGGGGAATGCGGGCAGAAATAGCTAGAACTCCTACTCTAGCCAGAGAGCGAATATCTAGCGATCGCCCCGATATAGTACTGCTGGATCTCTGTGCTAATACCCCACAGGACAATCTAACGCTGCTGTGCGAATTGAATGCCTGCACACCTCCAGTCCCAGTGCTAGTGCTTGCAGATCGCGAACGTTCAATCGACCGAGTAAAAGTAGCTCGTTTAGGCGGACGCGGATTTTTACCTAAGCCCGTGACTGCATCTGAGGTGCTAAAAGCAGCTACAGCTTTGTTGCAGCGCACTCGCACTACTGCGGCTAAAGTCATGGTGGTGGACGATGATTCCCAAGTGCTGACGGCACTTCACAGTTTACTAGAGCCTTGGGGATTCAAGCTCTCTACTCTCGATTGCCCCTTGCAGTTTTGGAATAACCTAGAAACTGTAGCACCAGATTTGCTAATTTTGGATGTAGAAATGCCCCAGATCAGTGGAATCGACTTGTGCCAGTCCGTCCGTGCTGATATGCGTTGGAGTGGTTTGCCGATCCTGTTTCTCACAGCCCATACAGATGCAGATACAATGCAGCAGGTGTTTGCAGCAGGTGGCGATGATTATGTGAGTAAGCCGATTGTTGGGCCAGAACTGGTCACCCGCATCCTCAATCGCTTAGAGCGATCGCGCTTACTGCGAAATTTGGTGGAAGCTGATGCCTTAACTGGAGTTGCCAATTACCGCAAGTCAAGCCAACAACTGACTCAGTTTCTTGAGCTATGCGATCACCACCAGCAGCCACTTTGCTTTGCTGTCTTAAACTTAGATCGCTTCAAACAGATCAACGAGTGCTACGGTCATACCAGTGGCGATGCAGTACTGTCCCGACTGGGAGGACTACTGCATCGCCACTTTCAAAGTGATGATGTTGTAGGCCGCTGGGGAGGAGCAGAGTTTATTGTGGGGATGTATGGCATGACTCGCTCTGATGGAATCAAGCGGCTAGCCGAAGTCCTAGAGGCTCTACACCAGCAGAAGTTCACAGCTTTTGACGGCACTCAGTTTCAAGTAACCTTGAGTACTGCTGCGATGCAATATCCCCAAGATGGTATTAACCTGCCAGCACTTTATAAAGCGGCGGCAGCGGCGTTGCGCCAGGCTCAAGCAGTGAGAGGCGATCGGGGAAATGCCCCAACTCTTGACTGAATAGCAGCAAAAGCACTGATGGGGCGAATCCCCAGGCTGAGGGAAGAGAGGTATAAATTTATGCGAAGTAGCGAGCAAATTAAGGCAGAAATCGAGGAGAAATTCGGTTTTTTTCCCCCCTTCTTCAGCCCAGCAGAACAGAACCCACAGGTATTGGAAAATCTATGGCAACAGACGGTTTGTGCCTACGTCAACAATCCGCTGTCGCCGCTATTTAAGGAAAAGCTGGCTGCGTACCTTTCACGCTACTGTGCCATTCCCTACTGCATGATTTGTCATAGCTGTTCCCTACGTCCCTTGGGGGTGAGGGCGCGGGAAGTGTTGAACCTGCTGGAAGCACCTCCCCCAGACCAAAGGGATATAAATGCTCATTTGCAGGTACTCGCTGATCATTCTGAGCAGTTGGCAGTTTTGTCAAATTGGAATTCAACTATTGAAGAAAGCCTGCTCATCTGTGCAGTCTTTATTTCCTTGGAAGGAGAGGTAGCTGATTACTATCGCACCCAGTTGCGCCACTTGCTGGGTACAGTCAATTACCAGCACTTAGTATCCTTCATTGCTTACGTAAAGACATGTCATGTTTGGATGGAAGCTCACCCCGAAGTGGCACATACAGCAGACAAGCGAGCTATTGAGCATTTTAGTTTTTTGCTGGAGGACGAGCCAGAATTAGCTGACTTTTTTCATCACTACTGGGAGAGAATCAAACGCGAACGCCAGAACTGGGCAGAACAGCGAGCAGCGATCGCCGAGCGCCAACAACATGAGGCAGCGCTACGCCAAAGCGAGGAGCGCTTAAGTTTAGCCTTGGAAGCTGCTCACATGGGTAGGTGGGACTGGGACATTCTGACCAACAAAGTGTTTCACTCTGTCACCACGGAAGCACACTTCGGTTTTACCCCAGGCTCTTTTGGTGGCAGCTATGAAAGCTTCCTCGCCAGCGTTCATCCCGACGATCGCCAATGGCTTCATCAAGCAGTAACGCAAGCTGTGCAAGCAGGAGCAGACTACGAAATTGAATTTCGCGTTATCTGGCCCGACAGTTCTATTCACTGGGTGGCGAGCAAGGGTCAAGTCTATTACGACAAGACTGGCAAAGCGGTGCGGATGACTGGGGTAACGATGGACATTACCGAGCGCAAGCAAGCAGAAGTGGCGTTGCAAAAAAGCGAAGAGCGCTTCCGCTTTTTAGCCGAATCGATTCCCCAGCAAGTGTGGATTGCCCAGCCAAATGGCGAACTCAGCTATGTTAACCAGCGCGTCCTTGACTAGTTCGCGTCTACCCGTGAGCTAATTCTCGGTTGGGGATGGCAGGAAAAGATTCATCCAGAGGATTTACCGCAGTGTCTCGAGCGCTGGCAGGATTCCCTGGCAACGGGCGAGCTTTACGAAATTGAATTTCGCTTGCAGCGAGCGGCTGATGGAACTTATCGTTGGCACTTAGGACGCGCTTTACCTCTGCGCGATCGCGAAGATGCGATCGTTAGTTGGTTCGGGACGAATACAGATATTGACGATTTCAAGCGTGTAGAGGAAGAACGGAAGCAACTGTTTGCCCACGAACAGGCAGCACGCGCCGAAGCAGAGGCAGCTCGCAACCAAGTCGCCAATATTTTGGAAAGTATCACAGATGCCTTTTTTGCTGTTGATAGCCAGTGGTGTTTTACCTACCTGAATCAGCAAGCAGAACAACACCTACAGCGCTCGCGTGCTGAATTACTAGGTAAAAATTTGTGGGATGAGTTGCCAGAAGCAGTAGGTTCTAAATTCTATGAGGAATATCACAAAGCGGTATCGCAGCAAATTAGTGTCGAATTTGAAGAATTTTATCAACCACTTAACACCTGGTTTGCAGTACATGCTTATCCCAATCAAAAGGGGCTATCAGTTTTTTTCCAAGACATTAATGAACGCAAGCGGGTGGAGGAAGCGCTACGGCAGAGCGAGGAGAAGTTCCGTAATCTCGTCGAACAAACCAGTGATTGGGTGTGGGAAATTGATGCCAACGGTATCTTCACCTACGTCAGTCCAAAAGCGTCAGAAATTATCGGCTACGAAATCGCAGAGATTCTCGGTAAGAGTACTTTTGACTTGATGGCGGTGAATGAAGTCAAACGATTTGCCCAAGTGATTAGTTACTTTATCTCTACACAACAGCCTTTCACCCGACTTGAAAAAACGCTGACGCACAAAGATAGTCATCTAGTTGTGCTGGAAACCAGTGGCTCTCCCGTATTCGATTGCCAAGGTGTTTTTCAAGGTTATCGCGGTATTGCTCGTGACATCACCGAGCGCCGAGAAATTGAACGGTTGAAAGATGAATTCGTCTCCGTAGTTAGCCACGAATTACGCACGCCCCTAACTTCGATTCGCGGTGCTTTAGGTCTACTAGCCAATGGCGTAGTACGCACCCAGCCCCAAAAGAGTCAACGGATGTTGGACATTGCACTGAATAATACAGACCGGTTGGTGCGCCTGATCAACGACATTCTTGATATCGAACGCATTGAGTCAGGCAAAGTCACTATGACAAAGCAAGCCTGCGATGCAGCCAGCTTGATGATCCAGTCAGCAGATACCATGCGGGATATGGCTGAAAAGGCAGGAGTTACTTTATCAGTTTCTCCCGTAGCAACCCGATTATGGGCTGACCCAGACCGAATAATTCAGGTTTTAACGAATTTGCTCAGTAATGCGATTAAATTCTCCCCTGAAGGTTCTACCATTTGGCTGACTGCTGAACTTGTCAGGAGCGAGCAAGTGGAGCGAAACTCCTCACTTGAGCTGTTGTTCCAGGTAAAAGATCGGGGTAGGGGTATCCCAGCTGATAAGCTGGAAACGATTTTTGGACGCTTCCAGCAGGTCGATGCTTCTGATTCGCGTAAAAAAGGTGGAACTGGGTTAGGATTAGCTATTTGCCGTAGCATCGTACAGCATCACGGGGGGCGAATTTGGGCTGAAAGCACGCTTGGGGAGGGTAGTACTTTTTACTTTACGCTGCCAGTACTGGGATCGGAATCAGCAGTGGCGATCGCCGATCCTAGCAATCCCTTAGTGCTAGTGTGCGATGACGATCCCTCAATTCGAGATGTGATGCAAGCTATGCTAGAAAAGCAGGGCTACCGAGCGGTAACAGTAGCTTCGGGTCAGGCAGCCATAGAGCAGGCAGTGGCGCAACCGCCTGATGCAATTCTCCTGAACCTCATGATGCCTGGTATGCATGGCTGGGAAACTTTAGCAATTCTCAAACAGCAGCCGAACACTCAAAAAATTCCGATAATTATCCTGAGTGGTTTATTGCCGGATGCTAGAGAAGTGCCGCATCCAGGAATAAGTGACTGGATTGTTAAGCCTCCAGAGCAGCAGCAGCTATTCCAAGCTCTAAAGCGGGCTTTAAGTGGCTCGGATCGGCATATTAGAGTTTTAGTGGTAGAGGACGATTTAGATTTAGCACAAGTACTGATCTCCATGTTTGAGCATTATGGCATCGAAACCTACCATGCTCAGACAGGACGGGAAGCCATCCAGATGAGCCAGCGCGTTATCCCCGATCTGCTGGTACTTGACCTAGTACTGCCGGAATGTAATGGTTTTACTGTAGTAGACTGGCTCCGACAACACAATCGTCTGTGTCAAGTGGCATTGGTTGTGTACACTGCTAAAGACCTAGACGACTCCGACCGAGAACGTTTGAAGCTAGGACAGACCTTGTTTCTGACTAAAGGGCGGATTACAACGGAGGAATTTGAACGCCGAGTGATTAAATTGCTCAACCTGATTATTGGCGGCAGGAAGGAAGACAGTAACCATGACAGCCAGACGGATTTTGATCGTTGATGATGAAGAAGATATCAGGGAAGTTGCCCAACTCACTCTCGAAGCGGTAGGCGGTTGGGAAGTATTAACTGCTGCCTCAGGAAATGAAGCGTTAGCCACAGCCGCTTCCCAACAGCTAGATGCCATTCTCCTAGACATCATGATGCCCGATTTAGATGGGATTGCTACTTTTCAACAGCTACAGGCTAATCCCGTCACCCAGCATATTCCAGTGATTTTGCTAACAGCAAAAGTGCAGGTTGCCGATCGGCACCGATTTGCTGAATTAGGTTTAACAGCAATGATTGTCAAACCCTTCGATCCAATGATTTTACCTGACCTGGTAGCAGATGTCTTGGGCTGGAGTGACTAAATTTCGCTCTTCACAATTTCTCCAGTTTTTAGCTTTAATCTTAAAACTAATACCAATTCAAATAATGTTTGCGACACATCAATTATTCGTAAGGGGTTGAGAAAAAATAAGTTGGTCAGGCTTGGCACGCGCCTTAAGGGGCGCGTGCCGCCTCCATGAGAGATTGTGAATGAATTGATATATATAAGCCTGACCAACTTATTCCTTCGGGAATGCTAAGGGCACAACATTGTTTTGCACTTACCAATCTGTCGCATTCTTTTGTGAGAATACAACAGCTAATTCTGGGGCTGTTCTTTTTACTAGCGATCGCCACACTCAAAGGAGTTACAACATCATGATTACAGGTTTTCAGTGGATTCCCCTTATCTCCAGTGTTGTTATAGGAGTCTGCTTGATTCATCTAGCTTATTGGTGGGCTAGTTAGTCAATTAGTAGGACTTGTCTGATTAAAGATTTCTATTGGTTTAAATTAGGAGTTCTGCATGTACAAACAAAGATATTGGTTGTCTGCCAAGGGAACCGATCAAGCAAAGACAGCGAAGGTTAAAGTTTTCTACCTAGCGTGCAGTTACAGTAGTTTTCCCCAGTGCAGCAGGATAGAGTAACTGTGTTAGCTAGACGCATTCTGATTATCGAAGATGAAGATGATATCCGAGAAGTTGCCCAACTCACTCTCGAAGCAGTAGGCGGATGGCAGGTATCGACTCCTGCCTCGGCGAGTGAGGGGTTAACTAAGGCTGAAGTTGAACAGCCAGATGCGATTCTCCTAGATATCATGATGCCCAATATGGATGGACTCGCTACTTTTCAGCAGTTGAGGACTAATCCCGCAACTTGGCATATTCCAGTGATTGTGCTAACAGCAAAGCTTACTAACCTGAAGCGATTCGCCCAAATAGGTGTAGCAGCAATGCTCGCCAAACCTTTCAATCCAATGAGCCTGGCTCGTCAGGTAGCAACAGCTCTGGGGTGGAGCTAAACCAAGATCGCCTGCAACTCACGCTCCAACACCTGAAACAAAGTTTGCGATCGCTAACATATATATTTTTTGAAAAAGTTCCCTCATTCTTCACAGTTTCTCCATTTTTAGGTTTTAACTTCAATATAGAAGCTATTCAGAGATAACTTGAACTGGAGTTTATTAGCTAAGGAGTAGTTATTACTATATTTTTGAACTCAGCGAAAATTAGAGAATTTTATCCAGACAAAGTTTACCGCTTTAATAGCAATCATTCCGATTATTTCTGCCTGGTGCAAGTATCAAAACAGAGCTTTAGAGGAAATTTTTCATAGCTAAAGAGGTGCAAAATTGTGCAAGATATCAATGATGTAGAAAGCTTCAATCTCCAAATTGAGCTAATGGTTGATACCCTAAAGCTCCAAAACAAAGCAATCCTAAAATCTGTAGAGGAATTACTTGCTGCTCTGATTGGTTTTGAATATACCAGCGATATCTTGATGGCAGCAGTATTGCAATTATCCGAAACAGATGCCGATGCTTGTCGTTGGACTTTACGTAATCTTCACGACATACAACATTTAGATGTCATAGAAGAACTCACCAAGTTCGCAGTTAAAAAATTAATTTCTCGGGGTTTTATTTTTGGACAAGACTTTAGCATGACTCCCAACAGCAGAATCATCCTCAATAGAAATGCTATGGATGTCTTGATAGCAGGTACTTCAATAGCAGATTCTCTTTTACTTGAAGAAATTTCGCAAGTTGTTGAATATTGCTTTTCTTAAATAGAAGCGGAATTCAACTTTAAGCACCCCTAAAATCAACAATTAAGAATATTTGACAAATGAAAAACTTAACTTTTCTCAATCATAAATTTAATTTACTGCACCCAGTACGTCAATGGCTCGAATCTATACAAATTGATAATCCCAATCTGGCGCATTTTCTGTGCAAAATCATTCCCGCTCATTGCCCTTTTGAGCGGAAAATAAAATTTTTCAATCGCACTATCCTTCTCATCCCACCGATGTGCAAGCTCAATCCTTTCTATGAACAAATAGTTAGCCTTCGCTTTAAGTGCCTCTTATATCTAACTGATGAGTGTAATGAAGACATAACAATTTATTGCTAAGTAAGTCGATTTTGATTGCCGCTTATCCCTCTTTTGTTACCTTCGGCAGAGAATAATCTGAAACGTCTATTTTTACGTCTCTTTTCAACAAAGGGATGTAAATGATCAAGTCGGGATGCGATCGCCTACATTTGTGATGATATCTGAGGCTCAGGCTAGGAATAATATTTTTCTCTCCTCGTAGTAACAAAAGAGGGATTAATTACTTACAGCTAGCTTTTCTCCCAGTTTACTATTAGTAGAGCGTACATTGTTTTAACACTAGAAGGATTAGCAAGCTTTTACTTTTATGGCAGATAGAAATGACGCTTTTTTGATAATCAGGCTGTCGAGTTATTCTTACAATGTGCTGCCCTGAATCGCATGATCCAGTTAGGCAAGCCAGACAGTTACAAAGTAGAAAACTAACTTTGTTCTAATACCACAAGATAGGTGTATCTTTTTTTCTTTCATGCAACAAAGCCATTAAGAAGCGGATTGCGGCGATAGATCCGCTTTATTGTCAGGTATTTGGTGGGATAGCCAGTTTTTAATCTGCGGCACAATCTAGCGGCGGCGATGATAAAGTCAAATATATATGGAGGTGCTAGATGACTCAAACCCTACCCAAGTTAGCAACCTTTGAACAATTTATCGAGTGGTATCCCTCAAACGGGGTGCGATGTGAGCTACATAAAGGAGTCATTGCAGAAATGCCACCCCCCACTGGTGAACACGAAAATGTTGTTGGATTTTTGGCAGCACAGATCACCTTTGGGTTCTTGCAAATGGGGCTTCCGTTTCGCATCCCCAAAACTGCCTTTATCAAAATTGAGAGCAATAACTCAACCTATTCTCCCGACATTTTAGTATTAAATCATGACAATCTTGTTAATGAACCTCTGTGGAGTAAACAATCGACTGTTATGCAAGCTGCATCTGTACCAATTGTTATTGAGGTAGTGAGTCAGTGCGTTGCGCGGGTTCCCCGCGTTGAAGCAACTGACGAACCCGTAAGGGTTAGTACCAACTGGCGAGATGACTACTACGACAAGTTCAGGGACTATGAAGAAATGGGAATTCCTGAGTATTGGATTGTGGACTATGCTGCACTCGGTGGCAAAAGATTTACTGGTAATCCTAAACAACAAACTATTACCATTTGTAATTTAGTTGACGGAGATTATCAAATTACTGTGTTCAGAGGAGATGATGTGATTGTATCGCCTTTATTTACCCATCTCAAATTGACAGCACAACAAATTTTTGATTCTGCTTTGTGAAAAGTCGAGATTTAAAACAGTTTTTCAACAATCCTCCACAGTCAATTAGGCATCGGATTGCGGCGATAGATCCGCTCCTTGTGAAGTATTTGGTTGGGTAGCCAGTATTTAAACCCAAACCCGCATAGTCAATACTAATTATCTTCAAATGTAATTTGGTGAAGTTTCACATTCATGGGTTTGACAATCCCAAAAAATAAATTTCATCACAGCATCTGGCATTGCTTTATAGATTAGCCGACTCTAGCTTACTGATTCACAGTGCGATTGCATGATTGCACTGCGCGGAGCGCAATCGCAACGCGTTACGACAAACGCGCTACAAACTTTCTAAGTGCAATTTATCTGGCTGCTTCTGTCATTTAGCTCAATTGATGACACATCCTAAGGGGCCCGTGCAAAAATAAGTTGCTTGCTACTTTATTTATGCAAGTAACCCAAACATCCCGGATGCAGGGCTGCGACGACTTTAATGTCGTCGCAAAGCAGCAAGCAACTTATGAGAGCGGGGATGCTAAAGCTACAATATTGGAGCCGTCCCTAACAGCCCTACTACCCCCAATAGCATCCCAATCCGATCCCAGAATACAAATCCTTCGTAAGCGCTCACACTACCTTGCTGTTGATAGCGTAATAGTGCGATTGTCACACTTAGCATCATCGCTGTGGAGAAGACTAAAAACAACAGAGGATGTGTCATCGGCAATAATAGGGGTGCTATTGGAATTGACACAATCAACGTACCCATTAATCCCCAAGCAATCCAAAAAGCCGTTTCCTTTCCCCAGGTATTGGCAATTGTAACAATTCCCTGACTGCGATCGCCTGCTGTATCGTGTAAATCCCAAATAATTTCCTTAGCTAAAATATAAAAGAATAAAAACCAAATTGGATAAAGCATGGCTCCCGGTCGATTTACAACCAAACTACCCAGAAAAATTACCGCCGCCGTGATCGTTGCCACAATGAAATTTGCAAAAATACCGCTTTGGAGTAATATATGCGAGTAATTCCAGAGCAAAATAGAACTCACAGTTACCAAAATCAAGCAAGAAATTCCTAAAGGAATGGCCGCACTCGCCGCGCCGATAAACAGAATCAAAGCTGTCCACCAAACTGCAACAGGTGAAAGGCGACCAGATGGGAGTGGTCTTTGGGGGTGATCGATGCGGTCTTTATCCACATCCCAATAATCATTAATTGCACAGGCCGCAGAGTGTGTAAATACTAAAATAGTTGCTGTCAATAGATATTGCTGTAATGAAGCTGCTGAATTGAGCGCGTAGATTGTGGCACAGCCGGTTATTGCAGCAACAATAGCAACTGGTAGTCGGAAAAGTTGAGCAAGATCACGAATCAATCTGATTTTTTTATCTTCTTCAGCAGAAGCGGAAGCATTTTGTACTGATGCAGAAGTGGACGCAACAGCTTTTTTATTCATATGCAATTGTTCGCTCATTGCTAACCTCACATATTTAATGTGGGTAATCACAAACGCCATTTCATCCCCATAGCTATTACCCCTGAAACCCGAAGAAAAATATCTGCTTTTACTCGTTCAGCTCAGGTATTGCCTACAGGGTATTCAATTCAATATAAGCAAAAAACAAATTTTAGATATTTATTAGTTTGTTTTAATGCCATCTGCTTACTTAGTTTATCTCATCAATATGAATCTAGTAATTTTGTCAAGTTTTTTGCCAAAAAATCTACAATTTGTTATATAGTTAGCATGGGTTAATGCGGTTTTGGCATTGTTGAGAATAAGATTTCCCTTATAGACAAGATGCGCTCGCATGATTGCAGTGCGCTTTCGCGCAATCGCACTTTGAGTTTCAACATAATTTTTAGCCAATAATTTTATCAATAGATGCCACTGTATATAACTTCATTAGAGTTAAATTGATTTACGCGCCTGTGCCAAATTGTTGAAACGGTGAGGCAGTGCGGTCATGTTCGTTACCCCCATGAGCAACTAGCGAACCCGCAGGGCGTTTGCATTTTATTAGTTGTAGGTGCCTTATCTAAATGCACCTGAATGTCAGCCACAAGGTATAGGAAACTTATTCAGTACACCAGTACTATGAAAACGAAGATAAACCTGTCTCAAACTGAAACATAAGGATTGAGGATACATGGCTCTTGTTGAGTTACAGAAAAATGAGATGATGGTTCACCTGCTGAATTCTCTTGATGCGGGTCAAGATGTTGGTCATTACGGCAGGCTGGTATTTGCAATGGTGGCTCGTCATTTCTTGAGTGAGTCTGAATTAATTGATTATCTTCAAAAAGATAAAGACTTCAGCGAGCAGGAAGCGCGTTCTTTGTATTTACAGGTTCAAGGTAAAGACTATAACCCACCTCGACGAGAGCGTATTCTCCAATGGCAATCTCAGCAGGAGTTTCCTATCTGTCCTAATGCTGACGATCCAGATGCCTGTAATGTTTATAAGGATTTACAATTTCCACCAGAGATATACGAGCATATTTCCGAATATCACGAACAAAAAGCAGAAAGCTAAAACTGGTAAGCTGACCCCGGCCTGAAGGTACGGGGCTTTAGCCTCAGATTTGAATCATCGGGAACAAAGGCATTTGCCCCTGCAATAGTACAATCGTGTATCAATCAGTTGCTCACGCGGACTAACCGCATAGATGTACTTGTGAATAATGCTGGACAAATTCATGCCAGCATGATTGAAGAAACTTCTTTAGAACAAGCCAAAGAGATTTTTGAAACCAACTTTTGGGGTATTGTGCGTCTTACTAATGCTGTCTTGCCCATCATGAGACAGCAGCGTAGTGGGCATATTATTAATATGAGTTCGGTGGCAGGATTAATTGGCGCACCAGGTGAAGGCTTTTACTCTGCAAGCAAATTTGCACTTGAAGGTTATAGCGAAGCATTAAGTGTGGAACTAGACCCATTTAATATTCAAGTGTCTTTAGTTGAGCCTGGCTATTTCAAAACCAACTTCAACCTAACCATGTTACAACCAACGAAAATTAGTAGTGATTACGACAACGTGCGCGATGTTATCATCTCATCTGTCCAGGGCGCAATTGCACAAGGCGATAATCCTGATAAAGTTGCACAAGCAGTTTTCCGTATTGCTTCAAGCTCCTCACCACGATTACGCTACCGTGTGGGCTATGAGGCGCAATGGTTGCCTCGTTTGAGAGCGATTCTACTGGATAAACTGTTTCGCTTTGGTGCGCGTAAACGGTTAAACTTGCCTTAATGTCTCGTCAAATTAGCAGCAACAATTATTGTTGCAGGACTTTCAGATAGTAGTAGGATGCGGATTGAGATAAGCTGTTAACTACAAAAGTTTGTTTGTTGAGACCGCAAAGGGGCAGGGGAGAGTACTTGAAGTTTTTACCCAAATTTTTAATTGTGCAACTTGTAAGTACAAAAGCTTCTCATCGTCGTTCATTATTTGAAACCGCTATGTTTCGACTCAAAATGATCTTTGGGGGTCGGTTACGGCGACGAGGTTTTGATAGCCTTGCCAACGAGCTATTTCTGCAATATGCTGCACTTAACCGTATGATTGGGTTGGGCAAACCGGATAGCTACAAAGTTGAAGACTAATTACCAACTTTATTAAGAGAAGGTGTGTCTTTTTCTGTTTCATGCAACAAAGCTGTTTCGCTTTAATTCTATCAATCCGATGCACTAACTCTGCTTGATTCGTCTTGAGCAGATTCAGTATTCATTTTTAATATGTGTTGCATAATCAGGACTGAGCAGGGAGCATTGTGGAGTACGTAATTGCTGACACTACCCAAGGCTAACTCACTCCAACCAGATAGACCCTGACGTCCAACTACGATTAGGTCAGCACCCCAAGTGGAGGCTAATTTACAGATGGTTTGACCAGGATTACCAGAGGGTTGGATGAATTCTGTACTCACGCCTGCTAGAGTTGCTTCATCCGTACATGATTGTAGTAGCTCTAGACCTTGCTTTTCCAAAAGCTCCCACTGCTGTTGATTGAACTCCAAAGTTTTTTTACTCATTACGGGATATGGATAGTAATCCTGCCTAGGAAGTATAGGTATATTTACTCTGCCCTGTTCTTCGCCCGACAGAACATGCAACAGCATAAGGCTGGCCTGGCTCGCTTTTGCTAAGAACAAGGCTTTATCAAAGACATCCTTGGCGGATTCAGAGGTGTCGATTGCAACTAGAATCTTGTGAAACATATAGACTTCCTCCAAACTGTTGTGGCTCCATATAAGAGCTGATTTATAAAGGTTCTGTTTAGACAGCAAGGCACTTCAACATCAAGCGCACCATTACCGTTTCGCTCATCAACTCGCTCACACCTAGCAATAGTTCATGGTCTGTGACTTGTGCGATGCAACCAGCGAAACCACCCAAATATACACTCGACAACCCAGGTTTTGGCAACACCTGAAATTATGCTTCGGTTCGCTTGATAATTTCAACTTTGGCACCACAAACCTGCAAAAATGCTTGAACGAACTTGTCCTTACTGTAGCTCTAGTCTACCCAAATCACAACTAACATAAATCAATCTTAGTTCCTTTGTTTCTATCTCCTGTCTCATCAATAATTAAAATAATTGGTCTACCTTTTAGTATCTGTAAAATTAGTTCAAAACGCAAAACTCTCCTCTTCTCTACATCCCAAGATGGTGTTTTTAAGAGATGATGTAGCCCTTGATACTTATTTAATCCAACAATTTTTGCTATTTCTGAAAGGCTCTTCCTTTTTAAGTCAGAAATACATCCTATATGTAGATATTTAAATGCTTCAAAAAGCCTAACATCTGAAAACAGCTTTTTATACAACAAACAATAGTCGACCACAAAATTCATGGTTTGTCAGAGCGAACGAGGCTATACCATACTCTGTACCTTCGTTCTAAGCTTTGTAATTTATTATACTATCGCTAAAGTAACACAACAGGGCTAATAACCCCTCATTCCTAACGTCTCTTTCAAAGAGATTGTTCCAGTAGGCTGATGCTCGTCTACTGTTCTCTACATTAAACCAGCAATTAAGGCCGCGTTAACTCTTTTTAAATTTTAGCTATTCAGTATGTCCAACGAAGTAGAAGACGAAAGCTTACTAAAAAAGATCCCTTTCCCCATTCAGGAAATCCCAGAGGATAGGGAATTAACAGAGACAGTAATTCTTCCCACAAATGTGCCTATTAAACTTTCCAAACCGCAAATTCGCACAAGTCTCAGGGCATTAACTATCGAGAGTCTCTTTGCTGCGGTTTTTTACAGTATCATCGGTTCAGCCTTGCTTAGTAATTTCTTGCTGGATCTGGGTGCCGGCCCATTGGAAATTGGTTTGCTCGCCTCTATTCCTCAGTTAGTAAATTTGCTCCAACCACTGGGAGCTTATTTGGTAGAACGAAGTACCAGCTTCAACTGGTATTGCATGAGCATTTTCATCCCGGCGCGGCTACTGTGGATAATTCTCGTGCCAGCGATTTGGTTGGTCAGATCATCTAACCAGATCTCTGAACACCAAGTGGTGCTGTTGACATTAGGAATTATGTTGGTGGTTAATATCATTGAAGCTTTCGCCCGTGCTCCCTGGATGACCTGGACGGCTGTGGTAGTACCTGAGCGGTTGCGGGGGCGGTATTTTGGCTTTCGCAATAGTGTTTTGAGTTTGACGAATCTCATCTGTGTGCCCCTACTAGGTCTAGCAGTATCGGCTTGGCCTAGTGGAACGCTCCAAGGCTACGGTGCAATCTTGGTTCTAGGAATTGTGCTTGGGCTACTTAGTCAGGGCTGTCAGTTCTGGATGAGCGATGTTAACCCGCAGCTTTTAAAAGTTGTGGGGTCAGATATACCCCAACCATACCGCAGCGGGATACATCTTCGCTTCCTCAATGATGCCAATTTTTTGAAGTTACTGATTTACCTTGCCATCTGGTGCTTTGCCGTTAACCTCAGCGCTCCCTTCTTTAACCTCTATATGCTAGATAACCTAGATATAGATGTCAGCCTAGTAACAATTTATAACGGCTTAGGAGCTGGTGCTAATATGCTACTACTAGTTTTCTGGGGTAAGCTGTCTGACCGGATTGGGAATCGTCCCATCATGTTATTAGTAGGAATCTTGGTGGCGGTGACACCTCTATTATGGCTAGTAGCTGGCAATGATTCAATTTCCCTTTGGATATGGTTACCCTTGTTACACCTGCTGGCATCTGGGACGTGGGCGGCCATAGACCTGTGTACTAACAATCTGATGATGGGAGTGGCACCGGTGACTAATCAATCCACTTACTTTGCGATCGCCGGGGCGGTTGCTGGTGTCACTGGAGCAATGGGAATTACTGCTGGTAGTTTTCTCGCGGCTCTGCCTGGTACCGATGGCTTACTGAGACTATTTGTTCTCTCAGCTGTCCTACGGATGGCTGCTCTCTTACCCTTAGTTTTTGTTCAGGAACAGGGTTCTGTACCTCTGGATCGGCTTTGGAAAGTTCTATTCTCAGTCAAGCAACAAAGAGTACCGATTTAACAATATTGAACTTCAACCGCTTGGGACTGTTTCTCTAGCATTGGTTTAGGTGGAGGATTGGGGTGTTCGACATTATGCTTTTTCGATGGTCGCTGCACTTTAGGCTTATCCTTTTTCGCTGCTGCTAGAACACCGATTCGTAGTAAAGGTTTGGGCAATCGCTTTGATTCCAAGCGCGTACAATTAGACCGTTTTGGGTGCGATGGCCCCCAAATAGCGAATCCCGCCCACTCTTGCAAAAGAGTGGTTATTTTTTTCTGCAAAGTCATTCTATCTTTGCAATCCTGCTGCCTGTTTTTTAGTTTCTAAAACCTCATCAAGTTTGCTATTCGCATTCTCAAAATCCTGCAAAATTTCTGGAGTTACTTTATTAATTTGCACTTGCCCAGATTGTACAGCTAAAATTACATCCCCGTTCTTGTGTGCAACTGCCCAATTTTTGCGCTCAGGATGGAAACATACATCATAAATCTTGCCTTGGACACGGGTAGTACCATCCGACTCTGGTTGACCCAAAGCTGACACGATTTTATGAGCAATCTGGGCGATTCGGCTAACTGTCTCTTTCTGCATTGCTTCTATTGCCTGCGGTGATAACTGGCCACCAGCCTTAAATTCCGATGCAATTTGGGCAATCCGCTGCTTGTATGCTTCTGGTTTTCCCAATTTATCTGCTGTACGCCACCATGAGCGTAAGTTTTCTACGGTTATCGGTTGATTAGGAGCCGAAGATGTTACAACCAATTCATCCTGTCTCGCCGCCCCTACACTCCACGCCGCCGCGGAGGCCGACAATCGCTCATGTTCTGGTATACCCGCTCGAAATGCTTGGGCAAACTGATAAGCTTGCTGGAACATTAACTTAGTCTGCCCTCGGCTTAGTTCGGGTTTGAATTCAACAAGTGAGGCTTTGCTTGCCTGAGTCCCTGGCTTGAGTCCATATTCTGACACCGATTGAGGACTCACTGTACCCAACTTACGGTATTGCGGCTGGCCATCATCCCCAATTTCATTATTTATTTGGGCGAGTGCCACTAGTTTTGAGGAACGCTTGTCCGTTTCTAGTTTCAGATTAATGGTCTGTGCTTTCCAGATTAAGGGATGATCGTAGCGAGTCAGGTTTGTGATTTCCAATTTTGACCCTTGCTGCGTTTGGATGATGGCACTGGGGCCACGCTCACTCTCACGCCGCCTTTCCATTGTGACTGCGGCATTGAACAAACGGTCGAACTCATACTTGGCAGCGATCGCGCTAAATATGAGTTGTGGGGTGAATTCAACCTCTTTGAACAAATCGTGAAACTGAACTATAGGTCGTGATTGGGACTGCGATTGTTGAAAATATTTATTTGTCTGATTGATTAATAATTCTACTGGTGAGTAACCGCTTGTTCTAAACTGCATATAACAAAATATCTGCTCTTGTATCACTTAGCAAGTAGGAACTAGCACCAGCATTAAAAGCCATCTTTACATCTTTAGTAGTCCTTCATCTGAATGCTGGCTCATAACTACTATTTTGACTTGGGGAAACTCTTGATTAATCTCAGCTATTAAATCAATCCCACTGATATCAGGTAAATCTATCTTTAAAATTACAAGATCTGGATGATTTTCTCGCGCTGCTTGTAAGCCTTGTTCTCCTGAATCCGCTTCCTGCACTTCTATATTTGCGCTCTCTAGGACAGTCTTTATCCCAGGCGTAAAATTGGGTAGTCATCGATTATCAGTACGTGCATCATAATTTTTAAAGTCTTAAAAAAACTGGAATGCGGAAACAATATTGCTGAATTTTATCACTATAACTTGATAATTGCTGTTTAGAAAAAGTCAATTTATCCCAGATTTTAATATTAGTTAACTTAGCCATACCTGAAGGTAGTTCAAGTACATGAGTAGCAATAGGAGCCGTATATATAGGACAAGGTTGATGATGACAGGGAATAGCATTATGTACAACTCTTGTCACTATTCCTTGATGAATAAATATTATGTCGAGAGGAAAGTTTACTTTATACATCCAAAAAGCAGCATTTTTATAAGGTTTACCTAAATTGAATAACATTCCGCGATCGCTTTTGAGACTAGAACGATATTTCAATCCTTTATTTAACTCCTCTGGTCTAGTTGCGACTTCCAGCTTAAATGTTCGATTGTCATGGGTGAAACTATGAGTTAAAGGTAAATACTGGGGGCGAGAGGTGAAAAATCCTAACGTAACAGTGCCAACAATAATACTTATGCCAGCAATGGAACCTAGCATCTTCAATCCTTCAACGGCAATAAAATCTAGCTTTTTTGAAATTGGGAGCAACATAATTAACTAAAAATATTAATATTGCCGTGGCTGTAAACAGAATCATCAACCATGCTCGAAGGTAGTCCTTGCAAAGAAGCTCTGTTTCGCATCCTCTCAACTTTGTCCGCCTCTCTGATTGCTAGCGGATTAATGTTGCGTCTGGCCTCTAATAAGGATGCAACAGTAATTTCTAATGCTGGGAGTTGGGAATAGAGATAGTCGTTTGTAGAACCCTCAAACATAAGACAGAAAGTTGAAGCTGCGGCTTTTTCGACAATGGCTCCGATTTCTGCACCGACGCAACGATAGGTTTCTTTCAGGAGTCTGCGCCATTCTTCCTCACTGTACGCATTCCCCCCATCACGGAAACGCTTGTCAAATCTTGCTAAGTGGATTTTGAATATTTCGTGTCTTTCCCCGTTGTTAGGTAAATCTACTTTAAAAATGTCATCAAACCGTCCACATCGTGTCAGTTCTGGTGGTAGCAATTCTAAATTGTTAGCTGAGGCAATAATTAAGACATTACTCGTTCGCTCTTGCATCCATGTCAATTTGCCACCGTTGATAGTAAAGTTGAACTATTTTTAAAGTAGGATAGATTGTTTGATCTAATAGAGTTGTAATCAAACTAACTCGTTGGCTACGAAAACCAGGAATAACAATGTAGTAGTAAATTTCTCTAACAGTTATAGAAGGAGGTAAAGTGGAAAATTCATCCTGGCTCAATCCTTTTTACTGTTTAATTAATGAAATCATTGGGAATTTTTGAATGAAAGTTATGATCAGGAAACTTCCTATTAAATAGCCGAGCGCCATGCTTTGACACTAAAGTTGAATGTTAATAAGCATGACTTTTACATGTTAATTTCAGTAATTCTGGGAGAGAATTAGTAAAAATATCTGGCTCTAATTTGTTTTACTTTGTTTTACTACGAGACAACATTAAAATTAAATCTTGATTAAATAAAGGATGTATTGGTAGGCTTGAAGGTTTTTTGCAGCCAGTGAGTTGTAAAGTTATTTCAGCAATATGAAAAGTTTTTCGGATGTGATTTTCCAACTTATTGAGTAAGCGATCGCGTTCTTGGATAGTTGCACATTCAACTGTCAAATTGGCACACAGCATTATCTGATTCAAGCTAAGTGCCCAGATATGGAGCTTTTCTACTTGCACAACACCAGGAAAAGATTTGAGAGATATTTCGACCTCAACGGGGTCAATTGATTCTGGTGCATACTCTAAAAAAATCTTTAAACTTTCTTGCACTAAAGGTAAAGCACTTAAACCCGTAAAAATTGCAACTACTAAACTAACAGCGACATCTGCCCACCACCAATCCCAAAGATGAACTGCTATAGCAGCTATAATTACGCCAACAGAACTAACAGTATCGGCAATGACATGAAGCAAAGCTCCCCGCAGATTTAAATCGTCGTGAGTATGAGGATGAAGCAAAGTAATGTTGAGCAGATTGACGATTAAACCTAACACGGCAATTCCTAACATTGGTAAGCCCAAAATTGTTGCTGGATGTTGCCAGCGTTGAATAGCTTCCCATGTGATAAAAGTCGCGATTATAAGCAAACCTAATCCATTCAACAAAGCTGCTAAAACTTCTATCCGCTGATTTCCAAAGGTTGCTTTTTTCTGAGATGGTTGCTGTGATAAAAAACTAGCAATTAGCGAGATCGCCAAAGCTGTAATATCCGATAAAATGTGTCCAGCATCTGCCTGTAAAGATAAACTTTGACTCCATAAGCCCACACTCCATTCAGCAATAAAAAAAACAGCAAGTAAACCTATCGTTCTCCACAAAACCTTGGCTTTTTACTGATTATTAAATACTTTTACCGAAGCATTTGCACATCCACAATATTGAAGTGAAAGCATTACTTAAAAAACCTTTTACAGTACAGTATTAGCTCAAAAAATCCTGTAATATTGCTTATTCCGCTGCCTTCGTCTCCGTTCGCGCAGCCTCTACGACAGGAGAAGAAGGGCTAGGCATTTTATTACGGGTTCGGGCCGAATGGCACGAAGAGTGCGCGTTATTTGTTGAGGCAAGCTGTTCTTGAGCGCTTTTGTGCTGGGGCAGACAAAGAAATAAGTGAATTCTAGGCTATTCTAGTATTTATAAATACAACTTTTCCTCTTTACTCCCCCAGCCTAAAGAGCTTTTCAAGCGTGTCATTCGGGTTCGGGCCTAAGTCTTTGTGCGAAACAAAATTTATTCCTTTAGGGCCCGTGCAAAAATAAGTTGCTTGCTGCTTTATTTATGCAAGTAACCCAGACATCGCGGCTTTGGACAGCGACGACTTTTATGTCGTCGCAAAGCAGCAAGCAACTTATGAGAGCGGGGATGCTTAATCAGCAACGCCAGAAATAGTAGTTGCACCGACCGCCATTACTTGAGACCATTCACTGACGCGGTTGTTATCTAAGACGGCTCGCACTCGATAACCAAGCTGAATTTTATGCATTAACAAGATTAAATCACGGTTGAGTAATCCTTGTGACAAATGGTTTTCATTAGATGCAGCTTGTATACGAAAGCAGCGATCGCTTTGTCGTTTCAACTTGGGAGACTTGCCTTCCATAAGCACCGTTTGCAGTTCGTATGCTTCAGCTTCAGGATATGCTTCCCAGCAAAGTTGCCAGTAAGTCGACCAGCGAATTAACTCGGCTGGTAATTCCTAGACTTCATCCGACAATGTAGACACAAGTCCGGTGACTGAAGGTTGTACCACTTGAGGCTGACTGGAGGTAATATCAGCAGTTACAGGGTTTATAAATCCTGGTTGCCCAACCTTCTGTGCAGCTATAGATAAACCGTCATCAACAATTAGTATCAGCCCGAATATCAAAGTTAACAGCAGCATCAATCGTAGGCATTCTAGTATTGTGCGACGTTTCAACATTATTTCTTGATACCTAATAACTTTCACATTTAATAAAGTACAAATTAATACATCAAGCAATTAACAAATCATTGTAATATTATTTGCTGTTTAACACTAGAGTTTTAGATATTGATAAAATTTATGGAAATAATAAAAATAATATTAAATTTATAATGGAAAACTGTGTTGTAAAAATAATGATTTACTAAAAAAAGTTATCTATCTTAAGGAATAAAATTAGATTAATTGCTGCTAGTAAAAGATAATCAGTATAGAGAATAGATTTTTTTAACTCATGTAGGACTGCTATAGGTGATATTCCTATGACTACGAACGCAGTCATAGGAATTGAAGTATAGGTTAGGACATTAACTCCTCATAAAACCTAAACTGTATGAGACTTTCAAGCTTGTTCACTCTAAATTTAAGTCTGTGCAGATTGAAATACACGCGCTTTGTGCTTTCCTTGTGGATGTTCTGGGTTGAGACAATACCCGGCGATTTTCTCTGTTTCAACGATAGCGCGTTCAGGGTTAAGCAGTTTCATAATCCGTTCGCATTGCTCCCAGTTCTGATCTGGGAAAAGCGATCGCCCCAATAAAAGAACCTTAATAATGGAGAGTAGCCCAGGCACAATTTCCCAATTTGGCAAAAGCGATCGCAGACTAACCAATTACACACAACGGATAAAGAGCCACTAGCTCCCGTGAACAGCGAGGAGCAAAACGAAAAAAGTCATTATCGATAAACAGATATTGGGCTGGCATATTCCAGCAATCCTTCCCATCCCCAGACCCATGCAGTTTTTACTAGGATCTCTTTACCGTTGCTGAATTTGATAAATTCTCCACCTCCGTCAAAAAATACATCAACTGATACTCCCCATACATTAGATAAGGCTATGGAGGGCTGGAAAGGGTTAAAACTGAGGTTGAGGCAGGGGTTAGAGAATGCTAGTCAGTTCTACACTGAGCTTGTTTCCAAAGTCGGTGAGGCTGTTGGTGTTGCTGATGGTGAACCAGTATGGAATCGATATTTGGGACAATGGCAGGCCTGTGTTAACTTTGCGGACGGTTGTAGGGCTGTGGTGTGCGATTGGCTAGCGGTAGTGGGGTAGGTGATACACTCACACAGCTGATGCCTATTAATTACCGAGATTGACTTGAAAGCCATTGTCGATCAAGCCCATTACTGTGAGTCGGTTATTTTGCAGTTTCTGAGTTTGGGGCAAATAATTTCTATTGCCTTGCCCTTGAAAAACACAATTGTATGTTTGTTATCTCCTCCATCTCCTAAAGCGGCTCGTTTATGGATGCTCATTTTTTCCATTTCCCTGATAGTATTCTCAAAGAAATTCGATTCATGTCCACAGTCGCAACGAAAGGATGATGGATACAGTTCTATTGCCATCTTAAAAGTCACAGTTTTTACAAGTGAGAGCTGATTTGTAAACTTGCTGAAAATCCTTGATGATAAAGCTTTCAGAAATTGAACGCCTGAACTGCCTAGAGATTGAAAGTCATATTGAGTAAGGGTTGAAGCGTTCTTAAGATTTTCTTTACGAATCAGATCTGAGCTAATTCGGGCTGCTGCTATTAACAAACGAGAGCTTGACCGTTGAGACCGAGTGTAAGGGTGCAAGGGTAAATCAGAAAATTTTATATACTTTAATACCGCGTATATGTACTGCTTAAACGCTTACATTTTGCCCCTAGCCTAGTGGCTGACAGCTATGCCATATCTATTCTTGATGATAAAAGTCACAACCACTTTTGGGAATTATAAACTGGACAACCTTTGTTGAGGGTTACTGGCCTTCAGCTATCTGCACGGAGACAAGAAATGCAGCAAACTACGATAAAGCAGCAATTCCTACCCAACCTGGATCGTCCATTTATAATAGCAGCACTGACTATTCCTATTGTTCACCTCGGACTTGGATACATAGGTTTATCCATGACATTTATCGGTGGTGCGTCAGCATTTTGGCCTTCATTCGGTGTGTTTTTAGCAGGAATGTTATTGGTAGGCTATCGGGTCTGGCCCATCATATTTTTAAGTGATTTTATTGTTAGTTATATTCTCTTTTTTAAGAACAATCTTTTAATTAGTACTATCATTCCGGCTATCAACTTAATTACTCCTTTCGTAGCAACTTTTTTAATTCAAAAGTTTATTAAGCGTCGCCATTTCTTAGAGCGATCGCAAGATATTTTTAAATTTATAGTTTTGACTATACCCAGTCCCCTCATCAGTTCGATCTTGGCTGCACTAACGCTTTGTATTAGTGGTATTGCACCTTGGTCAATATTTAATAACGTTTGTCGAACTTGGCTGACATCAGACAGCACAGGTATTTTAATTGTTACACCTTTAGTGCTGGCATGGTTGCAAAAATCTCCATCGCCAAGAAGCTTTCATCGCCGACAAATTCTTGAACTTGCATTTGTCTTACTGTCAATGATGGCAATTGTGCGGGTTGCCTTTTCAGGGGGATACCCTATCGAATACATGATCATTCCTCCGTTGATTTGGACAGCATTTCGATTTGAGGCGCGGATATCGACTCTAGCTGTAATGATTGTGTCAGCGATCGCAGTTTTTGGCACTATTAAAGGCTTCGGTTCTTTTGCTAAACAACTCTCGCCGAATGAATCACTCATCTTACTGCAATCATTCATTTGCGTTATCGCTATCACTACCTTTGTAATTTCTGCTGTAACTAGTGAAAACCAAAGGTCAGCAATGATACTGCGGCAAGCCAATGATGAACTAGAACGACGAGTTGAAGAACGAACAGCCCAACTCAAGGAAGCAAAAAATGTTGCCGAAGTTGCCAATCAAGCCAAAAGTGAATTTCTCGCCAACATGAGCCACGAATTAAGAACACCGCTGAATGGCATCCTCGGTTATACTCAAATCCTCCAACAAACTGAAACCTTATCAGAAAAAGGATACAAAGGAATTGAAATCATCCATCAATGCGGCTTTCATCTATTAAATTTAATTAACGACGTGCTGGATTTGTCTAAAATCGAAGCTCGCAAAATGGAGTTGCATACAATAGATTTTCATTTTCCCTCATTTCTAGAAGGAGTTGTTGAAATCTGCCGCATTAAGGCTGATCAAAAAGTGGTTTCTTTTAAGTATCAGCCCGATCCTCAACTTCCAGTTGGTATTTATGCTGATGAGAAAAGACTGCGACAAGTTCTAATTAATCTTTTGGGTAACGCAATCAAATTTACAGACAAAGGAGGAGTAACTTTAAAAGTAAATGTCATTAGTCAAGAAACACAACAAGTGGCAAATGACCAAGAACACATCACTAATTATAAAATCCGTTTTCAAGTAGAAGATACCGGGGTTGGGATGACATCGGCGCAATTGCAGAAAATCTTCCTTCCCTTTGAGCAAGTCGGAGAAATCAAAAAACAGTCCGAAGGAACCGGATTAGGATTAGCTATTAGTCAAAAAATTGTCCACCTCATGGGCAGCAGTTTGGAAGTGGAAAGTCAACCTGGTAAAGGTAGTGTTTTCTGGTTTGAAGTGAAATTAAGAGAAGCAAAACAATGGGCTGCAAGTTCTAGGGTGATGCAACAAGGAACTATCACAGGCTATCAGGGCAACAAACGCACCATCTTAGTAGTAGATGATAAATGGGAAAACCGTTCGGTAATCATAAATTTACTAGAACCAATAGGATTTGAGCTAATAGAAGCTAGTAATGGCAAAGAGGGGATTGATCAGGCTGTTGCATCTCAACCTGACTTGATCATTACTGATATAGTCATGCCTGTAATGGATGGTTTTGACTTAATTCGCTACATCAAGCAATCTGCTCAGTTAAAAAATATTGCCATAATTGCTTCTTCTGCAAGTGTGTTTGACAGCGATAAAAATCAGAGTTTAGATGTTGGTGCAGATGCCTTTTTATCTAAACCTGTTGTAGCTGAAAACTTGCTGGAATTACTGCGGTTAAAACTAAATTTAGTATGGATTTATGCAGCAATATCAGAAGTTGATTTAAATCGAAAGCAAACTAATAATCAGTCAGATTATCAGGATATCTCTTTACCTGCGATTGAATTTTTGACTTGCTTGCATGAATTAGCAAAAAATGGCGATGTCGATGGGATATTGCATGAAGTTAATAACTTGAAAACTAATCACCCTTTTTATGTTGATTTTACTCAACAAGTGATCCAGCTTGCCGAAAATTTTCAAATCAAAAAACTGCGAGAAACCTTAGCCCACTGGATAAACCAGTCCAAATAAATTCTGAGTAATTACTATTTAATAGTAATTATTTGTTGATTTTTTTAATTCTTCTATAAAAAATAATTTATCAACTGATGAAAAACTCTGATTTTGTATTAATCGTTGATGATAATCCAACTAATTTGTCGATACTATCACAAGCACTAAAAAGTGCAGGTTTTGCGGTTAGAGTCGCTGAAGATGGAGAAAGTGCGATCGAACTTGTGCAGCATAAACTACCCGCTCTGATTTTGTTAGATGTGCAAATGCCGGGAATAGATGGGTTTGAAACTTGTCAGAGACTTAAAGCTGATTCATTAACGCAAAACATTCCAATTATTTTCATGACAGCGTTGGCGGATACTGAAAATAAGTTGAAAGGACTCTCTTTAGGAGCCGTTGATTACATTCCCAAACCTTTTGAACAAGCAGAAGTAATTGCCAGAGTGCGAATGCATTTGCAACTGAAGCAATTGACCGATAACCTTGAACAAAAGGTTACAGAGCGAACGATAGCGTTACAAAAGGCACAAGTGCAACTGGTGCAACAAGAAAAGCTTTCAATGCTTGGTCAATTGGTAGCAGGTGTAGCACATGAAATGAATAATCCCATTAGCTGCATTGTTAGCAATATTCATCCTGCTCAAGAGTATATTGCTGATCTTACTCATGTCCTGCAATTATGTCAGCAAAATTATTCCCAACTACCACTTGTCATTCAGGATGCGATCGCCCAAACAGATCTAGAGTTTATCTTAGAAGATTTACCAAAGCTCCTCAATTCGATGCACGTTAGCACAGAACGAATCAAAGATATATCCATATCACTGCGAAACTTTGCCCGCACTGACACATTCACAAAGGTTCCATTTGATGTCCATGAGGGGCTTGACGATACATTATTAATTTTGCGGCATCGTCTCAAAGGATTGGGGCAACGACCTGAAATTCAAATCATCAAACAATATGCTTCTTTACCAAAGATTGAGTGTTATCCGGGACAACTCAATCAAGTGTTCATGAATATCTTGGCTAATGCTGTTGATGCTTTAGAAGATGTTTGGCAGCAAGGAAAGCGAGTAAATGATTATTTGACAATTAACATCTGCACTCAGAAGTTAAGCCCTGAATATATAACGATTCGGATTTCTGATAATGGCATTGGCATGACAGACGAGGTGAAGCAGCGAATCTTTGACAGTCTATTCACTACGAAAGCATTAGGCAAAGGTACTGGACTGGGATTGGCGATCGCTTATCAAATTGTAGTAGAAAAACATGGTGGAGCAATTAAGGTTAATTCCACACTCAATCAAGGAACTGAATTTGCAATCATGTTGCCTTTGTAGGACTTACGCAGTGATACGGAAAATCAAGGGTTTGGACAAGGGTATAGGGGTGCAGGGGTGTATGTGTTCCAAAGCCTTACACCCAGTCTAAACAGACAACCTTAGTGCGTAAGTCCTGGAGACAAATTTGGCGTTGCATAATAAAGGGATGAATTGAGGTGTTCTACTGTGCAGTGTCCATAGTGTGAGTGTACGGAGATAAGAAAAAACGGAAAGCGACGAGGTAAACAGAATCACATATGTGTTAAGTGTAGTCGTCAATTTATCGATGTTTATAGTCCACCAAGAGGCTACTCAGATAAAGTAAAACAAGAATGCCTAAAAGCCTATGTTAATGGCATGGGTTTGCGAGCAATTGAGCGTGATAAAGGTGTTCATCATACAACCGTAATTTACTGGCTCAAACAAATTGGTGACCAACTTCCAGATGCTCCGCCAACTACAGAGATACCATCAGTTGGTGAGTTGGATGAACTAGAAACTTTTGTTGGTTCAAAAAAAACAAAATCTGGTTGTGGACGGCTGTAAATCACTTTCATGAAGGTATTTTGGCTTGGGTTTTAGGAGATCATAGCGCTGAAACATTTCAACCTTTGTGGAATATTGTTTGCTGTTGGCAATGTTATTTTTACGTCACTGATGGTGAGACAGCCCTGCAAGAAGGTTTCCTTCTGTAGGGGACTGCGAACCCGAAGGGATGGAAAGTTTATGCCAGTTTTATTGAACCAGGAGACCATATTGTCAGCAAAACAGATATGACCAGAGTAGAAGGTGAGAATACCCGTTTACGGCATTATCTGGCACGACTACATCGGAAAACATTATGCTATTCCAAATCTGTAGATATGCTCAAATACTCTATCCGATTGTTACTTTACTACCTAAAGTATAGAGAAATACCTGTATTTGCCTGAATCATCCCGCATTTATGCAACGCCCAATTATCCAATTATGTTCTGTCCACAATTGCGAATTGCGAACTGCGAATTGCTTGGTCAGGGCTATTTATCCCTAGCTTCCGAACCGACGATTAAGTAAGCGCTTACTCAAGAAAAACTCCGGCTGTGAATCAAACTAGATAATTAAGTTTAGATCGCCAAACTCATGCCATAAATACTTTATCTTCACAGCATTCTCATAAGCATCATGAATTACTGATGCAGGTAAAAAAGCAGTCAACAGATCGAGGTGACTGGCTTGCGGTTCATGCAGCCCAGTTAGCAATCCATCGACTGCTTTTAATTTATGAGTTGCTGTAATATGCAAGCGGGTGTAGCCGTGTCCTGCCGTGACAATTCCCCGCTCATCCACGACTGATTCTAATGCCCGCAAGACTGTAGTTCCCACCGCAATAATTCGTCTGCCTGCTCGACGAGTTTGGTTGATTTTAGTGGCCGCTACCTCTGATATGAGATATTCCTCCTCAGACGCAGGATGCTGGGCATCAAGGTCATCATCCAGGTAAGATGATAATCCGGTATGCAGGACAATTTGAGTCATGTCGATACCCACTCGCTTGAGTTTAAAGAGCAATTGCCAGGTAAAGGCGCGTCCTGCCGAAGGCATTTCTGCTGAACCGGGTTCACGGGCGTACACAGTTTGATAAGCATCTAATGCCCAAGGTGCACAGACATACTCATAGCGAATAGGTTGCCCGATGCGGTACAGCGATTGGATGAGTTCAGACCCGGATTGAGAAAAACGCAAATTCCACAGACGTTGTATGCGAGGATCGCGATCGCCCACCGTTGCAGACAGTTGGTTATTTAACTGGATCTGCATTCCTGAGTGCAATCCACAAGCAAAGGGTTCACCGTTTTGACAGATGAGCAACGCCAACCAAGAGCCATCCGGCAAATGATGCGCTAAACGAATTTGTAAACATTCACCCGTTGAAGTCTCAGAGCTTGCCAATACCGCAGGCAAAGTACGACTGGAATTGAAGACCAATAAATCGCCCGGACGTAAGAATGCACCTAGTTGATTAAATTGGGTATGATTAACGGCTTTAGTTAAGCGATCAATTACCATCAAACGTACCGCATCACGAGCAATGCCTCGCTGCTCTGGTGGTTCTTTGGCAGACAGTTCAGAGGGCAAAACAAACGAAAATGGGGCGCTCATAGAGTTCTAAATCCTGTTCTAATTTAGGCAGCTTCAACCTCGTCATCTGGCTGTGCTTGAAACCTTTGTCCGTGCACTGCTTGCGACTCATCGGAAGCTAAGTACAGAAAAATTTCAGTGATCTGTTGCGGATTTGCCCATTGCTTCGGGTCTTCATCTGGTTCTGCGGCTCGGTGCATGGCGGTGTTCATGTTACCAGGATCAACCCAGTTGAGGCGTACCGGACTATCTTCAAGCTCGGCTGCCCAAGTTTGCGAAAGTCCTTCTAAGCCAAACTTTGAAATGCCATACGCTCCCCATCCGGCATAGCCCACTACACCTGCGTCACTGGTGACGTTGATAATGGAGCCGCCTTCTTCAATCATGGCAGGCAAAACTTTTTGGATCAGTAAAAACGGCGCAATCAAGTTAGTATTAAGGACTTGATGAAACGTGTCAATTGGGTAATCGAGCAAAAAAGGCATCGGCGATAGACCAATTGTCGAGGCATTATTGACGAGGATATCAAGCCGTCCTTTAAATTCGCTCAATGTTGTAGCTACGATTCGCTCAATGTCAGGAGATTGAGCCACATCTGCTTCGATTGCCAACACTTTTGTTGTAGGGGCTATCGTTTGAATATAATCCCGTGTTGCTACAAGCGCTTGGGCATGACGGGCGACGATTGCAATCCCAGCGGCTCCAGCACGCGCAAAATCAATTGTTAACTGTCGTCCTAGTCCTTGAGAAGCGCCAGTAATTAAAGCGTATTTGCCGTTTAATCTATTCATAAATTAAGTTCTAGAGGTTAAGCACCCGATAAAGTTCAACTCTGAAGTGTTTCCTCAGCACCACTTGTCTTAATCATAGTCGAAATGACTATGAGTTGTGGCAACTTAATTTACAAAGTATGGCACAACTCTCTTATCATCACTGTACGAGTTCGAGAGCTTTTGACTTATCGCCAGTTTTTGACCAGGACATAAACAAGTGCCAACAAGTGCAGCGTAGAAGAGAAAGTGTTGAGTGTTGTGGAGCCTGAATCTGTAGCCCAGGCAAGCTCCATTCGCTTCTTGGCAATTTGGCATCCAATGTCTTGCGATTACAGTTTTAATGGAAATAACAAAACAACGGGGCAAGCAAAAAGCTATACGTCGGGGACGGTCAAACGATGAGCTTGTGTTGTTCCGGTGTGGGCCAGTTGCGAGAGTGCTGTAGTCAAGGCGCTACATAATGGAGACAGCACGCAAGGTCGGGTGAAGGCAACTGGCTAGAAATAAGACGAATTAATCTTTTCTAACTAAACGCCTATGCCTATAAATCCCAGTTCTCTTTATTAAAAGGCGATTGCCATTTTCAAATTAGCTTCAACTCCAATTCCTGCCGTGCGCTTCGGTCAATGGAGCATTTCAAAAAGCTGTGTTTACTACTAGAAAGCGACCTATAGCAGGGATAAATTCATCCCCAACCATAATAAATCATTGAAAGAGAAAAACTAAAAAAGCTATCTTGACTGCTCAAGCGTACTCAACAAAAATGTCAAAGACTGTAATTGCATTCCGCATATATACTAGCTGTTACTCTGAAAAATTCTCAGTCAAAACTAGTTGACTTGTTTTACAGACTCGGTAAATTTACTGAATTTTAAATTGATTTTTAAAAATCAAAAAAATAGTTTCGTAATTCTACGATGTTTTTCTCTATCTTTAGTTATACTCTTAAAGGAGTAGAGATTGATTTTCGGAAATTTGATTTATGTACTTATCAAATAAAGTTCAATCCAATCACAGCTTATTAAACCAGATCCAAGAGCAACTTGAGCTAGTAGAAATCCGTAATGATAAACTTGCCAGACTCTTGTGTAGAGTTATTCCTTCTCATTGCCCATTTGAGAGAACTGTATCAATTTTAGGGCGGACGCTTTTTCACATCCCACCCTTGTGCAAGTTAAACCCTCTGTACGAACAAGTGGTGAGTCTGAGGTTTAAGTGTTTGATGTATTTAGCGGATGAATGTGGTGAAGATGTAACAAAATACTGCTAAATATAAGTTTCATCAATAAAAATCAAGTTGACAGAATCTTTTTCACAAGAAATCAGAGGTTTATTGTTGTTATGAAGCAGCCGGAAAACCTAAGCTTTTTGGGAAAACAATTAAGTTTAAATGTACCCAAATCAGACAAATAAATTTCTCGGCAAAAGTTAAATTTTAAATGTATTAATTTACATTTTTTGGCGAAATTTTAATAATGTTGCCTAAGCTGACAGCAGCATATACTTAGGCAAGAACTGTAGAATTACATAGGCCGCAGGTAGTTCCCTTGAAAATTTCAGTGTATTTTCTTATATCAATTCAGTTGTACGCTCAGTAGGATATAGCGAAATGCAGTTAGTTGTTTTCTGTAGCTACTTATATAATTGTAGCGATTTGAAGCAGAATACAACTTATAGAGAACTTTTATAACTAAGTATTGGGTCAATATAACCCCATCAAAAGCCCAGTCATTATGACTGGGTTTTTTGGTAACAACGACGGCAGTAGGCGTGCCAAAAAACAAGTTTCAGGGCAAAATAAACTCAATAAACAACAGTGATTTGACCTCAACAAAAGCACTTATTGAGTATTTATACTGGCGCAGATTCCAAAGGGCTATACAGGGCATCCGTCCTAATATGTGAGGCGAAAAAAAGATGATTTAATTTGCCGATTTGTTGCAAAATTCCTCAACCATCTGAGCCTTAACCTCTTCTAAAGGAAAACTTTCTAGTTACGTTGAAAACATCCGCGTGATGCCCTGGAGCGTGGATGAAAATAGAGCGAGCGTTGTCGTAAATTTGCTATTGCAGTGACTGCATTTTGATAGATGAGAATAACCGTTGCAATTTCTATTAATCTCTATCAGGGATTCAAACCTTGATTGACCGCGAGTTGCGATAGCTTCGGCACACTTCTGTTTCAGAGACGCTCTGCGAACGTGAACGCGGCGTAATCACGAATGTAGAAAGGGCATCGCACACTAAAAAAATGCAATCGCCAGCCAATTGAATCAGTGATAACCCTAATCATGGCATATAATACAGCAAATACGCGCACACTTCCAGAAACCTGCTTTGACAGGCTTTGCCAAGTCGAACACTCCCAATTGCTAACCCTGTACCGACAACAAGTTTTATTCTCTGCTCAAAGTATACTTTTGTTCAGAACTTCTCACTTGTGGTTAGTTCAATAACTCAAAAAAGGGAGATCCAAGAAATAAAATGCCCAACCGTATTAACAATATTGTTGCCAGAGCCGAGATATCTTGGTGCAAACGAGCGAAGGTCGTGCATCGACGGTCCTTGCATTTTATTATTGGCAAGTGCCAAAGATGGTGGACATAGCGCCCACCGTCTCAATCAAGCTGTTTAGCGTTTCACAATTAGTATTAATCAATACCGCCAAAATATCGTGATATCACATTAACATCAGGCAAAACTCATGAATAATATTGCTAATGTTCAAATTGACAGCCAGCGTTTAATATTAGTACCAATTTCACCTAGATATAGAGAAAGTATATTTCAAGAATTTACAAAAGAAATAACTGATTATACCCATGTCGTTCCTGATCCAGATATTGCCAAAACTGATGTTTTTATCAAGCAATCAATCCAAGAACTAAAAGATGGCACTAATTTAGAATTAGTGATTTTGCTAAAAGAAACTAAAGAATTTATTGGTTGTATTGGTTTACATGATCTCAATACAAATACGCCAGAACTTGGAATTTGGACAAAGAAATCTGCTCATGGTAATCATTATGGCAGAGAAGCAATATCTGCTCTCAAAGAATGGGCAGAGAACAACTTAGATTATGAATACTTGCGCTATCCAGTAGACAAGCGCAATATCCCTAGTCAAAAAATTCCTGAATCTTTGGGAGGGATCATTGCAGGAGAGTATGACAAAACCAATTTGGGCGGAAAGATATTGCATATAGTCGAATATAGACTATATAAACCAATAGTTGAAATCTAAGTTGAGAATTACCTTAAATTATTACTGTTGCCGGCTATCCAGCAGGAATACTGAGGTATCAAGTAAAGAGATTGAGACTGCACATGGTTGAATTAGCTGATTAATGCATATAATCAGGTAAAGCACCACAGAAATAGTCAAAATTCCAATTTAGATATTTATGGTGGTATTGTGGTTGTCGAGTTGAGGAGTATCATAAAATTTTCAAGTCGGGATGTCAGGTAGAAAAATATAGGCTTGCTGCTCTCGGCATGAAAGCCTTAATTGGATTCTTGAGTGTGATTGCTGTTGAACTTTTGCAGTTAACTTATCTACACCGCACTCAACCCTTAGCCCCGGCAATTGAAATTCTTAATCCCCTTGAACTCAAGATTTTAAAAGCATTCGTCTCCCAAACTCCCCAAAGTGCTAACAGTTAGCTGGGCTATTGAAGCCGTTGCTCGTCTTGGTGGCTACTTAGAACATCGAAGTAAAACACCTATTGGTATCCAGGTACTGTGGCGAGGTTGGTTAAAATTACACGACCTCTGTGAAAGTTGGCAGCTTGCAAAAGAGACTTAACGGGAAAAGTTAGTTTCTGAGATAGACTCTATTAATATTAAGATAAACAATTATTGATGATTCTCCCATAGCTATACTGCGTTATCACATCTTATTACTTATTGGTTGGCAGTCGCTTCTCACAAACTTCTTCACTATCAGCAATCCATTTTTGCTTATTGCTTCCAGGGCTGTAATAGACAGCAGTAAACCGACGCGGGTGTTGTTGAGTAATTACTTGTCGCAAAGGATTCACTTGCTTACCAGTAGTGACTGTTCCGCTCCATTCCCAGACTTTATTTTGCCATCCATTAGAACGCAAATTCACGCGATCGCCATTATCTACAAAAATAGTACGAGTAAAAGTTTGGGAGGCTGTATCGTATCCCAAAAATTCTTGAACAGTCAGGGGTGAAGGGTTGACTGGGGATGGTTGCTGCTGGGCGTATCCTACAAACCAGAAACCCTTTAAGACTCGTTGAACAGTCCAATGCAACTCAAGTTCTGGCGGGGCAGATGATGGTGTAGAGGTATCCAGTAAACGACCTCGACAAATCCAGTTCCCTTGAAAATATTCCAACTGATTTATAGGTGCTGATGATTGAGGCGAGGCTTGAGCCATCATCGAAGGCACTACTACTAAATTGATTGCTGAGATGACAATAATAATCGATGGCACTAAGGTTTGCATGATTACTTCTTTCTAAAGTCGAGATACCGTTAGTTATTAACATAAATGGCTCGTGTTCCCACATCGTCCGGTTGGGTGTTTTAGGATTATAAATTCAAGAGTGAGAAATTGCACGATCACTTGTTATGACCGAGATTATTTACCAAGTTGCTGTAAGGATTGATGGCTATATTGCTGCTGCCGATGGCAGTGTAGACTGGCTCTCTGCATTTCAAACAGAGGATAATGACTATGGCTATGCTCAGTTTTATGCCTCGATAGATGCCCTACTGATGGGGAGCCGTAAGCTAATCGGCACTTAAGTTGCATAAGCTATTGCGCCTGCAAACTGCACTATTGAAATTATGAACAAATGACTTATATCATGTTCGGCTAATCAGTTGTGATTCCATACATCTGTGCAGAAACGACAAAACCCTCTCCTGTGCCCCTCTGCTCCCCTGCCCTCCTGCGGCCTTAATGATAAGTCTTTAACCGGACACGATATTATCCCCCTTGTCCCCCTCGGCCTTAATGATCAGTCTTTCAACAAACACGATACGACGACGCTGATAATAATAGGGTTGGAAATCATGAAGAAAACAACCGAACTGGCTCAGTTTTGGCGGGTAGAGAGTTTGCAGAATCTAGAATTTATGCGTGCGACCTATGTGAATCATACTTTTCCACGCCACTCTCATGAAACTTTTGGCATTGGTATTGTTGAGCAGGGTAGTGTCAAAACTGTGCAAAGAGGAACTACTTATACCATTCCCGCAGGCAGCATTGTGTTATTTAATCCAGATGAAGTCCATGCTTGTGGTGCAGCCGATGAGGTGGGGTGGACTTACCGAATGCTTTACCCGGAGAATAGTCTGTTGCAACAAGTGATGGCAGAAATTATGAACCGAGAGCAAACTCCTTTTTTTCCCTTTGCTGCGGTTCAAGATTATGACTTAGCTCGACGACTCTGGCAGTTACATACCGCCTCCACAGAGACTGGTTCTAACCTAATGCAAGCAAGTTGCTTACTTTCCACGCTGACGCAGTTGCTAACTCGGTACACGCGAGAATGCCCAGAATTACCGATTGTCGGTTTAGAAACGCGAGCCGTGACACAGGCAAAAGATTATCTAGAGGCACACTATCACGAAAATGTTTCACTAGAACAACTAGCAGCGATCGCAAATTTACAACCCCTTCGCCTGCTCAGGGCATTTCGCAAACAGTTGGGTTTACCACCACATAAATACTTGACTCAGATCCGTATTACACGCGCTAAACACGATCTAGCCCAAGGCATACCGATTAGCACTGTTGCGATCGCTACTGGTTTTGCCGATCAAAGCCATCTCACCAGACACTTCAAACGCTTAGTAGGGACGACTCCCAGGCAGTATGCGCTCGGTTGCAAAAACGTTCAAGACAATGCTTGCCGAAACGAATTACTCTAAGAAACTGGTGTTCTTTTAGCAAACTTGCAGTAATCTTGAACGCGTTCCATTTATGTCTGTCTTCATACCTTTAGAAGAACTTTGTTCTCAAAGTTTGCCGGATTCTGATCAACCAGACTTGAGCATTGATCCCAATGTAGGAGTACAGATCATTGAAACCCTGATTTCACTTTTGGATAAATATATTTTTCCCCAAGTAGCTAAAAAAATCGCATCCCACCTCTTAACTCAATTGCAGAATGGAAATTATGCTGATATAACCAGCGCGATGAAATTAGCAGAAGTTTTGACTCAACAGATACAAACGATTAGTGATGATAAACATCTGCAAGTGTTTTATAGCTATAAACCATTACCTTCACTCAATGAGCTAGGAAAACCAACAGCACCAAAGGAACAGGAAAGAGAACACCGCTATGCCAGATGGCAAAACTTTGGGTTTTATAAAGTTGAACGATTAGCAGGCAACATTGGCTATCTTGATTTGCGGGGATTTGTCCCACCAGAACTAGCTGGAGACACTGCGATCGCCACTATGAATTTTTTGAGTAACACGGAGGCTTTGATTATTGACTTACGGCACAATGGCGGCGGTTCACCTCGTTCAGTGGCTTTGATTTCAACCTATTTATTCGATGATCAACCTGTACATTTAAATAATTTACACTGGCGAGAACAAGATGCTAACGGAGCTTATTATGAGCGGGTTCAACAATACTGGACACTGCCCTATGTTCCTGGAAAACGGTATCTCGATAAAGAAGTTTATGTATTGACCAGTTCCTTCACTTTTTCAGCCGCAGAAGAATTTGCTAATAACTTGAAGCAACTCAAACGCGCCACAATCGTTGGTGAAACAACAGGTGGAGGGGCAAATCCCGGACAATTTCAACCTTTAGATGAGCATTTTGGTGTATTTATTCCTACAGGACGTGCTGTCAATCCAGTAACGCAAACAAATTGGGAAGGCACTGGTGTGGAACCCGATGTCAAAGTTCCGGCAGAGCAAGCCCAGAAAACGGCTCACTTGGAAGCACTGAAGGGACTGCTAACTAAAACAACTGAACCCGAATTTATTGATGAGTTAAAGCAGGCGATCGCCACCTATGATCATACGACTGCTAAAAAATAGCTTTTCATTATCAAATTTGCAAGCGACCGATGCGATCGCTTATGTTGAGCATTTGAATGATCCAATGATTCACAAGACAACAGAAAATATTCCCTACCCTTATACCAAAGAACACGCACTGCATTGGATTCAACGCCATACAGATATCACTAATCAATACGGCAAGCCGCATGTATTAGCAATTCGCAATCCCCAAGCGCAACTGATTGGCTCTATCGGGATTGGGGAAATGGACGGCAGGCATCCTCATGTTGCCGAGCTTGGTTACTGGCTGGCTTCTTCCTATTGGGGACAGGGAATCATGACTCGAGCCGTTAAAGTTTTCATTGACTATGCTTTTACAGAACTCGGTTTACTCCGACTTTGGACACGAGTATTTGAGTTTAATTTGCGATCGCGTCGAGTTTTAGAGAAGAATGGCTTCCTGCTAGAAGGCATTCAACGTCAGCATCTATACCGTGATGGTAAGTTAATTGATGATTATTTGTATGGATTACTAAAAGCAGATTTAAACCGAGCAGCATAATCTCAAGCGCATCAATTGTCATCTGCAACGTCAATGATTACTCCAGCAATAGTAATTAACTTTCTTCAGTCTGGTTTCAACCCAGGTATATCAGATGTTGCTCTGATTGGTGCGGGAATGTTCTCGCAAGCATTTTCATTTAACTTTGATGGGCAACAGTTTGTCATTAGGTTAAATTCTCATCCAGAAGATTTTCTCAAAGATGCCTTTGCCTATAGGCAGTTTGCTTCATCTAAGTTACCTATTCCCAAAATGATTGAATTCGGTTGCTTTGACGAGATTCACTATTTTGCAATTACAGAATGCTGTCAAGGCATGACATTGAACGATTTAGAAGCAGGAGCTATCGAACAGACGCTACCAAGTTTATTTAACACACTGCACACTATTCACACTTTAGATAGTTCAAATTACTCAGGTTGGGGGCTAACAGATGCCTCTGGCAATGGACGTTTTGCCTCTTGGCAAGACTATTTGCTGTCTTTTTATAATCAGAAGTTTCCATTTACTTGGAAACAACTCTTTCGTGAAACATTTATGGAGCAAGAGTTGTATGAAAAAGCCCTTGTCGCTATCCAAAATAATTTACAGTTTTGCTCAACCCAGAAGTATTGGGTACATGGTGACTTTGGCTTTGATAATGTGATGTCAGATGGACAAAGGATTACAGGTGTTCTTGATTGGGCAGAATCCTTGCTAGGAGATTATGTTTACGATATTGCTTACCTAGAGTTTTGGTCTGAGAATATTTGCTACAAACAGCGATGGCTCCAATGGTTGAGGAACAGACAAATAAACTTTTCTCTTGACCATTTTGAAGAACGATTACGCTGTTATATGTTGCATATCGGATTGAAGGGATTAGCCATAGCAGCTATCCGAAATAATATGCAAGATTACACTCAGGTGAAAGCAAAAATACAAAAGATTCTTAACGCAGATTAATAACACCGTAGTATAAAGGGATAAATGCTACAACGAGTTTTACATCTAGTTCGTCACGGGCAGATTGATCTCACCACTCGCCCACCCACACCCAAGGGATGGCTGTTGACCCCACTCGGAAGAGAACAAGCGCAGCTAACAGGTTTACGTTTGAGCGCCCTTCCCATTAGTACCCTTCATTGCAGCACCTACCCACGCGCTCTAGAAACTGCACAAATCATTGCCGCACAACTCGGCAATATACCGATCAATTCTTCTGCTTTACTCTGTGAATGTGTTCCAGGTCTGCCACAACACTTCCGCGAATGGTTTGCTGCTAACCGAATTGAGCCATTAGATAAGGATAAGTATGATATTCCTGCAAACATCCGCCCCTATTTGAATATGTGGACGCATTATGTAGATTTTGAAGCAGTAGCGGCGGGAGAAATACAGTCACAGCAAGCTTTTGAGAAGTACTTTCAACCTCCAAAAGCAGGGATAACACATGAAGTGATTGTGAGTCATGGCAATTTGCTAGGTTCTTTTCTTTGCCGTTTACTTAACTTACCCATCGAGTTGTGGTTGTCCTTAGATATGTATAACTGTGCGATTAGTGAAGTGCGGATTGATGCTGATGGAACAATGCGCCTACTTTCCTTCAACGATGCTGGGCATCTTTCCTATACGATGAGAACTGATAATAACCATTTTCACTATTATGAGCCTACAAATTCTTATTGTTGAAGGCGATCGCCTCATGCAAATGAGGTGAGAGCAATTTACTGACAGCAGATAAAATACAAACGAAGTCAGTGTCGCTCAGTCGTAGCCAGAGGGTTTCCATGCAACCAAACCCGTATATAATCCATCTGTCAGCAGTTAAAATTTGCTGATGGGCATCAACTCACCTGTGAATAGAAATCCTAAAATTCAAAATCCAAAATGGTATAAGTTACCCAAACAGAGAAACCTATGTCAGGAATGACAACCAAACCTGACACAGGAATAATCAGGAGCATGAACTCTAAAATCAGATTGCCTCAGATGATGCTGACTCTACATCGCCCGATCAGTTATTTCTCTTGCGGGGTAGGTGCAATTGGAGGTTCTGTCACCATTGAACGTGCGATTTTTAGCAAATCGTTTTGAGAAACTACAGCCTCTATTGCACCGATTACATATCGAACACCATCTTGTTCCCAGGTGATTAACCGATTGGTACTGCGTCCCTGTCCCCTGGTGAATGTATAGCCTTGAATGCCATTACCAATATCAATAGGAGTCAAGTTATCGCTTTGAAGTTGCCAACCTTGAAAATCTTGAGGAAAGATACCTAACCCGCCGATTGTGCAATGATTTGGAGCTTTTGATTTACCACAATCGGGAGTCGTCCCAAACATAATCCTTAACCCCTGTTTGTTGGAATCTAGATAAGGGTACAACTGGGTTGAACCATCGGGAAGGCTTGCTGGCAAACGAACGAGTAAATCTTTGGGTAACTTGTGGTGAATATCGTTTAACAACGGTCTGATAACGGGAGCAGGTTCTGCGATCGCAGGCGCGCTCCATAGCAATAGCCCAACCCCAATCCCCATTGTTTCTATCAAACATTTCAACCATTGATTTCGCATCGATTATTCTCCTTTTACACACTAAAAATGCATATTAAATTGTAGATACGGCAGTTTTAAACAACATTTTCATATTTACAGTTGCTAGTTAATCTCATGCTTTTAAGCATAACTAGCTTAATTTTTTTCATCTACTAATGAGCATTAGTAAATTCATTAATAAATTTAACCTTTGTTAAAATTACTGACAAAGTTATGTGCTTTAATAAAAGGTGTTGAATCTAGCATTATTAGATTTTTTGGTTTAATCTATGGCATCGCACATATTGCCTGAACCAGAGGAGTTTAAAGAGGCAGCAGATTTCTGGAATTTGGATAAGTTATATGTTGATTTGGCCTCTGCCAAGAAAAAGGGGTTAACTCCTACCGAAAAAAGATTGTTAAGAGCTTTATTATGTGGTTACAGCCCTGCTGAAATAGCAGATAAAGTCTACAAAACACAAAATGCTAATGCAGTTAGAGTAACTTTATCTAATAGTTTATATAGATATGTTGAAGATTTATTTACTAGCTTAGGTCAAGAAAATTTTAAAATTAAAAGTTGGAATCGTATTCCTTACTACTTAGAAAAATTCGGTTATAAAAAATCTTTTTATCTTCATCAAACTGTAAGAAATAAATATCACGATTGGGGAGAAGCAAATGATGTTAGTGTATTTTATGGACGTAATGCGGATATAGCGCAGCTAAAGCATTGGATTGTTGGTGAAAGATGTCGTTTGCTTGCACTATTAGGTATTGGTGGTATTGGCAAATCTACCCTAGCAGTTAAATTAGCTCAACAAATCCAAGATGAATTTGAATATATCATCTGGTTAAGCCTCCGCAATGCTCCAATGATAGAAGACGTTTTAACGCATTTAATTAAATTTATTTCTCAGCATCAAGTAAATCATTTACCAACAAATCCCGCAAAACTGATATCAAGTTTATTAGAACTTCTTAGTTCTCGGCGCTGCTTAATTATCTTAGATAATGTTGAAACAATTTTGAGTAGTGCTATTGGTACAGGTGATTATCTTTCAGGTTATGAGGGATATGGTGAATTATTCCAGCGTGTTGGAGAAGTACCTCATCAAAGTTGCTTGATATTAACTAGTCGAGAGAAACCTAAACAAGTCGCTTCCCTGGAAGGGAAAACTTTTCCTGTGCGCTCATTTCAATTATCAGGTTTAAAAGTTACTGAGGCACAACAAATATTCAAAGCTAAAGGAGAGTTTGATGCTACAGAGGAAGAATGGCAAAAAATAACTCATCTTTATTCTGGTAATCCCTTAGCATTAAAGATTATTTCCACCACTATTCAAGATTTATTTGCTAGTAATATTTCTGATTTCCTTGCCCAAGGCACAGCAGTATTTGGAGATATTTCTAATTTATTAAAACAGCAGTTTAATCGCTTGTCTCAATTAGAAAAAGAGGTAATGTATTGGTTGGCGATTAATCGAGAAGCTGTGACGATTACAGAAATACAAGCAGATATAGTTTCACCTGTAACACTGCCAAAGTTATTAGAAGCACTAGATTCTCTATCACGGCGTTATTTAATTGAGGTAAGTAAATATGCTAAAAATTCTGCGTCTAAAATTACTCAACAGCCAGTAGTAATGGAGTATGTTAATACTTGTATAATTGAACAAATTTATAATGAAATAGCTAATAATAAAATCAATTTTTTGAATAGCCATGCTCTGATGAAAGCTACAAGCGATGATTATATTAGAAGTATACAGCAACGTTTGATTATTCAGGAAATAGTCACACGCTTGCACCAAAAATTCGTTACTAGGAATAAAATCGAAAATCACTTCAAAAATTTACTAGCTCAACAGCAACAGCAATCTCCATTAGAACCAGGATATTTAATAGGAAATATTATTAATATTTTATGTTATTTAAAAGTTGATTTGAGTGGATATGATTTTTCATATTTAACTGTTTGGCAGGCGTATTTGGCAGGAATTAATTTACAAAATGTAAATTTTTCTCGTGCTGATTTAGCAAAATCTAGTTTTATCCAAACTAATAGTTACATGAGTGCGATCGCCTTTAGTCCAGATGGTAAAATTTTGGCTATTGGTGATGGTAATGGCAAAATTTGTCTCTGGCAGATTGCAGATAATCAACAACTGATGCTAATTAAAGCACATCAAGGTTGGATGCGCTGTCTAGCTTTTAGTCCAGATGGCAAACTAGTAGTTAGTGGAGGTTCTGACTGTTTATTATCTTGTTTTGATACAATTAACGGTCGGCGTGTACAAACTTTTTCAGGACATACACAACCATTAATCACTGTGACTTTTATTAATGAAGGTCAGCAAATAGTTAGTATTGCTTCAGATAAAACATACAAAATCTGGAACATCGCTGATGGTCGTTGCGTTAGGAGTATATCTGCAAACAATGAAAAAATCACCGCCATTGCTTTAAGCCCTGATGGTAAAACATTAGCCACAGCTAGTTTAGACCAAACAATCAAGTTGTTGGATACGACTAGTGGTAATCTTACTACATTTAGAACCGATCATAGTTGTCAGATTACCGCCTTAGCTTTTAATCTGGATGGACGTATATTAGCTATCGGTGGTGCTAATGCGGATGCTACTATTCATCTATGGGATATTTCTCATAAAAATTGCTTAATCAAAAGCAGTGGTCACACCCTATCAATTAAGTCTATTGCATTTAGTCCTGATGGGAAAACTTTCGCCAGCAGCAGTCGTGACCAAACAGTTAGATTATGGAATATATTTAATGGTGAATGCTGTCAAATTTTGCAAGGTCACTCCGATGAAGTTTTAGCAATTACCTTTAGTCCTGATGGTCAAAACTTGGTTAGTTTAAGTACTGATGAAACAATTAAACTTTGGGATATAAGTAAAGGTCAAGTTTTACGAACTTGGTATGGATATTCTCAACCAATTAATTCAGTTAGTTTTAGTTTTGATGGAAAGTTAATTGCCAGTGGTCATCATGACCAGAAAATTAGATTGTGGAATGTGAGTACAGGAGAAGTTGTAAGTACATTAGTAGGTCATCAGAATTCAATTGCATCTGTAGCATTGAGTCCCGACGGTAAGATGTTAGCGAGTGGTAGCGAAGATGAAACAGCTAAGTTGTGGGATATTGCTACAGCAGAGATATTACAAACTTGGTATTTACCGGGTCGAGAAATCTGGTCAATTAACTTCAGTCCAGATGGCAAAACTTTAGCGGTTGGTTGTGATGGTATTACTTTAGCTAACAATATTGACCATGATGAAGTAAGATTATGGGATTTAGCTTCTCCTGAGTGTGAAAGAATTTTTGCGGGACACAATAGTGCTGTTTATTCAGTAGAGTTTAGTCATGATGGCAAGATTTTAGCTACTGGTAGTACCGACTTAACTCTAAAGTTATGGAATATAGCAACTGGTGAAATTCTCCACTCACTAACAGGACATCAAAGTGCAGTATTATCAGTGAAGTTTAGCCCTGATAATAAAACTATAGCCAGTGCCAGCATTGATGGCACAATTAGGTTTTGGAATGTGGAGACAGGAGAATGTAGGGAAGTTATTATTAAACACTATCGGGGAATTTGCGCGATCGCATTCAGCCCTGATGGTAAAACTATAGCTAGTGCAGGCTGTGATTCTACAATAAAACTTTGGTCAATCAGTACAGGAGATTGTCTGCAAACCTTACAAGGTCATAGCAAAGATGTTTATAGTGTCGCTTTTAGCCCGGATGGTCAATTACTTGCTAGTAGTAGTGGTGATGGCACTATTAAAATCTGGGATATTTTCACAAGTACGTGTATTAGAACTATAAGATGCGATCGCCCCTACGAAGGGATGAAAATCACTGATGTTACAGGTGTAACCCCAGCAGTAATAGCCACCTTAAAAAGTTTAGGCGCAGTCAGTTAATGGCAGTGGAAAACTAGAAATATAGCGCGATCTGACTTATATCGTGTCCGGTTAAAGACTTATGATTAAGGCCGCAGGGGACAGAAGAATTTTAAATTTTGGATTTTGGATTGATGGCAAATCTAAAATCTAAAATCCCAAATCTAAAATTGAATGGGCAGGGGAGAGAGTTTTGCCACTGCACAGATGCACGTTTATCACAACTGATCAGCCGGACATAATATTAGTGAATGTTAGAGTTTGATTTTAGTTAATTTGTGCTTACGTCTGCATATCATTCCTATTGCAAATAATGAGAAGAATCCCCCTAGAACCTTAGCTTGAGTTTGTTTCACAATAAAAGCTCGATAATTCACTTGTTTTCTATAGTTGTAGGCTAAACAATCAATAGGTGGATAATTATCATTTTTGAGATATTTGTCAAAGAAAGCTAAGTGATAAGCTTTGATAATTTTGTTTGCTTCAGCCGGGTCAATTATGCGTAATTGTCCTTGAATCTGTTGTGAAAATAGTTTTAATAATAAAGGTAGATCAGCAAAATCTTGGTGTTCTGAACCCTTAATTGAAACATCGTAACCATCATTTTTTAGCTTTCGCCAAATTGCATCAATCTCTTTATTTGATGAATCAGGAAAGGGTTGATGCAGCAGCATAAAAGGTTGATTCAGTTTCTGCGCTAAAATGATCTCAGGTTGCCAACCATCCATCCCAATTCCAGCTTTTAATCGCTGCTCACGGCTAAGTGCCAGCATAGAAGTTTGCCCGCCCAGAGAGTGGCCAGTAATACCAACTTTTTGCAAATCTAAGCGTCCCGTCAAAATACCTTTAGGGTCACTAGTATTAATTTTTTGCAGTTCATCAAGTAAAAAGCTGACATCGGCAGCACGAATATTTACAAGTAAGTCTACAGTGCGCTTAAATTTGTTTGGATCTGTTGATGACAAATCCGCCAGAATTTGCGGATCTGCATAAATAGTCTGATCTGAAAACACAGTAACAGCAGCATCGTAAGTATGAAAAATATTAACCACTATATAGCCGTGACTAGCTAGTTCTTCCCCCAAAGTAGTGTGTAGCTCAGGAAACCCTGCGCTACCTTGATGAGATAAAAAAATGACGGGATAACTGAATTTTTGAGAAGCAAGAGGCGCGTTAGGAATCGCATGAGTACGAATTACGCTAATTAAATGAGAGAAGTTTTTAGCAATATCTGGTGGTACATTGGGCAAATTTTTGACTAACTCAGCAGCAAATTGTACTGCCTCAGATTCCATGTAAGGCGCGGGTGTTTTTCCTGGAGATACTTTAGCGGGATACCATATTTGAGCTTTAAGCCGCCGCTTATCTATCAAATTATTTGTAGTAATAACTTCATCTCGATTAAAATCGGTGAATTCGTAAGTAACTGTGCCTACTTGGTATTTTCCTGTTAAGTTTGGTAATTTAATAGTAAGTTGTTTGTTTGAACTGATTTTTTCAAACTTTAAGAATTTATTGGTATGTGTATTAGCTAACGTATTTATAGAATTACTACCAATAAAAAGCGTAATGATTGTAATAGCCAAAAAAACTTGATTTAAAAAAATAATTGGCTGAGAAAGAAGTTGCTTTTTGCAAAAAGTTTTCTTTATTGTTTGCTGAAACATATTCATTTGCACCATTGCTAGATTCATTGTGTAAAAGTTATAGCAGTCGAAACATAGATAATCGCAAAGACTAATTATCAAGCATGGACACTGAGCGACTTTAAAGTCTGTCCCCTGTTCCCTGCTATAAATGGCAACTACTGGGTAATTACTTTTAAATTTACGTAACTATTTCACTAAAGTTATTCAAATATAAGCAATTACCAGCAATGGTATTAACTATATCTAAAATAAAAATTATTTATCAGCTAATGGGCATTAGCAAATTCATTAGTAAGCATAACTGATATCTTGCATCTACCGAGATAAACACTGGATGTTTAAACGATGCTTTAGAAGAACTGGGTAATATAGCCAAGACTTACGCACTTGAACAAAAAGATACCCAACTTTTTTAAAAGTCGGATATCGAAGAGCTTACTAACTTTTATATTGCTCTGGGGGAATATGCGATCGCCCTGTAATAGCTTCAATAACAGAATTATCGGGTGCGTAGATGCTCTTAGCGGCTTGTCGCAGACATCGCTCCGCTCGGTCACTGCCTGCTGACTGTTGACTAATGACCAATGACCGATGACCATCAAGCAGTAACCACAGCTTTCTTAGAGAATGCCCCCGCTTTCTTGAGTGCCGCGGCCGGATTCGGGTGTGCGAAAAACTCATCAATTGCTCCCTTTAACTCCGCAGCCACCGCAGGATCGTGACAGGCGTAAACGTAGACTGGTTGTTGAGTGCCGTTTACTAATCGGTTTTCTTGGCGATCACCCAGATGTGGGTAAAATGTCCTTGTTTTTTTTGTTCCAGAACCAAGACGCACCAGACGGTCTCTTAGAGAAAAGCTATCCGTGAATACTTGCTCTACATGAATCGCTGCCCCCAAGAATCACTGGGACTTTCTTGCCCATAATTTAAAGCGATCGCTACCGGACAGGGAATACGCTCGCTCCTGCCACAAATGGCAGTAACCCGAATGGCACGCTTGTTAAGGAAAATCAGGCGTTGCATGATGGAGTATGAATTTTGGGTGCTGGAATATGAATTGTCCAAGTTATGATGCCAGCCATATCCGTAAAAACGGGAGAAAAAATGGTAAGCAGAATTACATATGTGTGGGCTGTGGTCGCCAGTTTATTGATAACTACGAACCCTCAAGAACTTACAGCAATGAGATCAAGGAAGAATGCTTAAAAATGTATCTCTCTTGTCTTGGGTTTTAGAGGCATTGAACGTGTAAAAGGGGTTCATCATACGACGATCATCACTTGGGTCAGGCAATTGTCTTTGATGCAGTTTCATGGAAGCGATGCCTACGGCGGTAAACTACGCCGATAAAGTTCATCGCAAAGAGCGATCGCAGTGTGGAAAAAACTTATAAACACTCTCCCTTTTCCCCCTTGGCCCCAACCGACCAATGTAAGACAACCTTAAATCAATTTTGTCCAATAATCTTTGAGCGATCGCGTGAAAAATCATGCAACAGTGCCATCAATGCCGGAACCACAGTCGGGGTGAGGATTGTGGAAAACGCTAAACCTCCGGTTAAGGCAATTCCTAGACCTTGATACAGTTCAGATCCCTGTCCTGGAAAGATTGCCAAGGGAACCATGCCTAGAATGCTCGTACCTGCTGACATAAAAATAGGACGGAGGCGATCGCGTGTCGCATTGTAGAGCGATTCATCGTACTTTTGCCCCTCCTCCTGAAGCTGTAGCACTCGCTCCACAATCAAGATAGCGTTATTCACCACTACTCCAGTCAAAATCAAAAACCCCAATCCGGTAATCATATCCAAAGGCACAATCACACCAGGAATCCAGTTGGCAACAACCAGACTTAGCAATGCTCCTGTCAATCCCATTGGTACTGTTGCCATAATCACCAGTGGATAGAGGAATGAACGATACAGGGCAACCAGTAGCAAATAGGTGATAATCACCGAAAATACAAAAGCAGAGGCGAGTTGTCCGACGGTTTCCGAAAGGCGATCCGCAGATCCAGCCAGTTCCACGCGAAATGCCGGCGGCAATTTGGTTCGTAATGGTGCGAGGATTTGATTTTCAGTTTGATTGACAAGTTTTCCTAATGGTGCATCTGGAGTCAAGCTCACCGTTAGAGTAGTAGAACGTTCTAAATCCACATGATTAATCACACCGGGCCCGGTTGTTTCGCGAACAGTTGCCACATCTGCAAGCTGAACTTGTCCCCCTTGAAAGCTAGTCATTGATTGCTGACTATTCCCTGCTTGCTGCGCTTGAGGAATTTGAGAACTGTACAGCGACAACTGGCGCAACTGTTCAGGTGTTTTGACAAAGATATTTTGCAACTGTACAGTAACATCCAGTTCTTCTTTACCATCCACAAACTCAGAGGCAAAGCGTCCTCCCAGCGCCGCTTCGACCATCGCCCCAACCTCCGATTCTGACAAACCGACTTCGGAAAGTCGCACACGGTTAGGAATGACTTGCAGTTGGGGAGCGCCGTTAATAGAGTTAGAGCGAGCATTCGCAACTCCCGGCAAGGCTGAGATTTGTTGAGTCAACTGTTGCTCTAGCTCCCCAAGTTGTTTCAGGTCTGGCCCAATGATCTGCACCTCAAAGGATTTACCCGGGTCATTGAAGATGGGAAACCGGATTGGAAACATGAATTTGTAGCCTGGATAACCAAAGCTTTTACCAGCCAAGCGTTCTACCATCTGGGCTAGCCCGCTACCCGTCGCTGATTCTGGCTTGAGGCTGATGCCAATCCCGCGAAACTGCGGAAAGTTGACAAAAAATGTGTTGGCGATTTCAGATTGCTCTTTCAGGAATCCTCTGGGAGGTGCAGACAGTTTGACTGCCTCTGGGACACTGGTTCCGGGAAACGTCTCGGTCAACCAAAACACAAAATTGAGGTTGCCTTCTGGTAAATAGTCCGCTGGAGGCAGCAAGACAATACTGGAAGCTAGCAAAACAATCGGAATAGAGAGCAATGCAAGTCTGCGCTTGAGCCGACGCGGGCCTAGCGCCCAACCTACCGTTGCCAATAAAAAGCTTTCTAACTTGCTTTGCAGCCGTCGAAACCCGAACGAAGTCTGCATGATTGATCGCTCTAGCCAGTTGCCGCTACTTTGTAGTTGGGAATCGCTGGCGTTTCCTAATTGGAACGTTTGCTGTGCTTCTGCTGGGTTGAGAAACAGACTCGCTAACATTGGTAGCAACGTCAATGATGCAAACATTGATAATACAGCAGCAGCCGTAATTGTAATTGCCATATCGACAAACAACTGTGCGACTTCGCCTGTCACCAGCACCAGGGGCGCAAATACTGCCACGTTTGCCAATGTTGCCGCCAAGATTGCCCCGCCGACTTCTTGCGTCCCATCAATCGCCGCTTGCAGGCGACTTTTACCCTGCTGCATGTGGGTAAAGATGTTTTCAATGACGACGATCGCGTTATCGACCACCATCCCCGCCGCAAATCCCAATGCTGCCAAACTGATGATGTTGAGCGATCGCCCCAGCACTGCACTGACGATGAACACCACGATCATCGCAATCGGAATGCTAATGGCAACAACAACAACGGTGCGGAGTGAACCCAAAAACAGTAGCAATACTGCGATCGCCAACACTCCACCTGTAATTAAATCACCCCGGACGTTAGACACCGACTGGTCAATGTACGTGCTTTCATCGTAAAGAATCTCAAACTCAACTCCTTCCCCCTGGCGATCAAATTGCCTTGCCAAATTCGCTAATGCAGCGCGGACTCCCCTAGAGACTTGCGGCACATTCGCGCCTACCCGACGGATGATGCCAATTCCGGCAGAGGGAGCATCGTTGAACAGAAAGGCGCTGTCCTGGAACTTGCGCCCCATTTCCACCTCAGCGACATCCCCCAGATATACTGTTCCTGCGTCGTTGCGCCGCAGGACAAAGGTTTTGAGTTGATCTAACTCTTGCGCTCGGTTGACCGTCCGCACCTGATATTCGCGTTTTCCTAGCACCAAGGGCCCGCCCCGAATATCACGATTGTTGGTTCTTAGGGTGTCGGTGATATCGGTGAGGGTAAGATTGCGATCCGATAAGGCTTTCGGATCGACTAATACCTCAACTTCCCGCTCCTGTCCGCCGACAATAAAAAATCGACTCGTCCCTTCGACTCGTCGCAGTGCGGGTTCAATCACTTCCTCAATCAGGTCGCGGTAGCGGTTAGAGTCAGTCTGATAACCGGGTTTGGGCTTCAGTACGATCCACATCATCGGGTTATTGTTGCCGCTAGCAACCTGGACATCAGACTCGCCCGCTTCCTCTGGTAGTTCTTCTAGCTGCTGTAATTTGTTCAGCAGATTGACTAGGCGGGCATCGACATCAGTACCCCAGTCAAACTTGATCGTGATGGTGCTAATCCCTGATAAACTTTGGCTAGTAATTTCCTCAACGCCCTCGATTTCCTCCAGCACATCTTCAATTGGGCGAGTGATCAAATCTTCTACTTCTGCTGGGGCTGCACCGATGTAGGGAGTGGTAATCGTAATTTCTGGGCGATCGCCTCCTGGTTGCAGTTCCAAAGGCAACCTGAACAGGGCAATCAACCCGAACATCGTCAACAGGCAGAATAAAACAAAGGTGCCATGTCGCCAACGGACAGAGGTTTCAATGAAGTTCATGATTCTGGCCTCGTGTTTTGTTCAGCAATCTGCACTGGCGCTCCATGCATCAGCGCTTCACCACCCCGCACCACAACGGGTTGCCCGACTTGCAATTGACTGCTAGAAATCGCCATTGTTTCGCCCATGTCAACGACTAGTTTCACGGGTATTTGGGCTGCTTTGCCATTGGCAACGGTGTAAACCAGCCAATTGTCATCGCGCTGCACCAAAGCATCGCGGGGGACGACAAAGCTATTCGGCTCAACCTGCAACTGTAGCTCTGCGGCGATCGCCATTTTGGGCAATAAATTCTGGGGTGGATTCTGCAATCGCACCCTTACCATTTGCCGCCGTGATGCTGCATTAGCCGCCGGAACCACACCGCTAATTGTGGCGCGTTTTTGCCAGTTGGGAATCGCACGGGCAGTTAGTTCTACAGGTAAACCAGGGGTAATACTGCCGCTGAGTTGCTCTGGTAATTCCAAAAAGACATCTAACTCGTTGCTATTCACCAGAGTTAGCACTGGATCGCGACTCTCGACCAAATCCCCCACACTCACTTCGCGTGATCGCACAATTCCCGCTGCCGGAGCTTTAACTTCTGTCCGCGCCAAAGTAAGTTGTGCCTGATTAACCGCAGATACGGCGGCGGCGACGCTAGCTTTTTGAGCCGCAATTTCTTCACGGGTAGGGCCAGCTGTGGCTTCCGCTAGGGCTGCTTCTACTTTCAAGCGTTCGGCTCTTGTCGCATCTACCGTAGCCCTTTCCTCTAATAGCGCCCTCTCGCTGATTGCCCCTGCTGCCACTAACTCTTGATAACGTTTAAGGTTCTGCTGTGCTTCCCGTTCTCGTGCTTGCACAGAGCGAAGTTCCGCTCGACGCTGGGCAATAATTTCCGGTCGGGTGCCTACTTCCAAACGTGCCAGTTCGCTGCGCGCCTGGGCCAGCTTTGCTTGTGCTTCTGCCAATGCTAGCTGCTGATCCGCATCGTCTAACGTGGCGATCGTCATTCCCGGCTTAACGCGATCGCCCACCTCTACCAAAACCCTCTCGACTGTCCCGGCAGTTTGGGTGCGGAGTGTGGCACTTTTACTGGCCTCTACTTGTCCTAATAACTGGATGCGTCTAATACCTTCACCTCGTTTCAGAGCAACGGTTTCTACTGTTGTTGGCGGAAATCCTTGAGCCATTTGCGAAGATGCTGAGTTGCTGATAGGAGTAACTGTCCGCCAAACTACCACACCGCCACCCACTACTAGCAGAAGTGTTAGCAGTCCAAGTTGTACTCGGCGAGATGGCACTGAAGGTTTTGATGATGAACCCTGGGATTGAGAAGTTTTCATAGTGAACGAAGCAGCTAAGATTAGTTGCGGGGTATGGGTTCTATTCGTTGAGAGGGTGCTTGTGCATCACGTAGGTTATTGAGCATGACTTTGGCATGAACAGCCCAGTCAGGAAACTCTGATAATAATGCATAAACCCAAACAATCGCGTGAAGTTGTCGCATCTTGATGTATGGCTCCAGTACAGTAGAGTCAGGTGCGTTGGGATAAGCTGATTTCCCTGCGTCATCAAGGTTGATCAAGTCCCAGGCGACGTGCCCCCTGCAAGTGTCCTCAAAGTCGTTCCACAGCCATCCTTCTGCTGTGGGGATTAAATTTAAAGCATTGGCATCTCCATGCAATGGTTGTAGTTGATCGGTTGTTAACTGCGGCAATAAGCGATCATAAGTCTCTTGCAGCAATGTTAAATCACTTGTAGTTAGAATATTGCCTGCCTGTTTTAGCCGTTCCAGCCCGCGGGGAATATCGTTTAGGGGTGGTGCTAATAAAGGTAGATCGTCAGGGTAATCGTGCAGCAGGGCGTGTAATTCAGCCAGCATTCGGCCGATGATTTTAGGATCTGGCAGGCTATCAGATATAGGTTGGACATAGTGCCAGAAGGTCATAAACAATCCGTCATGCTGATGCGGGATTGCTGGTAAGTGATCGCTGGGTGCAATCACTGGAGCAACCTGTGAAGCTAGAAACTTAGCCACAGAAATTTCCCGTGCCAGCCAGGATTCGATTGGAGAACGGAGTACAGCAGTGACGGTACTGACACGAGCAACAATCGGTGCAGGATGTAAATAAACCCGCACTGAATAAGCATTATTCAGCACTTGGGGAGCCTCAACCTTTACACCGTAGGCAGAAGCAACCGATACAGCTGCTGCGACTGCCCGTGCTGTGAGTGCGGTGCGGTTTGCATTGTCAGGTGACATGATGAAGATTTTGTGGTTTGTAGCGTGTGACTCATAAGTAGTTGAACAAAATTAAATTCATTCGTGGAGACAGAAAACAACGAACAGGACGAAAATCTGTATGATTAATTCTATTTAAGTATTTAGCAAGCAAAGTATCTTTTTAAACTATACTACAAAAGCTACAAATGTAGTTTGACAGTTAAATCTGCCCATTGAGTCTATCTAAAGAATGGTTTTTTCTAGTTCTGTGCTGTATTCATCTCATGGCGTTCGATGATATCAAATAAGTGATTTTTGCTTGATTTCTAAGGTCGAGTCACCAATTCTAAGGGTTGATACTTGATGTAGAGGGATATGCAGGCTATGAATAGAGAACATGATATTTCCCCTATTTGATAGAGTTTTGCCACAGTGCTTCTTAGGGTAGCAATTGCCTCCTTCTTCCGCTTCACCCAATCAGGTGAAGCAGAAATTTATGTATATTGTTCTCTGCAAATTTTCTTGTGTTCAAAGATTTCGCTACACAGGAAAAAGCAGCGATCGCGTTCATTGCCATTCAATATTTGCTGCTATCCTTTGTAAGAGTGTTATGCCATTGATTGGAGGAGTTCTTCAAGACAGTTGAGAGTCTCGCCCAGTCCCTCTTCCATACCAGATTGGAGATGCCCATCCCGCTGCTCTCTTGACTGGTGTTGGATGTGAATATGCAGCGTTGTTTTTCCGTCAATTTCAGTCAGGGTTAGCGTATTCAAGTGGTCGCTATTGGGGACTGGTTTATAGATTTCGGTACTAACCAATCGTTCTGGTGGCACAATTTCACGATATTCTCCTGAAAATGCGTGTTCAATGCTGTTTTTGGAGTCATGTAAGACATAGCGCCAAGCACCACCCACGCGCAGTTCGATTTCGCAAACAGTCATTGTCATACTGCTACAACCCCCAAACCAGCGCTGAACGTGTTCGGGTTGAGTCCAGGCCTCAAAGACAAGTCTGCGCGGAGCATTAAAGACGCGAGTCACGACGATTTCCCGATCTGATGGCAATGTTATTGTGAAACCATTCTGCTGCTGTTGGACTTGCTTCGCCAGAAATTCGTCAAGGCAATCGAAACTGGAGTTCCACCCAGCAACAACACCCATCTCTTCGTGCTTGCGGCGATCGCTAGCAGATTCATGCACAATCTGAAGTGTGAGTGAACACGTTCGTGTTGAGGTGATTGAAAGGATATCGAAAACATTTGAGCGATTGCCGAAACGATGGATTGTAGAACGCACATTTGGGTGGCTCAATCGATTTCGGCGTTTGAGTAAGGATTATGAGTTGTACACAGAGTTAAGTGAAGCAATGATTTATGGCTCATTGATTCGTCTGATGGTCAAGCGTATGGCATCTTAAGCTTTTATTTACGAATCAGCTCTTAATACAAATGTTTCCCCATCCAAACGGAAAAGGGAAACAAATAAAATAGCTGATGAAACTGGTTGGCGCTAGATATAAATTTATCCAATGCTTCAAAGGCTAATAATTTATAGAAGTCCAACTGTATTTTGGTTAAGACAGTTTCAAAATAGCAAAATTCAGAATCCTAAATTTTTCCTAAATTAAGCTTTGATATTTTCTAGTTTCTCATTTTTGCTATTCTTCCGTGTCAACAAGCCAGCAATTCCAAAAGCCATAACACCAACGATAGTACCTGGTTCAGGAACGCTTTGGGAGATAGGACTGCTATTTACGTAGCTATCACTAGCTCCTCCTGGAAGACTGCCAACATGAATACCTACTTGCAAGGTACGCGCATTTAGAGCAGCAATAACATTATTATAATTAGCAGTGAAACTAACGCCTAAAGTTTCACCTGGTTGCAATGAATTGCTGTTTTTTCCAGATTTTCCTCCGCCAAAAGTTGTACCATCCCATCCGAGAATATTATTACTTTGTGATAAATTTTGGGGATTGCCATTGAAGTTTACAGTACCAACATTGCCCACATTGACCATCATATTAGACAAAAGTCCAGATACACTATTGTCAATGCTGAACGCAAACTGTTTAAGGGCATGCTCAACAGAACCTGTGTTAGAAAATTGGAACAGAACTGTATCGCTGCTACTTTGAATCACATCAAATGAGAAGTTGGAATTGTAAGCATCGCCAACTGTATCACCACCAGCGATATTGCTAAAACCAAAAGTCACAGCAGAAGCTGGCATAGAAGTCGTAGCCAGGACAACAGATGTTGTGATCAAAAAAGCAGGAATTAATGATGCAACCTTCATTTTAAGCAAAGAATTATAAACCTATGTATTGAAAGTAAGGTTTATAACCAGGTAAAGCAACTGTATATATGCTATCTTTTCGCTTTATGTTAATTATACTGAAAATTTAATCTTTTAAATAAACCATTTAAATAATAGATATTTCTATTATTTTTGTATATAAAATTAAGCCCAAACACGGTAATTTGTTTACATTATAAGGATTTTAAGATTTTATATAAATAAATATATAAACTAAAACTTAATAGCTATTTATAGATCCAATATAAAAATACAGTAAAAAAAGATTAAACTTTTATAGTTAACTTAGTAATCATACTGAAAAATATTAGCTCTCAAATTAAAATTTTAAGTAATTTCCAGCGAGAGATAATAATTAAATAACCTACGAATACCAGAGTTTACCGAAATCCATCTTTTATGTAATATTTGATGAGAATAATTATTTAAAGCGATCGCACCATTAAAATAAAAACAAAAAAAAGGGATAGTTGTCTCCATCCCTTTTGCCAAAGCAAAATTTATCTTGAGTCGATAAAATTAGAAAAGTCTAAAAATAAACGGATAACGAAACGGTTCATCTGGCTGAGTGAGACAATGATAAATTGCCCAAATTGTCAATCCCCAGTGCAGTGCAAAGCCCAAAGCAACAACGGGAAAAAATAAAATTCCGCCAATACCAAAAGTAAGCCAAGATAAAATTCCTAGTGGGACACCAATTAAAGTTGCCCAGAACCAAACATTGAAGTGAAAATTAATCGATTCTTTGGCGTTACTTTTAACAACTGGGTCGTCGTAAAGTAAATTTATGGCTATTGGAACTCCAATCGAAAACAATGCTGTACTAAAGAAAATCGCCCCATGACACAGAGAGGATAGCAATTTACGCTTATCAGAATCGTATGTAACTTGCATCCTGGTGGCTCCTCCACTTGCTTTATAGTTTTGATTGTAACGGTCAATTAATAACTTTAGTATTGCAGTTTACCGTACTCCAGACGTTTTGTGGCTTTACCTTGAGATAGATTAACTTTGACTGCGAATTGCCACCTATAGCTCATGAGGTTTACCGAACCCCCACAATAGAATTAAAATTGGCAGTAAACAAGCGTAAATCTCTTACTTGCTTGCTGGGGGTGAATATCTCAACTTAGCACCAGCAGCCTGAGAAACAGCTAAAACCAGATTTCGTATTAGACGGAGAGTTTAAGTTAATATCCTGTATGGTAAAAATCTTGGTTGTGATACAACTAACATGAAAGTATCAAGTAGGGTAGGCGATGCTAACCCTACGAATTATTTTATCAAGGTGGTAGAAAATGGGTCGCTTAAATCCCTACACGCTACAAATGCAGATTACTCGCATGTTTGAGCAAGGGCAATCATTCTTCGCCACAACCAAGGTACAAGAATGGTTGAAAGAACGCAATCATGATCCACTAGACTATGACATTATCTTCCATAAAAAACCGGCTCCCCCTGGTTCTAAAGAAGTAATGGTAGTGGAAATTGAATTACGTCGCAAAGATGGACAGCCTGTAGATCCTTGGTTGCAAGAACAAGCCAACCTTCATGCCTAATTTTGCTAGATTACAGGCATTTTACAGACCTAAAATGTTTAACTTAGATTCACATTAATTTAACATATTTTATTAAAAAAGGGTGTTCTAATTGCGGAATACTCTTTTTTATTCTTGAAGCTATAGGACTCATATTTGATTTTTGAACAAAATTCAGTACACCTTTATTCCTTCTTCCCAGTCCCCAGTCCCCAATCCCCAGTCCCTTACCTCTACGAGTGATTCAGAAATCAAATCGGATTGCTATATAATACATGTTTTGTTTAAGCAATAACATGAAATCTAACCGCTTTTGGGTCATGGCTTTTTGGTTTTACTTAGGAATACTGATGACAATCATTATTTCTGCTTACATGAAAATTTTACCCGTCAAAAATTCAGTTATTCCATTTTATGACACAATTGGGCATTTTATATTAATAGGTATAGGAGCTTTTTTAAGTCATTTGGCACTCAAGAAGCGGGCAATTATTTTTTTTAGTATTCCTATTCCTCTAGCAGCAATTTTAGTTAGCCTGTTCACTGTGACTGAAGAATTTCTCCAAAAATTTTCACCCAACCGGACATTTGATTTAGTTGACTTAACTGCTGACCTCTGCGGTATAGTTTTATTTACTTGGTTAGCACAAAAAAAATCTCTGAAAAATTCTTAAGCAAACCTTGATTTATAAATTAATCTGATTTTGGCATCTGTTAATTATCCAAAATCACCCAACCAGGTGAGTCCACTGGCTGAGGTCAATTTTTCATAGCAAATTGTAATCTGAGATAAGCAAGAGAGGCAAAATACTAGGAAATATATAAAATGGCTGTAAACCAAAGTTGTGGAAAATCACCAAATCATATTTGCAGCAATTGTGGCAAACGCCTATTTGCTTGGATGATGGCTAAAGGTAGCGCTGGATATGAGAAAGTAGTAAGCGATCGCAAACGTTCTTTATTCGCCAACCTGCACGGCAATGTTTTAGAAATTGGCCCTGGAACTGGCCCCAATCTACCCTATTACCCTCAAGATATTCACTGGGTAGGAATTGAACCAAACCCCTTCATGCATTCTTATCTTCAACAAGAAGCAGAAAAGCTGGGCTTAAATATCGACCTTCGCACTGGTACTGCTGAACGCATAGACGCTGACGATAACAGCATGGATGCTGTTGTTAGTACCTTAGTATTATGTTCAGTACCGAATCTTGATGCTACATTACAAGAAGTTTTAAGAGTTCTCAAACCAGGTGGACGCTTTTTATTTATTGAACACGTCGCCGCAGAACGTGGAACTCGGTTGCGACGCGTACAAAGTACAATTCGCCCTATTTGGAAAGTATTGGGTGATGGTTGTAACTGCGATCGCGAAACTTGGGTAGCCCTAGAAAATGCTGGATTTGCCAGCGTAAATTATGAGCATTTTGAAGCACCGTTTCCGATTGTTAGTCCTCATATTATTGGTGTGGCGGCAAAGTAAGCAAATTGAACCATCCTAACCCTCTGTTTCTTGCTAGAGAGGCATGATGAGTGAAGTTACGCAAATATATGCCATGATTACCGTTTGGCAAGCAACATTTTTATCCGATATTTAGGACGCAACTTCAAAGCAGACCAGGGTGTAACTTCCTGATTTGGCACTAATGTTAACCGGAATTGCTGGGCAATATTTGTCAGCAACAGCACAGTTTCCATAGTTGCAAAGAACTTACCAATGCAAAATCTGGGGTCGCCGCTAAAGGGAAAATACGCAAACGTCAGTAGCCGCTTTGTTAAATCACCCAATCAACGATCAGGGCAAGCCTATACAATACTTTTGTACTATCAATCATCACTTTTCTGTGGTAGTTGGCTAGGTCTTGTTATATTTAGTAATGAAATATAAAGAAGGAGTTTCAATGCGTAGATTATTTCGACCGCAGCAACTTCTTAGTTTGGTATTTGCTTTAATTACAGTTATCGTAATCCTAAGTGGGGTATCAACAAAACAGTTTGTTTTAGCGCAGTCTGGAACAAACCCAGCATTAGTCGGGTCTTGGGCTGGCCCCTATCCATGGCCGCTCGTTCCCATTCATGCAAGTGTAGGCCCCAATGGTAAGGTGATAGCTTGGCAGCGCCCGAAACTGGCTCCAGCCAATACTCCACAAAGCATAGTCTGGGATCCAAACACCAAAGCCTTTACCTCAGTACCGACTGTTGCAACTGATATTTTCTGTGCAGGTCATGCTTTTGCTCCGAGTGGTCGGCTGTTGGTTGCAGGAGGACACGAGGGTTCGCCTACCCCAGATCCTAATCAACAGGCTGATATCGGCTCGAACGACTCTAATGTTTATGACTTCAACACCAACAGTTGGTTTTCATATATCGATAAAATGAACAAGGGTCGGTGGTATCCTACTGTCACCTACCTTGGCAATGGAGAGGCAGCAGTAGTTGCTGGTACTAACAACGACGAACAAGACATCGTTACAATCCCTGAAGTTTGGACTAGCGGTGCAACATACCGCTCCCTCACCGCTGCGCCGCAGAAATTGGACAACTATCCATGGGGCTTCGTAGCACCGAGCGGCAGAGTCTTTTATTCGGGTCCAAATCGAACTACGCGCGTCTTGAATACTGTGGGAACCGGTCAGTGGAGCACAGTGTCAAACAGCAACCTTGGCGATCGCTTCTACGGGTCGTCTGTAATGTACGACAATGGCAGAGTACTGATCGTAGGTGGTGGCCTGGAAAAGTATAGCGGTCTGCCCACAAATACGGCTGAAGTCATTGATGTGGCTGTATCTAACCAGTGGATACCTGTACCTTCGATGGCTTTCCGTCGAAGACATCATAACGCTACGCTCCTGCCGGACGGCAAAATAATTGTCACAGGAGGAACTAGCGGCTCAGGTTTCAACACCGCAATTGAGAACGGTGTAGATCGCACAGTCCTACCCGCAGAGATGTGGGATCCAGCAACGAAGCAGTGGTCTACCATGGCCAGCATGAAAGTTGGACGGTTTTATCACTCGTTTGCAGCGCTACTGCCGGATGGTCGAGTTCTAGTAGGAGGCGGAGGTTTGCCTTTAGCGGCTGGTGAACCGTCAGACGGTAACGATCCGAAAAATCAAGGACATTATGATGTAGAAATCTACTCACCGCCCTACTTGTTCGCTGGAATGCGGCCAACAATCGCCTCCGCCCCCACCAGTGTAAGCTATAGTCAGCAGTTTGCTGTAAACACGCCTGACGCAGCTAACATTACAAGTGTTTCTTGGATACGACTCTCCTCCGTAACCCATGGATTTAATGAAAACCAACGGATCAATCGCCTAAATTATACAAAAACAGCAGGCAGTCTAAACGTTACAGCACCTTCAGACAGGAACTTGTGTCCACCAGGTCACTATATGCTGTTTATTTTGAATAACGGTGTACCTTCTGTAGCCAAGATTGTGCAAATTAGCTAGTGGGTGTTCAGGAATTAAAGTTTTGTCGTTAACCATAACGGGAGTTACGCCAATACGGTTCGGTTAAAGGGGAAAGGGAAAAGGTTTTGAATGTATCCTTTACCCTTTATCCTTTACCCCTTAACCTTTTCTCAGACCACAAGGACAGTGAAGAGTGCTTATCCGAACCATATTGAGAGTTACGCAGGTGAGAGGAAGGCAGGGTAGATCCTCTTTACACTCTACACTCTCATTCCAATTGCGTAACTCCTGTTAACTCTTAGCCATTCCCGTTCCTGCTGCTCCAGCGGCGATCGCTCATTGGTAATCGATAAAGCAAAACTTGCCCCTGCACGCGCTAGGGGCATACCTGTAAATTGGCAATAACTATGTAGCTAAGATTGCGATCGTTCAGTGCTTAGGTTTAAGCGAGCGAGTTGCACATCTAAACGCTCTTGGCGCGCTTTGTGCGATCACTGACTCACACAGGCAAAATCATCTATTTTATTCTTCTTAGAACAAATTGTATTCCGAATTGCTTTCAAATCCTCCTCCTTCTGCTTTAATTTGGTTTCTTTATCCTTCTTAACTTTATCATCCAAATCTTCTGCCAGAAGTATACCGTTTAGAACACTATTAGCAATGTCACGATCTTTTAACTGTGAAAGGGTGATCAAACCTTCCTTTTTAAGCGACTTATCACAATCTTTGGCAATTGCAGCATACTCAGGATACTGTTTAATTTTAAACTTCTCCTCATTATTAATGGCTACATAGGCTGCGTTCTGAAGTATCTCCAAGCAGTAATCAAGACTGTGTGCATACGCTGGCTTGCTAAAGAAAAAATTCAAAGGCAATATAAGCAAAATGAGCGAAAAGCTAACAAATCTGCTAATCATAGTTAAATACCCAGAAAGTAGTTTGCTGCTTGTTAGAAACTAGATTACTTTACGTTACTATAGCGTTTTCTATCCCAGTAATGTACAGGAAGAATAATTAACCACAGATAACCACAGATTAATACAGATAAATACAGACAAATACATACCTCAGCAGACTAGGAAACGCTATATTATAGAGGCAATAGTTTAATTGTTTGACTCAGTAATATTGATGCTGACAAGTCTTATGCTTGCCGCGCAAATATTCTAGTTTATCCTTCCCAAATTGAATATAAAAATTACTAATTTATGCGAGATTAAATTGCTCATGAGTTGCTAACTAAATACCTATCTCAGGTTGAGGCTAGTGTTGTTATCTTTGCTTGAGGATATGCTTTTTTTCACGGCGAAGAAATTATCAGACTTTAGTAATTTGCTATTACTACTTAAAAATTTAAGCTGCTTGTTTGAGTTGAGTAACAATTTAACATTGTTGTAGAGCTACTTTAAATGGCAAGCTAGAACAGTACGATCGCAGCGCAGTGTTCTTTGATGAATCAAACCAACCTCTGGGCTTCTGCTGACCATGCCTTGGCCTATCTTACACAAATAGATAAAATTCCCCATCGTACCGAAGGGGAAGCAGTCTTGCTAGAACACGTCCCCAAGTCTGTGAAGCGCATTCTGGATTTAGGAACTGGAGATGGTCGCTTACTAGCACTACTCAAGTTTGATCGTCCCCAGGCTAAATGTGTCGCAGTTGATTTTTCTGCAACCATGTTGGAGGCGGTCAACACTCGCTTTGCTGGGGATGCAACAGTGGAAGTGATTGCACATAACTTGGATGAACCTCTACCTGAATTAGGTTCATTTGATGCAGTTGTCTCCAGCTTTGCTATTCACCACCTCATCCACGATCGCAAACTTACCCTGTATACAGAAATTTTCCAAATGCTGGAACCTGGTGGTATTTTCTGCAATTTAGAACACGTTGCTTCACCTACTGAGACACTACACGAACATTTTTTACAAACACTTGGTATTGCACCAGAAAACGACGACCCATCCAACAAACTTTTAGACGTAGAAACACAACTGAGTTGGTTGCGAAATATTGGCTTTAGTGATGTAGATTGCTACTGGAAGTGGCTGGAACTCGCATTGTTGATTGGCTACAAACCTAACTCAATATCATTGCCTTAGCGTGGATGAATTTATTTTGGCTTGTTTTACGGGCTTCTAGGTTGCAGATAGCGATCGCTATCTTAACAGGCTTGGTTAGTGGTGGTTCTACCGCCAGATTAATTGGACTAATTAACAGCGCTATCAGTGGTAATTTCACAGATAACTTGGTATGGTACTTTGGGGCATTAGCATTAGTAGTTCTCTTCAACAGCCTCATTTGCCAATTTTTATTAATCAATATTTCCGAAGATGCAGTTTATCGTCTCAGGTTACGCTTGAGTGAAGGAATTTTATCCTCCCCCCTAATAAATTTAGAACAATTAGGCCCTAACCGTCTCATGGCAACTTTAACCGAGGATATAACAACACTATCCAACACGGTTTATGCCATTCCCTTTATCTGCGTTGACATTGCAATTATCGGCGGGTGCTTAATCTACCTCTATTGGCTATCAGGCATAGTATTTGCTGTTACTGTCGGGTTTATCATGGTAGCGGTGGGCAGCATTCAACTATTGATTAACAATGCTCAACATTTTCTGAACTTGGCACGAAATGAACAAGACCGCTTGTTCCAACACTTTCGCACCCTTACCGATGGAATCAAAGAACTTAAACTACACGCCACACGCCGCCAAGAGTTTTTCTCTGAAGAACTGCAAACTAGTGCAGCTATATCCCGCAAACATAATGTAGCGGCCCTCTTAAGCTTTTCGATTGGTCAGGGATGGTCAAATCTGCTGTTTTTTATCTTAGTTGGGTTATTGCTGTTTGCTTTACCTAATTACATAGCTATAGAACGCTCTATATTATCTGCATATGTACTCACTCTTACTTACCTCCTATTGCCAATGCAGAGCATTTTGGACAAACTACAGCAACTGTCTAAAGCCAGTGTAACATTACAAAAAATCGAGAGGATAGGGTTAAAATTAACCGCTGAAACTGAGACTAATTCTGCAATTAAGCTTCCATTAACACAGAATTGGACAAAGCTAGAATTACAACAAGTTACCCATGCTTACCCAGATGAACAAGAAGACAACCATTTTGTTTTAGGCCCGATAGATTTAACTATTTATCCCAGCGAACTAATATTTATCGTTGGTGGTAACGGTAGCGGCAAATCTACTCTAGCTAAAGTGATTACAGGACTTTACATCCCCAATTCTGGGCAAATTAAGTTAGATGACCAAGTAATTGATCATAGAAATCGGGAGTGGTATCGTCAGCAATTTTCTGTAGTTTTTGCTGATTCTTACTTATTTGAGCGTCTTTTAGATACTGGTAATGCTGATTTAGATATCCAAGTTAGGCAATATTTGCGGCTGTTAAATTTAGATAGCAAAGTTAAGATTGTGAAAGGACAATTAACAACAACAGCACTATCCCAAGGACAGCAAAAACGTCTTGTTTTATTAACTGCCTATTTAGAAAATCGTCCGATTTGTTTATTTGATGAATGGGCATCGGAACAAGATCCTAACTTTCGGGAATTTTTCTACAAACAAATACTTTTGAATCTTAAACAACAGGGAAAAACAGTATTTGTCATCAGCCACGACGCTCATTACTTTCCCCTGGCAGACCGGATAATTAAGTTAGATTATGGCAAGGTGGAGTATGACAGTTATAATCCGCTTTAATAATAGACTTCTTGCAAAAATCCAAATAAAACCAAAATAAACCACAAATAAACACCGATTCATATCATGTCCGCTAAATTAGTTGCGATATGTCATTGCGAGTGCAACCAAGTGGAACGACGCAATCCCAATATCTTTGCGATTGCTTCCCTCCGGTCGCAATGACAAGTGTTTAACCGGACATGATATCACACCGATATTTGTCTATACGGCAGTTGCTACAACGCTTAGGCAAGCCTGCCGTGGGAAGCACCAACGGCGCACTGCCTCGTTGATTTTTGTGCATCTGTGGTTCCTTATACAAAATCTAGACTTATGCAAGAGAGAATAATTTGTAACTGGTTTTACTTGAATTAGTATAATTTGAGACAAAATAAAATTATGCCAGCAATTCGCCTAAAGCTGGGTTGATTAATTTGTGGCGCTATTTTCACCTGTTAATCTTTCTTGAGTATAAGTTTTTGCTGGAACTTGTCTGCTAGACATTGCTTTGAGTTTGGATGTGAATGATTCTGTGCGATCGCTTGTTTCAGGAGTAAATTGCCCTATTGGGCTGTGATTGGTAGCAGGTGGTAGGAAATGAGCCGCTTTCTTAGGGCTGGGAGCAACTGGGGTATTTGGCTCAAGCCTCTCTTGTAAATCTAAATTTGACGGTACATTAGAGGACAGTTGAGGCATTGGGGTAGAGGCGACAACACTAGGTGTAGGAGACTCTGAAATCCTTTGTGTGTTATGAGATGAGAGTTGCTTTTGTTCTTTACTCACTAGTGGTGGTAGAGGCGCAATCTTTCTTTGATGGTAAGCATTCTCGACCTGATTAGGTGATGGGTTGGCTTTGATTAAGTGAGAATGAGTCTTCTCCAAAGTGGTGCTTTTCTTGGCAGGAGATAAAACTGGTGTATGTAGTGACGTTAAGCTTTCAGGAAATTTGCTACAAATAAGGCGTTCAAATTCCATGTTGAAATGATAGGTAGCTTGACCCCGCCGCTGCCAGAAATTTAAAATTTGCTGTACAGAAACTGCTTTGTAACGACCTTGATATAGCGCCTCAATGACTGCAATGTGTATCCATTCAATTGGGTAGGCGCTTTCCCAACGTTTAATTAGCTGACTAGCACTATAACCACCGAGGTCGAAGCTATAGTGAGTTAATAAGGCTGTTGCCAAATCGACAGAACTGTCTGGAACGGGTTTGAACATGGAGCTATGAGTTTCAGACATAGGTTAGATTTTTCACCCATTGCATATAGCCTAAAGTGCTTTTAGCTACAGGATTTTTGCCCAAGTGTTGCCAAGTTGATAGCAAGTGTTTTTTATTCTACTTGGTCAACTAAGCTGTATGCGAGACGATATAGGGTGAATTAATGGCTGGCGTGCGTTTGATCGCCACCAAAGCTTGATATACCATAGCTGCTACTTCAGCACGTGTTGCTTCACGAACTGGCACAAGCTGCTTAGGATCTGGGTAGTTTACTACTATCTGCTGTTGTGTAGCGGTGGCTACAGCATTACGTGCATATTCGGGGATCACTTGACGATCGCTGTAGGCAAGTAAGGCATTAATATCAGCGGGTGGTAGGGCTAATCCGTTAACTAAGGAAACAATTACCTGTAGTCTTTGGACGTTTTGATCGGGGCGGAACGTGCGATCGCTAAATCCGCTGACAAAGCCACCACTAGCCGCGGTTTGGATTGCCTGATAAGCCCAAAAATCCTTGGCGACGTCCGTAAATTCGATGGCTGGGCGTTTGGCTGTAGGGTTAAAGGCAACTGCCACTAAAGCTGCATACTGGGCGCGAGTCATCGGTTTATCTGGCTTATAGCTGCCATCGGCAAAACCTCTAGTTAAGTCCAGGCTGACTAATGCCCGAATAAACGCTTCTGCCCAGTGTCCCTTCAAGTCGGTGAACGAGGGGATGTCAACATCGGGATTGACAATATAAGGTGAGGCGATCGCTTTTTGCTTACCACTAGCTACTAATCCCTGATAAATAATTGCCGCCACCTCAGCGCGGGTGATCTCCCGCAGTGGTTCTAGTTGTTCGGGTTGGGGATAGTTCACAACTAAAAGTTTTTGGGTAGCAACTGCCACTGCATTTGTGGCGTAACTCGGAATTTGAGCGCGATCGCGGTATACAGTTAACACATTTGGGTTTCCGCCACTAAATTTCAAACCATTCACGATAGATACTATTGCCTGAATTTTGGTTAAATTTTGCCCCGGTCGAAACGTACCATCAGGAAATCCACTTACAAACCCCATATTGGCAGCACTCAAGATAGCTGACGCTGCCCAAAAGTCTGGTTTTATATCAGCAAATTTACTGTTTTTGTTTCCAGTCGGCAGTGAAAAAGTTTTCGCAATTATAGCAGCGTACTGGGCACGTGTAATGGGGGCTTCTGGCTTAAATGTTCCATCGGGAAAGCCACTAATCGCACCTTCGTTCACCAATGCTTCCACAAAAGCTACTGCCCAATGTCCACCCAAGTCATAAAAACTCGTACCAATTGATACTTTATTGGGTGTGTCTGTCGTCGCAGTGAGAAACTCTACTGGCCCTATTACCTGGATAGGATTTAATTGATTACCAACTGAAAGTAGCTGCTGTGGTGTAACATTTTGTAAATCAAATTCTTTATTCTCACGAAAAATATTCCCAGCAGGGTCTTGGGTATTACCTAAGTCGGGGACTGCGTTACCATTAACTAACAAACCACCTTGAGTATTTTTGGTAATCTGATTCTGACGCAGCACAGGACGTGCATCTCGTGAGAGAGCGATCGCTGTTTGGTTTTCTAAGAGTTTATTATTGGCAACCAAAGGAGCAGCAAAGTCACTAATTGCTATACCCAAGGCATTCTTTTGAAACACATTCCGCAAAACTTCGCCTTTGCTATAACGTGCCATTGTCAACCCACTGGCAGCATTTTGCAAAAACACATTATCTAAAATTGCAGGTTTAGCCGCGCCAGTTGTAAATATACCTTCCCTAGCACAATTAATAAATGTATTGTTAGTTACCGTAGGGGCTGTAGATTCAATCCAGACACCAGTACCTTTTGCCGTAGCATTTGTGACTGTAACACCTCTGAGACTGGCATCGCCTAACAAGAGCAGCGTAATGTTCTGTACACCAAAGCTAGGACTCTGATACGTACCACTGCCGGAAATGACAATGCCAGCACCTTTATTGGCTTCGCTACCTACTACAATTACTCCCGCAGGAATAATTAGTGGAAACACCTCACCAGTAGCGGCGTTATATGTCCCCGCTCCCAACTGAATAATTGTAGATTTTGTGGATGTTTTTAAGGCACGGGTAAGGCTTTTAAAGGGACTCAACCGTGAACCTGCATTGGCATCATTCCCCTTCACGGAGTCGACATAGAGTGTGCTAACAAGGGTAGAGTTCACCATTGGTTGTTGAAAGGCGATTGTTTAAAATATGACAGCCATAAATAATAACTCTAGTTGTAAAATTTCTGTTAAATTAATTACTCCTAAGTCACAAATGGCTCTGCGTGATCTGAAATCCGGCTTCTACAGCTAGAAATTATTTCTCCTGCTGCCTATGTGTAGCACTATTAAGGGAAAATTGTATTATCTAAGTCCCAATAATGAAATCTGCCCAGATAGAGAAACGACAGCTGATACCAAGTTGCGTTCTGTTGTAGTAATCTTTCGTTAGGGGAGGTTGCTTCGCTCCACTTTGTTTCGCTCGCAATGACAGTTGGTACTTTTGATTGCAACTTGGTATGAGGAGTGGTGAGTGCTGAGTTCTAAGTGCCCAGTTGCTACCTCCCCTGCTCCCTGCCCCTCTGCTTCCCTGCTGCCATAATGAGAAATCTTTAAACGGACATGATATAAATTGCGATCGCATTTATGCAGATATCGCGTCTGTCCAAATTAATTAACTTTCGTACAAAGTACCATCTTTATGTGTAAAAATTCGACTACCATCCGCACTCGGTTCGGCAATCAAGTCATCATCTGGGTAATAAGCCCGATCATCAGAAGTTCTATCGCCAATTTCTAAATAAACTACCGCAGCATCAGAGCGATTCACCAGGTGGTGTCCATCTGCTTCACCAGCCGGAAAACCTGCCATCATTCCTGGTTGAAGAATTTGCGCTCCTACATTAGTAATTAAAGTCACTTCACCTGCGATGACATAAATGAACTCATCTTGTCGGGTATGCCAATGTCTGAGAGCAGAACAACTTCCTGGCTCAAGAGTAACTAAGTTGACACCAAAATTTTTTAATCCAGCCGCATTTCCTAATGCTTGTTTGACTCGTCCTTGCACCAGAGACTTAAATTCATCGGGGTAAATTGAACTGGTGCGACTGGGTACATTTTCCGGGTTAATAATCATATTGCACCTTTTAGGGATCATTGCTTGTAACGATGCATCAACTGAAGTTCGCCCACCTCATTAGTAAAGCGCCAGCGTTGATAAAATGGGATCATTTCAGGCAAACAGTAAAGAGCCACTAGCTCCACTGCACTTAACTGAGGATGATTAATCACTGCATCCATCAATTTCACACCAAGCCCAATTTTTCGATGGGTAGGCTTGATGATCACATCGTAAACAGTTGCACGATAAACAAAATCTGTAAGAATGCGGGTAAAACCAATTAATTGTTCGCTCTCATCAACTAAACCAATAATTAGATCTGAAGCCGCAAGCATCTTCACAACATCTGGATATGTACGTTTTTTACTCCAAAATTCATTTTTGTACAACTCTACTAATTGCAAAATTTGATTTTCGCTTAGTTGCTCAACAATGCGGTAGGTCATGGTAATTTATGCGTAAAAATGAATTGTTAGAGAGTGAATTTAGCTAAAGTATAAAAATCAAATTTTCTCAGCATCTCTAAAAACGTAAACACGGCTGGAATATGAAGAGCATTAGATAAAACTGCAACACCAATAACTCTCTCTAAGGGTGTTGGCAAACTGTGTACCTGCACTTTCGTAGGGATGGGTACAGCTGCTAAACGAGGCATAATAGCTGCTCTGAGTCCTTGATTGACCATACTGACAACTGTAGAGTCTTCTTGAATATCGCTAGCTGTATTGATGGGGATGGCTATAGTTTTGAGGTGATTGTGGACAATGCGTCCACAGGGCGCACAAGGAAGTAAGACTGGTGGATAAGCACCTATTTCTTCCCAAGTAATCTTTGCAGCGTTAATTTTTGCCTGGGGTGGGATTAAAGCTACATATTCATCCCGAAAAATTTCCCATACATCAAATTCATCACTAGTCGGCAAACAGGTGATCCCAATATCGGCACGTCCCTCACGCAAACATTGTTCTACATCAGGGAACGCGGGACATTCTATGATGGTGACAGCAACTTCTGGGAATTGATCGTGAAAAGAAGCGATCGCCTTTGGGAGTAAATGAGTAGCAACGCTGCGAAAAGCTGCAATCCGCACATGACCACCATGCAAACCTTTATGCAGGTTAGCTTCTCGTTGCATCATCTCTAGATGTTGCAGTGACTGACGAGCATGATATAAAATCCGCTCTCCAGCAGGTGTTAATACAGCACCATGACGACCTCTGGCAAATAGAGGCACACCCAATTCTTCTTCTAAAGTAGCAATAGCATGACTCACCGCAGGTTGAGAAAGTTGCAATTCTAAGGCTGCTTCACTAAAGTTGCCATGATCGGCTACTGCAACTACGGCTCGAAGTTGGAAGATTTTCATGGGCTGTTGATGATATCAAGGCTACACACATTATTGTGCCAAAAAGATGGTATTCAAGAATTTTATATCTATAAATAGCATTTATATAAACTATACAAGCCATGTTTTGATTGTTAACTGAGAGGTTGTTACAGTCTTATGTACTGAGCATTTATCAGGAATAATCCGATGAAAGAGGAAGTTAGCTGTCTGAAATCAGCAGGCATAGAACTAAATTCTAACTATCTATGCAAAAGTAAATTAAGCGATAATATCCTCACATCTGTTTGGAAATCATTGTTAAATTTCTGGCAATCTGAGATGAAAATACTACTAGCAGATCCAGACGAATTACAAGTTAGGCAAAAAATTGACCGCCACGGCAATATTTATTGGCAAGCTTACGATCCGGTAACAGGCAAATCTTTTTCTTCAGGCTCTGAAGTTGATATATCTATGTGGATTGAGCAGCTTTATCGACACTAAAAATATGGCGCAACTTACCTTAGTAATTGGCAATAAGAATTATTCATCTTGGTCATTACGTCCGTGGCTAGCTATGAAGCAATTCGGTTTGCAATTCAATGAAATTAATATTCCTCTGTACACTCCAGAATCTACAATCCAAATTCAGCAATATTCTCCTTCAGGTAAAGTACCTGTTTTGTTACATAACAATCAAGCCATCTGGGATTCATTAGCTATTTGCGAATACCTAGCTGAAGAATTTCCGCATCTGCACTGGTGGCCAGAGGATAAAATTGCTAGAGCATTGGCTCGTTCTATCAGCGCGGAAATGCACTCAGGCTTTCAAAATCTGCGCCAGAATATGCCGATGAATTGCCGTGCTAAACTACCAGGCCAAGGCTTGACACCTGATGTGCAAAAAGACATTGACCGCATCACCAGCATCTGGCGAGAATTTCGCCATAAGTTTGGGGCTGGTGGCGATATGTTGTTTGGTGAGTTCACAATTGCCGATGCGATGTTTGCGCCTGTGGTATTGCGGTTTGTTACTTATGATGTGCAGTTAGATGCTGTTGCTAAAAATTACCTAGAGGCAATTTTGGCAATGCCGACAATGCAAGAATGGATCAAAGCAGCCGAAGTTGAACAAGAAGTTATCTCCCAATACAAAGTGTAGGGAAATGGTAAATAGTAAGAAAATGCTCGGCACAAATATTTCAATTCGAGATGCAACGCACAGAGACATTTCTCAAATTATGGAATTGATTTATCTGAAAGCCGAGTTTGATGGTTGTCCTGAATCTGTAGAAGCAACTCCTAAAAAGCTAGAAGTTGATTTATTTGGAGAAAAACCGCTTACTTTTGTACTTTTAGCGGAGGTTGATGGCAATGCTATTGGGTTAGCTACCTATCACTTTATCTATTCAACTTTCTTAGCAAAACCTGGAATTTGGCTTGATGATTTATATGTCAAAGCTGAACATCGAAGCTACGGTGTTGGTGAGGCACTTATACAACGCTTGTGTCAGATAGGGCAGAAAAAAGGTTGTGGTCGGATCGATTGGACTGTAGCTGCATCTAACGAGCGTGGAATTAATTTTTATCAAAGAATAGGTGCAAACATCATCACAAAGGTAAAATTATGTCGCTTAGATGCTCAGGCGATCGCTAGAAACTTATTGAAGTAATACCAAGCAGTTTTTGCCTAGATGCTAAATCACTCAAAGACTACTGTTCTATTGCCATAAACTAACACACGGTTTTGCAAGTGCGATCGCACTGCTCTTGCTAGTACAACTCGCTCCAAATCTTTACCTTTTCTTACCAAGTCTTCAACAGCGTCCCGGTGGCTAACTCTTACTACATCCTGTTCAATAATTGGCCCGGCATCTAAATCAGCAGTAGCATAATGCGCTGTTGCACCAATAATTTTAACACCACGTTCAAAAGCTCTGTGGTAAGGATTCGCTCCTACAAAAGCTGGTAAAAAGGAGTGATGAATATTAATAATTTGCGGAAATTTAGTAATAAAATCTGCACTAACAATTTGCATATATTTCGCCAATACAACCAAATTAATTTTGTAATGACGCAGTAATTCTAGTTGTTTTTCTTCCTGTTCTAGCTTGTTATCCTTTGTGATAGGAATGTGATGATAGTCAATGCCAAATTGTTCTGCTACTGCTTTTAAATCAGGATGGTTGCTAATAATTAAAGGAATCTCAGCCAAAAACTCTTTAGCACGTAGCCGCCAAATCAAGTCAAATAAACAATGGTCTTGGCGACTTACCCAAATAGCAATACGGGGAACTGTATCAGAAAAGTGTAACTCCCACTTAGCACCTAAAGGTTGTGCTATGGCATTAAATGCAGGGCCAATTAAATCTCGTGGCAGATTAAATCCCTCTAACTGCCATTCTATACGAGTAAGAAACAACCCGGCGGCAAAGTCTGTATGTTGATCTGCATGAATGATATTGCCGCCATTGGCATAAATAAAGTTAGCAATTTTCGCCACTAACCCTCGTTGATCGGGGCAAGAAATGAGCAATGTTGCTGTTGGATTGGTCATGGAAATATCGAGGAGTTTGGTAATTGCTTATTTGCTGCTTGGTGGAGTTAGTTTCTCCGGGCTTGGTGTAGACTTTTGTTCGCTATTATCTACGGGTTGTTTCCACTCTGATATTTCCCGATTCACTGCGTTTTCAAAATCTGTAGATACCAACAGCACATCTATATTACCATCGGGTTTTACAGTAGGGTCAGCTTGAACGTATAAAAAACGGCGGTTAAAGTCAGATTTACCTAACAGTAATTGATGAGTTTTCTGATTTTTGAGATTGATATTGATAGTTGCTTGGGGTTGATCTAAGCCAAAATCTCCTTTTTGATTAGCTGGGATTGACACAGTGCGAGTAGCCGTACCCTTAACCAACAAATCCGTCAAATAAGAAACAATAGCATCATTTGCTGGCTCTGATACAGGGGATTTAAGCAACCACTTGGGCTGGCTTCCTTGGGCGTTACGTTCCACAGACAAGGCAATCTTTTTAGTTGTAATTGTCAAAGACTGCACATCGTCTTCTGTAAAAGAGAAAATTTGCTGGTTTTGTTGCTTAACTTCTTCTCGCTGAGTTGCACCTCGAATTTCATAGAAATAAACAAAACTCCCCAAACCCAGCGCTAGCAATATCAAAATTAAAGTCGTGCGAGAAAATTTCATTTTTCGTCAATGGTCATTGGTCATTGGTCAATGGGCATTGGGCATTGGATAAAGAAGACAAGGAGCATGGGGGATGGGGGGACAGGGAGTAAGAGTTTAGGACTTACGCACTCAAGCCTGAAACCCCGATCCCCCCTAGCCCCCCTTAAAAGGGGGGGAACGTCTAAAGCCACGCCACTGAGAAAGTCGGGGAACCCGCAAGGGCGCAGGGCTGCCCCTTTCTAAGGGGGTTGGGGGATCTGAGTGCGTAAGTTCTGGAGTTAATCATGGTTCTTTCCCCTTGTCCCCTTGTCCCCTTGCCCCCTTGTCTCCCCTGCCCCCCTGCTTCTTCCTCAACGGCGTTTCCACCAAATAACAGCTGCCGCCGCAAACCCAATTAAAGGTAGACCTAATAAAGACGACAATGCCAAAAGATTGGCTTGTGTGCTTGTTAGGTTGAGTCGGCGGTTTTTTGCTTCTTTGGGACGAATTGACAGCGGTTGCTGATCCTGTTGACTCAGCCAAGTGACTGAGTTAAGGAACACATCACCATTTAGTTGCTGTTGAAACAAGCCGTCGGTAGCAAAATCCGAATTTCCTAATACTACTAACCGTGACTCTTTGGCAGTTTGTTCAGTCTGCTGATTAGTTGTCGGTGATGGTAATGCTGTCGCAGTAGGCGAAGTTTGCGGAGTCGGGCTAGCTTGACCTTGAGTTGTCGGTGATGGTAATGCTGTTGAAGTTGGCGAAGCTTGCGGAGTCGGGCTAGCTTGACCTTGAGTTGTCGGTGATGGTAATGCTGCCGGAGTAGGCGAAGCTTGCGGAGTTGGGCTGGCTTGACCTTGAGTTGTCGGTGATGGTAATGCTGTTGGAGTTGGGGTTGATTTGACTTCTGATGTGGCTGGCAGTTTTTTCTTCAAAGCCACACCCAAAGTTAGCGGGCCTTGGAGGTCTTTGTCAGCATTAAACTCCAATTTTTCGCTTTGCAGGTCGCTTTCTGCCCAACTGTTGGGATAAGGTTTGGTTCGCAGTAAAGGAGTAGCTTCAACACCAGCTACTGGACTAGTTTCTATTGGACGTGCTAACCGATAAAAAGAGATGCCGTTACCAAACTCTTTAGTAATTGGATGTTGTCCGTATTCTGTAATTAACGGTACTGCTGGGCCAAGTCCTACATTTCCAGAGGTATCAACAGCCAAACGATTATCAAGGCGAACGCCCCAATCTTTAAGTAAGTTGTCGAGTTTAGGATCAGTATTCGGGTCAATCATCAGCAGCAAGTTACCGCCTCGATTCAGGTAATCTTGCAAAGCTTTAACTTCACCTTCAAACATTCCGCGTTTAGGGCCCGCTACCACCACAGCAGCAGCATCATCAGGAACTTTTGTCTGTTCGGCTAAATTCAGCGGTGATGTAGTAAAGTTTTTGTCACCTAATCCCTGAACTGCTTGGGACATTCCACCCTCAGCGGCTGTAAGTGGGCGTTCCCCGTGACCTTGAAGGAAGTAAACTTTAGCTGTGCTGGCACTGGTAATTTGTTGCAGACGACTAGTTAACCTAACTTCTGACAGTCGTTCATTTTCATTTACTACCTGAACTAACTGTCTTTTATCTTGAGATTCTAGGTAAACTTCTCCGTAATCTTTAACGCCAAACTTTTCTGCTAATCCTGGTCTAGCCTGGGGATCAACATACTCAAATTTAAAGTTTGACCCTTGCCGTTGATAATTTTCTAATAACTCCTGGTCTTGAGGATTCTGAGTGACATCAAACACCCATACCTTAACTGGCTGTGGTAAAGCATTTACTAATTCCCGCGATTGGGGAGCAAGGGTAAATAACTGAGCTTCTGTTAAGTCTGCCCGCACATGGTAGCGAGTACCTAAAAAGTTAATTAACCCTAAAATTGCTAATACTGCTAGAGTTGCAGCTATGGCATTAGTGCCAGCTTGGGTAGAACGACGCCTCCACCATTGGCTTTGCTGACTTTGCCATACTACCCACAACCCACTAATAACAATTCCTGTAATCAGCAATCCTAAAGGAATTGGCCCCCACTGTGCCGCGACTGACCCAGCAGTTAAACCTGCAACAATTAGGAATGGGCCAAGCCAAAATAAATATTTCCAAGGTTTCTTTTTAACGATTTTTTTCATATTATTTGTCAAAATTGAGAGGCTTAGATCCCCGACTTCTTAGAGGATGTTTTAAAAATACTTTCGTCGGTAGCAAAATATTTTAGATCCCCCTAAATCCACGCCACTTGCTACAAGTCGGGGAACCCTTTCGGCAGTCGCTCATGGGGGAAACCCCCAAGACCGCGCTGCCTCACCAACGCAGTGGCTCCCCTTAAAAAGGGGGGCTTTGACTTTAGTTCCTCCCTTTTTAAGGGGGGCTAGGGGGGATCAATAAGTGCCTAAAATCACAGCCAACCACTTTTCAAACAGCCTCTTAGAATAGTCGGGGATCTTGTTATTCACAGATGTAATTAAAATGAGTATTGACTACTGACGTTGAAAGCGCAGTGCATCAATTGATTGAGATGTCAAAAAGACACCGAGAAAAATGTAACTGGCAAATAAAAGCAAGGCACTGGTATCGAAAATGCCTTGGATTAAAGTATTGAAATGTTTTAGCAGTGAGATATAACCCAAGGCTTCACCTACAGGGCCGGGAACAGTTTTAGCAATTAAATCCAAGAATAATAGCAATAAAATTACTGCAAAAGTAAATACAGCAGAGAGAATTGTGCTGTCTGTTAATGAAGAAATAAACATTCCTAAAGATAAAATTGCTGCTGCTAGCAAGATTAATCCAAAATGACCCAGCAAAATTATTGTGGGTGACATTGGGGGATTAGCTCCACTGATGACGATCGCCTCAATTACTAGCAGAGGTAAAATCATAGTTGTGAAAAAAGTTAGCACTCCTAATAATTTACCGACAGCTACCGCCCAGTTTGTGACTGGTGACGTGGCTAATAGTTCCAAAGTGCCCCGTTTGCGTTCTTCGGCATAAAGTCCCATTGAAAGAATTGGCAACACAAACAACAACAGCCACCCCATTCTGTCTAAAAATGCCCGCACAAATTCATAGGGTACATCTATTGCTGGGACTGGCACTCCAAATTGTTGCCCTTGTAAATCTAAGGCTGTGACTGTTGGTAAAATGCCACCTGGCCCTAGCAAAATCATCACTAAAAACAATCCAGCTATTAACCAAAAGATGCCAGCGATCGCATAAGCTAAAGGCGATACAAAATAACTCTGTAACTCTCGGCGATAAATGGCAATAATGTTACTCAGGACTATACCCATTTACGCTGCTTCTCCTTCTTTGGCTGCTGAATCTTCAATAGATTCTAAGTTCTTTTCTTCTGTTGTTAGTTGCAAGAACACATCTTCCAGGGTAGCGCTGACACGCCGCATTTCATGTAAGGCGAATCCCGCACGTACTAATGTTGTGACAATATCTTTTCCTGGTTCTGTTCCTGGTTGGGATATCACCCGCAGGTAGGCGCGATTTTCCCTGGGGAGGTGATGACCAGGAATTGATTCTACCAAACTCACACCAGATATATTTTGCAATACCTGTTTTGCTAAAGCTGCTTCTCCTTCAATTTCTAATTCATATCCAGAACCACCTGTCAACTGTGTCATGAGATTTTCTGGTGTGTTGGTGGCGACTACTTTACCGCGATTGATGATGGCGACACGGCTACAAGTCATGCTCACTTCTGGCAGAATGTGGGTAGAAAGAATGATCGTGTGGGTTCCAGCAAGGCTTTTAATTAAATTCCGCACCTCAATAATTTGGCGGGGGTCAAGTCCGACGGTGGGTTCATCTAAAATAATTGCTGGTGGATCGTGGACGATCGCCTGAGCAATGCCAACTCTTTGACGATATCCTTTAGAAAGTTTGCGAATAATCACTTGACGCTTATCTTCTAAATTACAGCGGCCGATCGCAGCTTGCACTTTATTATTGCGATCGCCTGCTGGAACTCCTTTGATTCGAGCAACAAAATGCAAAAACCCCTCCACCGACATATCAGGATACAACGGCGGTGTTTCTGGTAAATAACCAATTCGTTGCCGCACAGCCAGGGAATTGTCATGAACATCAAAGCCTGCAATCTTGGCTGTACCCTTGGTTGCTGGTAAATAACCGGCTAAAATTCGCATGGTTGTAGTTTTACCAGCGCCATTCGGCCCTAAAAACCCTAAAATCTCCCCAGGTTCGACGCTAAAAGTGACATCAGTAATCGCTGGGGTGGAACCGTAAATTTTACTTAGATGCTCAACTTCAATCATCGGTCTTGTGGCGATCGTAAATGATAAGATACCCAACAATATTAGATCACGATATTTTTATCGCAAGCATCAATATATCTTCTTTGTAGCGGCGTGGCACAGCTAAATTAGTGCATTAGTTAGATGAAATAAACCGCCGATGGACAAGGCAGTGCGTTCGGTCGCTAGACTTGTAGACACCCGTTCGGCGTTCGCCTTTAGCGTTGCCGAAGGCTAGCCGTTCTCGTTCGCGTAGCGTCTGCGACAGGAGAAGAGTAGGGCTTAAGGCAGGGTAGCAACTGCCGTTTTGCCTTCTAAATACACATCTTGATCGCGGTTGTTGCGATCGCAAATCATTGAAAAAGCCCAAGTATACTCTTTACCTACTTTCTTTTAATGATCGTTGATTAGTTTGGAATTTTCTTTACAAAACCCAGGTTGAAAGCCCATGAGTATGTGTCCCTACCTGCTTGAGACAGAGCATGGCAACCACTAGTTCCCATTGAAAGTTTGCGCTAGAACTCGACCTTAGCCCATTCTTATTAGATTATGAAGAATGATTACAGAAAGTGAGTACAAAAAAATTACTATGAGTGTGTTAGCTGAAGGCTGGGCTGAAATTGAGGGTCAATTACGGATTCATTGGTCTATGGTAAATGCCTGTTTGCAGTTTGCCAGTTGGGGATTATTCTCTCTTGTGTTGGCTGAGGTATTAAGAGACAGCTATCATGCTTTGTGCCACCAGGTGAGTTGGCTTGCTAAATGGCACAATAAGCACCATATGGCCTATCGTCGGGATTTATCGATAGTTTCGTTGAAAGCTTACCAAGATTCCCAGCTCTACCACGATATTTTAGAGTCAAGTCTTTTAGTGGCGATTTTGGCGGTAACTGCCTTGCTTATCCAGCAAATCGGTTTCTGGCTGGGAGTAGCCTATGCTTGCACCTTCTTGTATGGTGCGTCAGTGCGATACTTCCAGGGGTCAATTGATACAGACTATAACCACCTACCTGGGCCATTAGAGGCAATTCCATCTGTTTGGTGGGTGAATCGGTCTTACCATTGGCGGCATCATTTTGATAATGTCAATGCCTATTACAGTGGTGTTTTTCCTCTAGTGGATATAATACTGGGAACAGCACTATCTCTGAAAGGAAAAACTGTCGCTTTAACTGGTGCTTCTGGAGCTTTAGGTCAAGCATTGACTGCTGAACTTTTAAAGCATAACGCCAAGGTAGTAGCTTTGACGACAAACCCAGAAAAATTACAGGGGCATGATGGAATAACTGTGGTTGCTTGGCAATTGGGTAATGAGGCAGCTTTAAAGGAGAGATTAGAAAAAGTTGATATTTTGATTATCAATCATGGAGTTAATGTCTATAGTAGCCGCACATCAGAGGCAATCAACTCCTCCTATGAAATAAATACCTTTTCAGCCTTGCGGTTGATGGATATATTTTTGACGACTGTAACAGGGCCACAATCAAAAGCAACTAAGGAAATTTGGGTTAACACTTCTGAGGCTGAGGTATCCCCAGCGTTGAGTCCGCTTTATGAACTCAGCAAACGATCGCTAGGAGATATTGTCACTCTCAAGCGATTAGATGGGGATTGTATAATTCGCAAGTTAATCCTTGGGCCATTTAAAAGTCAACTTAATCCTTATGGAGTGATGTCAGCACAGCAAGTGGCTCGTGCCATCCTCTTTTTTGCACGGCGGGATTTTCGTAATATCATTGTGGCAATAAATCCTCTCACATATATACTGTTTCCCTTAAAGGAAACTAGCACATGGCTTTATTATCGAATTTTTAGTAAGAAAGCTAAAAGTGAGTGATGTTGTGGATTATCACCTAGCTGTTGTTTGTATTAAATGGCAATAGGGAACAGGGAACTGTTGTTCGTTCTCTGTTCCCTTCTTTGATATTGCTTAATATTCCTCAACAGTACCATTATTTTTTTCCGTAATCGTTTACTCTAAAGCGGTATTCATCAACTATTCCCCTGAACCCTGCACAAGTGAATGCTGCTCACCATCGCAACGACACACTCCCCAGCAACGGAGTTAGGCTACTTACTACATAAACACCCAGATCGCTGCCAGTCTTTTTCTTTAACTTTTGGACAGGCGCACGTATTTTACCCAGAAGCGAAGCCAGAACTATGTACGGCGGCGTTGTTGTTGGATGTTGATCCAGTAAAGCTGGTGCGGGGACGTAGTACAAGGCTAGAACAATATGTAAACGATCGCCCTTATGTTGCTTCATCATTTTTAAGTGTAGCGATCGCCCAAGTATTTGGCAGTGCTTTATCAGGTCGCTGCAAAGACAGACCAGAACTCGCCCAAACTCCTATTCCTTTAGTTGCAAAATTATCTGTCTTACCTTGTCGTGGCGGTGAAAGTTTTCTGCGGCAATTGTTTGAGCCGTTAGGTTACACCGTAAGTGCCCAAGGACACACCTTAGATGAGGAATTTATTGATTGGGGACAGAGCCAATATTTTACCGTTGAACTACAGCACACTCTGCCTCTGGGCGACTTGTTAAGTCATCTCTACGTTTTAATTCCAGTCTTAGATGACGATAAACACTATTGGGTAGGCGATGATGAAATTGAAAAGTTACTACGTCATGGTGAGGGTTGGTTAACTAAGCATCCAGCGCGAGAACAAATTACCAGACGTTACCTCAAACAACAGCAGCGCCTGACTCGTCTCGCTTTAGCCCAACTAGCAGAAGAAGATAATCCCGATCCCGACAGTACCGAAGAAAGCCATGCCCAAGAAGAAGCGGCGGTAGAAAAACCTATTAGCTTGAATCAACAGCGAATGAATGCTGTGATTGCTGCCTTAAAGCAAAGCGGTGCAAAGCGGGTGATTGATTTAGGCTGCGGTCAGGGAAATCTTTTGAAAATACTCATCAAAGATATCTTTTTTGAACAGGTTACAGGTGTAGATGTTTCTCACAGGGCATTAGAAATTGCCCAAGAGAGATTAGACCGCCTGCGCCTTCCCCGCAACCAATGGGAACGTCTGCAACTAATTCAAGGCGCACTCACCTACCAAGACAAACGCCTCAGCGGTTACGATGCTGCTACAGTAATTGAGGTAATTGAACATCTCGATTTACCGCGCCTAGAAGCATTTGAAAAAGTTTTGTTCGAGTTTGCTCGACCAAAAACAGTAGTAGTGACAACGCCTAATATTGAGTACAACGTCAAATTTGAAAACCTCCCGGCTGGCAAACTGCGACATAAAGACCACCGCTTTGAATGGACGCGTCAAGAGTTTCACAACTGGGCGAACAAAGTAGCAGAACGCTTTAATTACAATGTAGAATTTCAACCTGTAGGAACAGAAGATCCAGAGGTCGGTTCACCAACACAAATGGCGGTGTTTATAGCAAAGTGATGAGTGCTGAGTACAAAACCAGTTGCATATATATTAGAACTTACGCACTCAGATCCCCCAACCCCCTTAAAAAGGGGAGCCACTGCGTTAGGCGGGTTCCCCGACTTGTAGCAAGTGGCGTGGCTTTAGACGTTCCCCCTTTTTTAAGGGGGGTTAGGGGGGATCAGGGTTTCAGACTTCAGTGCGTAAGTCCTAATATATAATTCTTTTTCTCTGCGCCTCTGCGCCTCTGCGTGAAAAAAATCATCCCCTTCTTAAACAACGCCAAAAAATTAAATAACCACAAATAAACACAGATAAAAATGATAATTTCTGTAAATGGAAGCAATTATTTTTATAGGAATCCAGGGAGCGGGTAAGTCTACTTTTTATCGCGATCGCTTCTTTAATACCCACATTCGTATTAACCTTGATATGCTCAAAACTCGTCATCGAGAGCAAATCCTTTTTCAAGCCTGCTTAGAAGCTAAACAGCCTTTTGTGATAGATAACACTAACCCGACTGTTGAAGACAGAAAACGTTATATTCTTCCAGCTAAAGCGAAACGTTTTAGGGTTTTGGGTTATTCCTTTCAATCTAAATTGGAAGACTGCAAGCAACGAAATAGCCAAAGGTCTCCTGAGCAAGTTGTACCTTTAGTTGGATTATTAGCGACTTATAAAAAGCTGGTTTTACCAAATTGGCAAGAAGGATTTGATGCAATCTATTCGGTTAAAGCTGGTTTTAATTATTCATTCATTGTTGAGGAATGGAACCGTGAAATTTGATGAACTTGACAGCAGAATTTCGTAGGGGTTTAGCATTGCGAAATCCTTACTCGCGTATTTGTATATTTATTAAACTGAATGGTATAACTTTTCTGACTCCATCATGAGCAATAGTCCTGCGGTCAAAACAATTCTTGTACTTGCAGCTAGTCCCGTAGATGAAGCAAGACTGCGCCTAGATGTAGAAGTGCGGGAGATTGAAGAAGGGTTGCGACGGTCTAAATATCGTGACCAAATTAAGTTACAACCTCGATCGGCTGTGAGAATAAATGATCTGCGTCGAGCATTGTTAGATGTGGAACCCCAAATCGTTCACTTTTGCGGTCATGGAGTGGATGAAGGACTGATATTTGAGGATGAACAAGGTAAAAGTAAACTAGTCAATACAGAAGCTTTGGCAAATCTGTTTGAATTATTTGCAGGTCGAGTTGAGTGTATTGTACTCAATGCTTGTTATTCCGAAGCGCAAGCCAAAGCTATGATTGGGCACGTTGGCTATGTGATTGGGATGAGCAAAGCCATTGGAGATAAAGCTGCAATTAATTTTTCCGTGGGGTTTTATGATGCTCTCGGTGGCGGACGCACTGTAGAAGACGCTTATAAGTTTGGTTGCAATGCAATTCAATTGCAAGGAATTCCAGAGCATCTTACTCCTGTGATCAAAATTAATACAGCATTAAAGGCTGCATTCGGAGCTACACAAACAACTACCTTCACACCTAAACCTGCAAAGCCTGCGCCTAAAATAGATCGATTTAAACTGATTAAACTACTCAATGATTTACCACCACAGCAGTTAGATATGCTTTTGTTTACAGTGGATGCACCCAATGGTGTAGTTCCACCGATGACTGCTCCCCAAGGCGATCGCGCTGCTGCATTATTAAGATGGGCACAAGGGCCAACAGGTTGCGGTTTGGAAACACTGCAACAGGAATTGGATAACATTCTTTCACCGTAATTCTGCAAAATCCGATACCCTTCTCAACGTAGGGTGTGTTATGCCGATAACGCACCTGAATTTATCTAATTCACGTTAAATTTATACAGATACCTAAAGCGATCGCTTGTGTAATTACTTTCAGACGGTGCATTGCGCTGGGCGACAACACACCCTACATTTAACGGAAAATTGGCGTAGGTCTTGTTGTTTTAAAATAGAACATTACTCTTGTCAATTCGCTAATGGTTACACCCCCACGCGATCGCTCTACACTCATGCAACTGCTCAATGATTTACCGCCGCAGCAGTTGGATATGCTGTTGTTTGCCGTGGATGCGCCAAATAATGTAATTCCACCGCTTACTGCTCCTCAAGGCGATCGCGTTTCTGCATTGTTGAGGTGGGCGGAAGCATCAACGGGTTGTGGTTTGCAAGTACTCCAACAGGAATTAGTAAACATCATCCCGCTACCGAAGAACGAAACTGTACCGGAAGAATTGTGGAATATACCATACCCACGCAACCCGTTTTTTACAGGACGCGAAGCGGTGTTGCAGGAAATGCGGAATGCTTTGTTAACAAAGAAGTTAGCAGCATTAAGCGGTTTGGGTGGGATTGGCAAAACTCAAACTGCGATCGAGTTTGCCTATCGCTATCGTCATGAGTATCAGCAGATACTGTGGGTAAGGGCAGCTTCCCACCTAGAATTGGTATCGGGTTTTGTGGAAGTTGCGCGTTTACTGAATTTACCTGTCAGCCAAGAAAAGGATGAAAGCTTAGTAGTTAAGGCAGTTAAGCAGTGGTTAGCAACACATAACGGCTGGCTGTTGATTTTAGATAACGCCGATGAAATTCCCATGCTGCGGGAGTATTTACCAGAGGCACATCAAGGTTATGTGTTGTTGACTACCCGCGCTCAGGCGACGGGGATATATCAGCGAATTGAAATTAAAAAGTTGCAACCGGAAGATGGGGCGCTGTTGTTGCTGCGGCGTGCCAAACTGATTGCAGAAAATGCGGGGTTGGATGCGGTGACGGAAGAAGAACGCAGTTTAGCAAAAACCATCTCGCGGGAAATGGACGGTTTACCCTTAGCATTAGATCAAGCAGCAGCGTTTATTGAAGAAACTCCCTCAAATTTGGCGGAGTATTTGCAATTTTACCGAGAAGAAGGGGCGAGACTACTGGCGGAACGAGGCGAACTGGCAATTGATCATCCCAGCGTGAGCATCACCTTTTCCCTCGCCTTTGAGAAAGTATTACAACGCAACCCCACCGCCGCCGATTTAATTCGCGTTTGCGCCTTTTTAGCACCTGATGCGATTCCTGAAGAAATTTTTACCGCAGGTGCAGCAGAATTAGGAGAAAATCTTAGCTCATTAGCAAACAAACCCCTAGATTTTGTCAAAGTTATCGCAGAAGCGGGACGGTTTTCGCTGATTTACCGGAACCCGATTAATAAAACCTTTGATATTCACCGCCTAGTGCAGTCAGTGTTAAAAGCCGAGATGGATGAAGACAATTGCCGTCTTTGGGCAGAAAGGACTGTTTGTGCAGTTACAGAAGTCTTTCCCAATGCTGAATATGTAAATTGGTTGGTCTGTGAGCGACTTTTACCCCATGCAAGAGTTGCAATTAATTGGATCTCGCTGTATCAATTTGAGTTAGAAACAGCAGCTTTGTTACTTGCTAGGACTGGTTACTACTTGATCGAACGGGGTCAGTACGCGGAAGCTGAACCACTGTTGAAAACAGCATTGTCACTGAGGCAACGGCTGCTGGGAGAAGACCATCCCTCTGTCGCCACCAGTTACAACAACCTGGCTGGACTCTACTATTACCAAGGACGGTACGCGGAAGCTGAACCACTGTATCAAACAGCATTGTCACTGAGGCAACGGCTGCTGGGAGAAGACCATCCCTCTGTCGCCACCAGTTACAACAACCTGGCTGGACTCTACTATTACCAAGGACGGTACGCGGAAGCTGAACCACTGTATCAAACAGCATTGTCCCTGAGGCAACGGCTGCTGGGAGAAGACCATCCCGATGTCGCCAGCAGTTACAACAACCTGGCTGGACTCTACGAATCCCAAGGCAGGTACGCGGAAGCTGAACCACTGTATCAAACAGCATTGTCACTGAGGCAACGGCTGCTGGGAGAAGACCATCCCGATGTCGCCACCAGTTACAACA
>NZ_JCACKA010000072.1:0-5454 GCF_059505145.1 Mojavia sp.
CCAGTCCCTTACCTCTACGAGTGATTCAGAAATCAAATCGGATTGCTATATTTTGAAGCTATTAGCAATTTGTTGATGATATTAGCTAGCGTTTATGCACAACTCAGCACACATTCACTTGAGATAAATCAGCAAATTCAATCCGGGAATTGTACGAGAAAGAGTCCACAAAACTAAGGTAATGTAAAGTAAACCCAGGCTCCATTCATACCAAGCAAGTGTAGCAATAATGCTCGGTAAGTGTTCATCTCGCATCCGAATGTCGTTAAATCCTAATCTAACTAAGTTATTGAGGCTAAAGTCGTAATAGTTAAGCCAGTTCCAGCGACGGTTCCATAATAGAGGCATATATCGTTCGCGGAATACTTGAAATCGGGGGATGACTGGTAAACGTCCAATGAGTAATCGTAGCTGCCGCATTGTGCCGTCTTCTGCGAAGTAGGAAACTTCCATCAAGTCGTGATAACGACCTTGTTGGTAAAGTCGCAATAATAAAACTGCTGATAGGGGAAAGATAATAATTAAAAGACACCCTAATGTCAGCCAAGGTTGTTCAGCATTGCGAAAGATAGCTAATAAACTCAAGCTTGCCAAGCAGCTAAAACTAGCCAGCATGGAAATGGTTTCGTAGTATGTGGGAATAATCGGTACAGGACGCAGGCGGCGATAGCGATCAACTAGCCAAAATAATAAGCCGAAAAACGCGATCGCAACTCCCCCGACACCAAACACTAGCCAAAAATTTGTACCATACCCACTCAATAACAGCAGCATACTCAGTATCAACCAACTCCAAGCTTGCAGTAACCACCCACCAAATGAAAGGGGTTCGCTAACAATTAAGCGATCGCGCAATTGGTTATAGGTTTCTAAATCAATGTCTGGTAAAGTCAGTAACTCGCTAGTGTTGCGAAATATTTTAACTTGACGGCGATGAGCGATCGCTTTCGCCTGTGTTGGGGAAAAGCCTAGTTGATTTAAACTTGCTATGGAAGCACTATTAATATTTGTGGTTAACAAACGACGGCTTAACTCTATTAATCGCAATCGCTGTTTTGTGTACTCCAGTTGATTAGCATCGGCAATTTGCTGCTGCTGACGGAAATTCTGTCCTAAATTACGCAAGACATTTTGATTACCTTGTAACGTAGGTACGCAAAACATCTTACCAATCTGCCCAGGATTTCCTAAAATTTTCGCTTGATTAGAGTTAAAATTTAGACTTGGTACATTTAAAAAAGCTTCTTTAGCAAACTTCGTATCGCTGAAATCTGCTAAGTTGAAAATGCCAGCACCCCGCAAATTTACAGGTTGATCAAATTGTGCTTCTCGAAAATTTACAGCTTGGTCAAAAGTCGTTTCTGTCAAAAAAAGAAATTGGTCGAAGTTTGCTTTAGTAAATTGTGCTTGATTGGCAAAATGTACATCGGAAAAATCAGCATTTCCTTGCCACTGCACATTACTAAATTTAGCTAACTGTTTAAAACTTGCTTGATTGAAGTTGGCAGTATCTGTAAATATACTATTTTGCAATTCAGCAGTTTCCTGAAATTGGGTCTGCTTAAAGTTAGCTTTATTAAAAAAAATACTTCCCTGGAAATTGCTCACTTGACGGAAAGTAGCCCCAGTGAAACTGACAGCACGACTGAAGCGAGATTCAGTCCAGTTAGTAGGTTGAATAAAGGTTGCGCCTTGGGCATCTACAGACTGAAGAAAAAATGTATTAGGAAACGATACTTCTCCATTAAAGCGAGTTTGTACCAGCGTCAAAGAACCACGAAACACAGCGATTTCGCTAGATACATTTGACTGAGTTCCTAGAAGCGATCGGCAATCTTTGGAGTTGGGTAAAGCTATTACAAGAGACTGCAAACAAACGAGGCGTAAACGTTCTAGTTGTTCTTGTTCGGTTGGGGTAAAAATGGGGGCGATCGCTTGGGCGTAGAGAGGAGTTCTTAAACCCAATTCACTACCTACAAAATCTCCTTGAATTAAAGAATAGCTAAGGTCTAAACCCAAAGGTTTTGCACCAGTTTTTTGTAGTTCTTTGCGTAGCAATTGGTAAAAAGTATCGCGGAAGCTAGCATTCTCTTGACGTAAATCGATCACCATCTGCCGCAAATCAATTGTCAAATTGCCTTCACGTAACGTCGGTGTACGTAGTCGTTCTTGCAAAAGTTCCAGAGTTAAAGGTGTGCGTTCTGTTTGCGTTTGTACTGCCAAAGCTGGTAGAGGAAACAAAAACAGCAACAACGCTAATAACGCACACAAACTCATTAACAGTCTAGCTGTTTTGAGCCAGCCCGCGTCGGCGGACTTTGTTTGGATAGCTGCGAATTCTACTGGCCAGGCCAAAAACAATTTATGCAAACTGCTTTTCTATTATTCATTGCTAATGAGCAGAACAATTTTACCTGTGATAGACCCACTTTCAAGTAACTGATGTGCTTTTGCAGCTTCTTGTAAAGGAAACTTGTGGCTGACGTGGATTTTTAACTGTCCTTGATCAATCAAAATAGCAGACTGTTCAAGAATTTCTGCGTGGTGCTGAAGTCCCTCCACTAATTCCTGTAACATCGGTGTCAACATCAATTCCAAACCGATGCGGAGATTGCGGTTCCTCGCAACTTTCCAAACAGTATTGGCATTGGGTTCGAGAATCGTCACAATATCGCCATATACCCGCACTGCTGGGAATGTTTTATGAAAAGTCTCTCCGCCTACAGTGTCAAACGCCAAGTCTACACCTTCACCACCAGTCCAATCTAAAGCTGCTTGTACAAAGTCAGTTTGCTTGTAAAAAATTACCTCATCAGCACCCAGTTGTTTAACGAATTTTGCCTTATCTTCAGAACTAACGGTGGTGGCGACATTAGCACCTTTGAGTTTTGCTAGTTGAATTGCTACATGACCAACACCACCTGCACCTGCATGAATCAAAACTTTTTCCCCTGGTTGCAGTCGTCCTCGTTCATATAAAGCTTCCCAAGCGGTGATTAGTACTAAGGGCGCTGCTGCGGCTTCAACAAAGGATATGGAAGTAGGTTTACGTGCTACAAATCGTTCGTCAACAACAGTATATTCAGCATAATTTCCTTGGTGTGCGCCCAAGCCGCCATAACAAAAATACACTGCATCACCTGGGCGAAAGCGCTGCACGCCAGCACCTACCGCTTCAACTATACCTGCACCATCACATCCTAAAATGGCAGGCATGTGTTCGGGGTAGAAAGTACCCCGTTGGCGAAGTTTTGTGTCTATCGGGTTAAGACCAGCTGCTACTAAGCGTACTAAAAGTTCAGTATTTCCTACAGGAACAACAGGGTTTGTAATTTCCTGTACTTGCAACACTTCAGGGTTCCCTGCTGCTGTCATTAAGACTGCTTTCATAACTCTTTCTCCTAACTCAAGCTAGATGCACGCTCATTTGCAACTTTAGCGCATTGACAACCGCAAAAAAGCCAGGAGTAAAGGAATAGGGAAACAAGCTATAGCTTGCTCATTCAACTGGAAAATATCGCCAACTCTAGATTACTACCGACCCATGATTGATTGAATTTGCTGTCTACTCTGTAATGGTGCTTCTGGACTTCGGCTGAGTGCAGCGACTGTTACACCTAAAGCCGAAAGCGCGACTATACAAATCCCTGTTAGCCATTTGACTTGGTGACGCAAATACTTAATCTCCTGGCTCATATTTTCTACTTGTAACGAGGAATAGGCTTGTATTTCTGAAGTTTCAATAGCTATTTTTTTAGGTATATCTGTCGGATCTTCAAACGCAACCTGGACTTGTAGCCAGTTAGCAATTAATTGAGGACAGTTTTTTTGAAACCAATACCATGCAATAATTCTAAATACAGGCTTAGACATCTGAGCAATTAATTTCATCGTTCGGTTTAAAGGCCGGAAACGAAGTTTTTTGTTGATTAGATTGACCGAGCCAATATCATAGAGACAATCAATAATAAGCTTAATAGTTGCTTCTTCACTATTAGCTAAATTTAGTAGTAAAAGCTTAACATCTTTCATTCGCTCTGCCATGAGGCGCTGTTGAGCCAATTTTTCTGATGCTACTACTGGTTTAGGCAGAGAATTTCGTGTAACTATTGCCATACTTATGTGTTAAAAATTACGATATTTTAAATACGGAAGTTTTGATAGATATTTTATCTTGATTGTCCATCTGCCTTAAGGTGTAATTAGTTAAATCTCCAAGAATAAATTAAGATTTTTTAAACGACTAACTAAATTGGCTTTTGTAAACTGCAAATACATAAATTAATTTGATACTGCTATTAAGACTTTGATTTCAAGCTATTTAGCAAGAATAGCAATTATCCATAAATAATTACTTCATAAATGGACTACGAGCGATAAGTACACTAATATGCAAACTGTACTGCTATTACTCAGAACTATTCAAGATGCTAAAGGTAAGGTTATGTTAATCAGAACAATAATTAAGTATCGATAGCAGACTAATACTTTTGATAGAAGTGTTTTTAATCCTATGATAGACGCTTAGGAAAACAACAGAAGTTATTCTTAATCAAAGTTACCCCGACTGATGTAATCCGTCGTGGGGGTTTTTACGAGGTTATCGACATAGCAACTCTCTGATGCTGTAGCTATAAGTAAGTCACCAGGCTCATACGAAAACCAAAGCTTTTCTTTAAAAGATTAAGATACTTATGAATCTAGCGAGAATTCACTTGTTATTTAAGTTTCGCTGAAAACAGCCCAGGCTTTCTCTTAATCTCATCTATATCCGATTTTTTCAGAGCTTCCATCATTAGTTGATAGAGCCTTCAATCTGTCTTGTTTAAGGAGGCTGAATTTAGTAGCAGATTGAATCCGGCAAAAGCTTTATCGGCAATCAACGACAGAAATCTAGACCACATAAGGAACCATAACCATGAGGCCTTTGAATTTATCCAAATCTGTTTTGGCTGGTGTATTTGCCCTCAGTTTTGCTGCTGTACCCTTAGCTATGTCTGTTTCTGCCCAAACCGGTTCCTCTGGTAGTGGCACTGGCACTACAGGTACTGGTACAGGTACAAGCACTGGCACTACAGGTACGACAGGTACGACAGGTACGACAGGTACAACAGGTACGACAGGTACAACAGGTACAACAGGTACGACAGGTACAACAGGTACAAGCACTGGCAGTTTTGGTACAGGTACCACAGGTACAGGTACTGGTACGACAGGTACAGGTACAGGTACAGGGACTGGCACTACAGGTACAACAGGTACTGGTACGACAGGTACAGGGACTGGTACCACAGGTACAACAGGGACTGGCACTACAGGTACAGGCAGCTTTGGTACTGGTACGACAGGTACAGGTACTGGCACCACAGGTACGACAGGTACCACAGGTACAACAGGCACAGGTACCACAGGTACAACAGGCACAGGTACCACAGGTACAACAGGCACAGGTAC